>JAZJZP010000105.1:0-4566 GCA_040389805.1 Pseudomonadota bacterium
TGTTGCCGCAATTGTCCAAGGCGCAGGCCGGTGGCGATGGGGCGCAGTTTTCGGCCTTGCTCGACTGGGGCTTGCGACTGGTGCTGCTGTTGGCTCTGCCCTGTGCCGTGGCCTTGCTGGTGTTCGCGCAGCCCTTGGTGGCGGTGCTCTACCACTATGGCCGCTTCACCCCGCATGACGTGCAGCAGACGGTGCTGGCGCTGACCGGCTACGGCGTGGGCCTGATGGGGCTGGTGGGGGTCAAGATTCTGGCGCCGGGCTTTTATGCCTCGCAAGACATCCGCACGCCCGTGAAGATCGGCATTGCCGTGCTGGTCATCACCCAGTTGCTCAACCTGGTGACCGTCCCCTCGCTGGGCCATGCGGGCTTGGCCTTGTCCATCGGCCTGGGGTCCTTGGTCAATGCCACCTGGTTGTTCATCGGGCTGCGCCGTGCTGGCCGCTACACGCCTTCGGCGGGCTGGGCCTTGTTCGCGCTGCGCGTGGTGGGTGCGACGACCTTGCTGGGCGTCGGCCTGTGGCTGGCAGCACACCACATTGACTGGATCGGGATGCGTGCTCAGCCCCTGATGCGGGTTGGTGCGATGGCCGGTTGCCTGGCCCTGGCGGGTGTGGTCTATTTCGGGGCGTTGATGGCCTCAGGGCTGAACCTGAGGCAGGCCATCAAGCGCTGAGTGCAGCAGGCTTGTTCTACAGGCCTCGCACCACCTCAATGGCCTCTTCAACGCGTTCAACCGCGTGGATGGTCAGTCCCTCAATGGCCTTTTTGGGGGCATTGGCCTTGGGCACCACGGCGATGGAAAAGCCCAGTTTGGCGGCTTCTCTCAAGCGCTCCTGGCCGCGTGGCGCCGGGCGGATCTCTCCGGCCAAACCCACTTCGCCAAACGCAAAAAAGCCCTTGGGCAGCGGTTTGCTGCGCAGGCTGCTTTGTATGGCGAGCATCACGGCCAAGTCGGCGGCGGGTTCGCTGATGCGCACCCCGCCGACCGCATTCACAAACACATCCTGGTCCGAGCAGGCCATGCCTGCGTGGCGATGCAGCACCGCCAGCAGCATGGCCAGGCGGTCGCGCTCCAAGCCCACGCTCAAGCGGCGCGGGCTGGGTCCGCCGGAGTCGACCAGGGCCTGAATCTCGACCAGCAAGGGGCGAGTGCCCTCCAGGGTCACCATCACACAAGAGCCCGGCACGGGCTCACTGTGGGTGGACAAGAAAATGGCGCTGGGGTTGCTGACCCCCTTGAGCCCTTTGTCCGTCATGGCGAAGACGCCGATTTCGTTGACCGCCCCAAAGCGGTTCTTGATGGCACGCACCAGGCGAAAGCTGCTGTGGGTGTCGCCCTCAAAGTACAGCACGGTGTCCACAATGTGTTCCAGCACCCGTGGGCCTGCAATGGCGCCTTCTTTGGTCACATGGCCGACCAGCACCATGGTGCAACCGCTGGACTTGGCCACGCGGGTCAGGTGAGCGGCGCACTCACGCACCTGGGCCACTGAGCCTGGCGCCGAGGTGAGTTGGTCTGAGTAGATGGTCTGTATCGAGTCGATCACGCAAAAGGAGGGACGTTCGGCGTCCAGCGTGGTGACGATGTTTTCCAGCTGGATTTCAGCCTGCACGCGCACTTTGGATCCATCCAGGCCCAGGCGTTGGGCGCGCATGGCCACCTGGGCACCGCTTTCTTCGCCGGTCACATAGAGCACGGGCATTTGGCGCGACAGGGCATCGAGCGCTTGCAGCAGCAAGGTCGATTTGCCGATGCCGGGGTCGCCGCCAATCAGCACCACCCCGCCCGAGACGATGCCACCGCCCAACACGCGGTCGAGCTCTTCCAGCCCCGTGGGGGTGCGGGCAATGTCGGCGGCCTCGATCTCGGACAAGGTCGTTACGGGTTGCGGGGCGTTCAGGCCGCGGGTCAGGGCCTGCATCCGATTCTTGGTGGCGACCTCGGCGCGGGTCTCCTCCAGGGTGTTCCAGGCATTGCAGTGGGGGCATTTGCCCAGCCATTTGGGGCTGATGCCACCGCATTCCGAGCAGGTGAAGTTCGTTTTTTCTTTGGCCATGAAAGGGAGTGTCAGGCGCTTGGTTCGCCGTCTTTGATGGACTGGAACCGGCGGTCCAGTTCCTGGCGCAGCTTGCGGCGCAGTTGGGCGTCGTGAAAACGTCGGGATTCGTCCGGCGTGGCGGGCACCAGCGGCGTGACGGGAGTGGGCTTGTTCTGGTCGTTCACGGCGACCATGGTGAAAAAACAGCTGTTGGCGTGGCGCACCACCTGGGTGCGGATGTTCTCCGCGATCACTTTGACGCCGATTTCCATCGACGAGGTGCCGGTGAAATTGACCGACGCCAAGAAGGTCACCAACTCGCCCACATGGATGGGCTGGCGAAAACTCACGCTGTCGACCGACACGGTCAGCACGTAGCAGCCTGCGTAACGGCTGGCGCAAGCGTAGGCGACCTGGTCCAGCAACTTCAAAATGGTGCCGCCATGCACATTGCCCGAAAAATTGGCCATGTCGGGCGTCATGAGCAAGGTCATGCGCAGTTGGTGGCGGTGGTGGTCGATGTCCATGCGTGATTCTGGTGCAAAACTCATTGAGGTCCCTGGTAAAGGGACGTCTGCCTGCAAAAACTGTGCCGAAATGGTGCCTGGCTCAGGCGTGAGGGTGCTGAACTTCCACCGGAACGCGCTGCGACAGTGCACACATCAGTTCATAGCCAATCGTGCCGCAGTGCAGGGCCACCTCATCAATGGGCAGCAGCGTGGGCTGGCCATGCAGGGGAGGGCCTCGGCCCCAGAGGGTGGCTTCGCTGCCGACCCGGGCTTGCGGGACGTTGCTCAGGTTCACGATGAGCATGTCCATCGACACCCGGCCCACGATGGGCGTGCGGACCCCGTCGATCAAGACCGGGGTGCCGTCGGGGGCGTGGCGGGGGTAACCATCGGCATAGCCACAGGCGACCACGCCCACGCGCATGGCGTGCTTGGCCGTGAAGCGACTGCCGTAGCCTACGGTGTCGCCTGCTTGCAGGTGCTGGATGCCGATGATGTTGGAGCGCAGGGTCATGGCCGCCTGCAAACCCCAGTGCTCGGCGCTGTGCTCCGGGTAGTCGGGTGTGCCGCCATAGAGCATCAAGCCCGGCCGGATCCAGTCGCCGCGCACGCTGGCTTGCTGGGCGTGGCGCAAGGTGCCCGCGCTGTTGCACAGGCTACGTTCACCGCTAAGGTCGGCGCAGGTGCGGTTGAAAATTTCGGTTTGCTGCTCGATGCCATGGGGCCCGTCGGCATCCGAGAAATGCGTCATCAGCGACACCTCATCCACCTGGGTGAGCGCGCTCAGGCGCGCCCAGGCGCTGCGAAAGGCCGGCGGGGTAAAGCCCAGGCGGTTCATGCCCGTGTTCATCTTCAAAAACACCCGGTGCGGCCATTCGGTCTTGTGCTGGGCCAGCCAGTCGATTTGTTCGTCGCAATGCACCACGTGCCACAGGCCCAGGCGCGAGCACCACTCCAGGTCGCGCGATTCGAAGACGCCTTCCAGCAGCAAGATGGGGCCACGCCACTCCAGTTGTCTCAGGCGTTGGGCTTCGGCGATGTCCAGCAGGGCAAAGCCATCGGCACCTCTCAGGCCCTCAAAGACGCGCTCGATGCCGTGCCCATAGGCATTGGCTTTGACCACCGCCCAGATGCGGGCATCGGGGGCAAAGGAGCGGGCGCGCTGCAAGTTGTGGTGCAGGGCATCGACGTGAATCAGGGCTTCTAAGGGGCGCGGCATGGTGAGATTGTGCCAGTGGCCATGCTATAACCCGCGGCTTGGCCTGCCGCTTTATCGACGTCTGGTAGGGGTGAAGGCTGAAAACAAACGCATGACGACACTGACTGTCCCCGTATGAAAAAAGGTTTTTTCACCATCATGGCGGCGCAGTTCTTCAGTTCGTTGGCCGACAACGCACTGTTTGTGGCTGCGGTGCAGTTGCTCACCATCGGTGGTGCTGCTGAATGGCAACGGGCCGCTTTGGTGCCCATGTTTGCGCTGTTCTATGTGGTGTTGGCACCTTTTGTGGGTGCTTTTGCCGATGCCTTGCCCAAAGGCAAGGTCATGTTCTTCTCCAACACCATCAAGGTGTTGGGTTGTTTGATGATGTTGTTTGGCAGCCATCCCCTGGTGGCTTATGCCATCGTCGGGCTGGGGGCGGCGGCCTATTCACCCGCCAAGTACGGCATCCTGACCGAGTTGCTGCCGCCTTCGCAATTGGTCAAGGCCAATGGCTGGATCGAAGGGTTGACCATCACGTCCATCATTTTGGGCGTCGTGTTGGGTGGGCAGTTGATGGGGCCGCACATCGCGCCTCATTTGCTGGCCTTTGATTTTCCGGGGGTGGATACCGGCGTGGATTCACCGCCGGAAGCCGCGATTGCCAGCATGGTGATCCTGTATGTGCTGGCGGCCTTGTTCAATTTGCGCATTCCCCGCACCGAAACGCCGCTGCAGGCACTGCCCTCCAATCTGTGGACGCTGGTGGCTGACTTCATCGATTGCAGTCGCCGTTTGTGGAAGGATAAGTTGGGGCAA
>JAZJZP010000105.1:4576-11598 GCA_040389805.1 Pseudomonadota bacterium
TTTGCGCTACATCGTGCTGGCTTGGGCAGCTGTGGCCTTGGGTTACGACACGACCCGAGCGTCGGCCTTGGTCGGTGTGGTCGCCGTCGGCACGGCCGTCGGTGCGGTGATGTCGTCAAGCAAGGTTCGCCTGGACCAGGCAACTCGGGTCATCCCCTTGGGGGTGGGCATGGGTTTGCTCATCCTGGGCATGAATGTGATCCGCGACATTTATGTGGCAGTGCCTTTTTTGGTGCTGCTTGGGGGCATGGCGGGGTTCTTGGTGGTCCCCATGAATGCCCTGCTTCAACACCGTGGACACAACCTGATGGGGTCGGGGCGTTCGATTGCGGTGCAGAACTTCAATGAGCAGGCCTGCATCCTGGTCCTGGGTGGCCTCTACAGCGGCTTGACCAAGGTGGGCTTGTCAGCCTACGGTGCGATTTCGGCCTTTGGTTTGGCCGTGGCCGCGGCCATGGCCGTGATCTGGTTTTGGCACCGCAGCAACATGGTCAAACACCGCGAAGAGGTGGACCATTTGCTCGCCATTGCGCGCAGCGACAGCCATTGATTTCGGCTTGAGTGTGGGCGGTCAGGTTCACACTTATTTACTCAACGGGCGTCGGCTGCGGGCCCCTCTGAGCCGTTGAGAAGGGGTGACGGCGAGAGTGCCGCTTGTTCCCTCAGGGCCAGCCGTCATGCGAAGGAGAACTTGCATGAATGCTCGCCATTGGTTGAAGTCGGCCCCAACATGGGGCGTTGTCGGGGTGCTGTTGCTGGCAGGTGCCGCTCAGGCCCGTGATGTTCAGTGGTCGGTTGCCGTGAATGCCCCCGTGGCGTATCCGGGGAATGTGCGCGCGGTGGTGTCCAATGGCCCAGGGTATTACTACCAAGGCCCTGTGATCGTTCAGCAACCGGTGCTGGTGCAGCAGTCGAGGCGGTTCTACCAAGTGCAGCCCGTGGTGTACGAACCTGAGCGCCGTTGTGAGCCGGCACCACGCTGGGGCTGGGGGAGTGGCTGGCGCCGCCATCATCACCGCGATGATGCGTATGCGTACGGCGATGGACGCGGCGACCGCCGTGGCGATGATGACCATGGTCGCCACCATGGTGACCGAGGTCGCTGGCACGACTGAGTCGCGCAGCGACGGGTATCCTCGGTCAACGGCGGCGGCTGCTGCTTCCGCCCAAGAGCGAGCCCAGCACGCCGCGGATGATCTCTCGGCCAACGCTTGAGCCAATCGTACGGGCGGCCGACTTGGCCACCGTTTCCAGGATCGAGTCGTTGCGGCCATTGCCTTTGAGCAGGCCTCCCGCCATGTCTCCCAGCCATGATCCGCCGGCGTCGGGCGCCGTTGTGTTGGCGCCGCCGCGCACGGCGGCTTCGGCTTCTTCCTGCATTGAGGTGGGCGCCTTGGTTGCTGCGGCGTCTCGGGATGGGCTTGCGGACGCCCGGTTTTTGAGCTTTTCGTAGGCCGACTCGCGGTCGACTGCCTTTTCATACACGCCAGCCACCAGTGAGCTACTCATCAAAGCTTGGCGTTGTGCGGGTGTGATGGGGCCGATCTGGCTGCCTGGCGGCAGCACGAACACGCGTTGAGTGATCCCCGGGCGGCCTTTCTCGTCCAGGCAGCTCACCAGGGCTTCACCCACGGCCAGTTCGGTGATGGCTGTGGCGATGTCCAGCCCTGGGTTGGCGCGCATGGTCTCGGCGGCCGACTTGACAGCCTTTTGATCGCGCGGCGTGAAGGCCCGCAAGGCGTGCTGCACCCGATTGCCCAACTGACCCAACACGGTCTCGGGCACATCCAGCGGGTTCTGAGTCACAAAATAAACGCCCACGCCCTTGGATCGAACCAGCCGCACGACCAACTCAATGCGCTCGATCAAGGCCTTGGGCGCGTCATTGAAGAGCATGTGGGCCTCGTCAAAGAAGAACACCAGCTTGGGTTTGTCCAGGTCGCCCACCTCGGGCAGGGTTTCGAACAGCTCCGACAGCATCCACAGCAGGAAGGTGGCGTACAAACGGGGCGCGTTCATGAGCTTGTCGGCCGCCAGGATGTTGATCACGCCCTGGCCGTCAATGGTCTGCATGAAGTCGTTGATGTCGAGCATCGGCTCGCCGAAGAACTGGTCGCCGCCTTGTTCTTCCACCTGCAGCAGGCCGCGCTGGATCGCCCCCACGCTGGCCGGGCTGACATTGCCATATTCGGTGGTGAAGGTGCTGGCGTTGTCGCCCACGTGTTGCAGCATGGCGCGCAGGTCTTTGAGGTCCAGCAGCAACAGGCCGTTGTCATCGGCGATTTTGAAGACCAGTTGCAGCACGCCTTGTTGGGTCTCGTTCAGGTTGAGCATGCGACCCAGCAGCAAGGGCCCCATGTCGGACACGGTGGCGCGCACCGGGTGGCCTTGCTCTCCAAACACGTCCCACAGCGTGGTCGGGCAGGCCAGGGGCTTGGGCTGATCCAGGCCGCGCTCTTTCAGGATGCTGGCCAGTTTGGGGCTGATGCTGCCCGCCTGGGAGATGCCTGTCAGATCACCCTTCACGTCGGCCATGAACACGGGAACGCCCAATTTTGAAAATTGCTCGGCCAGCGATTGCAAGGTGATCGTTTTGCCCGTGCCGGTGGCGCCGGTGATCAATCCATGCCGATTGGCCAGTTCTGGCAGCAGGTGGCACTCGATGTCGCCGTGGCGGGCAAGCAGAATTGGGTTGGCCATGATCACAGCTCCTGAGGGAAAAGGTAAAATTCGGGAAAACACGCCCCTGACTCCGCGGAGTCACGGCGCCGACATTGTCAGTATCCCTGCAATTTTCATTCGCGTACCTGGAGCACCCCACCATGGCCGGTCATTCCAAATGGGCCAATATTCAACACCGCAAAGGTCGTCAAGACGAGAAGCGGGGCAAGGTCTGGACGCGGGTGATCCGCGAAATCATCGTGGCTGCACGCCTAGGTGGTGGTGACATTGAGGTCAACCCGCGCCTGCGTTTGGCCATTGAAAAGGCGCGGGCGGCCAATATGCCAGCCGACACCGTCAAGCGCAATATCGACAAGGCCACGGGCAACCTCGAAGGCGTTCACTACGAAGAAATTCGTTATGAAGGCTACGGCATTGGTGGCGCCGCCATCATCGTGGACACCATGACCGACAACCGTGTGCGTACCGTGGCTGAAGTGCGCCACGTGTTCAGCAAATACGGCGGCAATCTGGGCACCGAAGGTTCGGTGGCGTTTCAGTTCAAACACTGCGGGCAGCTGGTTTTTGCACCAGGTTTGAACGAAGACAAGGTGCTGGAGGTGGCGCTGGAAGCCGGTGCGGATGATGTCATCACCCATGAAGACGGCTCCATTGAGGTGTTGACGCCACCCCTTGAGTTCGAGGCTGTGAAAAACGCATTGACGGCAGCCGGCTTCAATGCTGAAGTGGCCGAGGTGACGATGCGCGCAGAAAACACCATTGAGTTGTCGGGCGATGATGCGGCTCGCCAGCAAAAACTGCTGGACGCGCTGGAAGACCTGGACGATGTTCAGGATGTGTTCCACAACGCTGAACTGAATTGAATCGACGGATCGTATGAACATACTTGTGATTGGCTCGGGCGGCCGTGAGCACGCCCTGGCCTGGAAACTGGCCCAGTCCCCCAAGGCCCATAAGGTTTTTGTGGCGCCGGGCAACGGGGGTACCGCGCGAGATCCGCGTTTGGTCAATGTCGCCATCACCGATGTCAAGGCTCTGGCCGACTTCGCTGAGACTGAAAAGATCACACTGACGGTGGTGGGACCCGAGGCCCCTCTGGCCGCCGGTGTGGTGGATGAGTTCCGTGCCCGTGGCCTGCGTATTTTTGGTCCGACCAAGGCGGCAGCGCAGCTGGAGAGCTCCAAGGCGTTTGCCAAGGACTTCATGAAGCGCCATGCGATCCCGACGGCGGCTTACGACACCTGCAGTGATGCCACCGCAGCGCACGGGTATGTCGACAAGATGGGCGCCCCCATCGTCATCAAGGCCGATGGTCTGGCGGCGGGTAAGGGTGTGGTCGTGGCCATGACCTTGGCCGAGGCCCATGAAGCCATCGACTGGATGTTGACGCCGGACGGCGAAGACAACCGGCTGGGCGTGCAGCACAACGTGGGCGGCGCCCGTGTCGTGATTGAAGAGTTTTTGCAGGGCGAAGAAGCCAGTTTCATCGTGCTCGCCGATGGTAAGAACGTGGCCGTGCTGGCCACCAGCCAGGACCACAAGCGCTTGCTCGATGGTGACGAAGGCCCCAATACCGGTGGCATGGGCGCTTATTCGCCCGCGCCGGTGGTCACGCCCAATGTGTACGCCAAGGCCATGCAAGAGATCATCTTGCCCACGTTGGCGGGTATGGGCAAAGACGGCATCCCGTTCACGGGCTTCTTGTATGCCGGGCTGATGATTGATGCCCACGGCAACCCCAAGACGCTGGAGTTCAATTGCCGCATGGGCGACCCCGAGACGCAGCCCATCATGATGCGCCTCAAGAGCGATCTGGTGGACGTGTTCCTGAGTGCCACCGATGGCACGCTGGACCAGTTGGAGTTGCAATGGGACCGCCGCTTTGCGCTGGGCGTGGTCATGGCTGCGGGCGGTTATCCCTTGCTCCCCAAAAAGGGCGATGTCATCACCGGGCTGCCTGCCGATGCCGACGACGCCATGGTGTTCCACGCCGGCACCAGCATGGTGGACGGCGAGGTGCGCACCAGCGGTGGTCGGGTGTTGTGTGTGACGGCGTTGGGCGACTCGGCCAAGCTGGCGCAACAGCGCGCTTACGAAGCCTTGCTGGGCATCCAGTTTGATGGCATGCAGTACCGCCAGGACATTGGCTGGCGTGCCATCAAGGCGCGCTGAAGCATGGACACCGACGCTGTTCGCGCCTACCTGCTGGGCTTGCAGGACCGGATCATTTCAGCCTTTCAGGCCGAGGATGGCGCCACTTTTGTGAGCGATGCCTGGGTGCGTGAGCCGGGCGAGCGCCTGCAGGGCGATGGCTGCTCGCGCTTGGTCGAAGAGGGCAACGTGCTGGAGCGCGGCGGCTGCAACTTCTCGCACGTCAAAGGCCCGACCTTGCCGCCCTCGGCCACCCAGCATCGGCCTGAACTGGCCGGCTGTCCTTTTGAAGCCATGGGGGTGTCGCTGGTGTTCCACCCGCGCAACCCCTACGCGCCCACCGTGCACATGAACGTGCGCATGCTGGCCGCCCACAAGGCCAATGGCGAGGTGGTGGCCTGGTTTGGCGGGGGCATGGACCTCACCCCATATTACGGCTTTGAAGAAGACGCTCAGCACTTTCACGGCGTGTGTCGTGATGCCTTGGCCCCGTTTGGTGACGACAAGCACCCGCGCTTCAAGCAGTGGTGTGACGAGTACTTCTTTTTGAAGCACCGCAACGAACCGCGTGGCGTGGGCGGCATCTTTTACGACGACCTGTCCGAGTTGGGGTTTGATCAAGGTTTTGCCTTGACCCGTTCGGTGGGCGATGCCTTCATTGAGGCCTACCTGCCCATCCTGCAACGCCGCCGCGACACGCCCTATGGCGAGGTCGAGCGTGACTTTCAAGCGTTTCGCCGTGGGCGCTACGTCGAGTTCAACCTGGTGTGGGACCGGGGCACTTTGTTCGGTCTGCAATCGGGCGGGCGCACCGAGAGCATCCTGATGTCCATGCCGCCCATCGTCAAATGGCGCTACAACTGGCATCCCGAGCACGGCACCCCCGAGGCGCGCTTGTATTCTGACTTCTTGCGCCCGCGTGACTGGGTCTGACAGACTTCCCGCTGCCCAGCCCAGGCGCATTGGCCTGATGGGCGGGAGTTTTGACCCGGTCCATCAAGCCCATGTTGCCTTGGCGACGGCGGCGTTGCAGCAACTCCATCTGGATGAGGTTCGCTGGATTCCGGTGGGCCAGCCTTGGCAAAAAACGCGCCAACTGGCCAGCGCCGAGCACCGTTTGGAGATGGTTCGGCTGGCCACTGCGCATGAGCCACGCTTCGTGGTGGACCCGATTGAAACCAAGCGCGCCGGTCCGTCGTACACTACCGACACTGTCAGATCCCTGCAACAATGCGAGCAGGGGTCTTTGGGCACGTTGGCCGATCGCTGGTTTTTGATCATTGGCCAAGACCAGTATGCCAATTTTCACACTTGGCAAGGTTGGTTGGAACTGATTCAGCGCGTGACCTTGGCTGTGGCCAACCGCGCAGGTCAATCGCCGCAGCCTTCGCCGGAGTTGTCAGCTCAGCCCCACCGCATGGTGGAGCTGCCGTTGCCAGCGATGACTGTTTCCTCGACCGACATCCGTGCCCATTTGGCCCGGGGGGACGCGCCCCAAATCCTCGTGCCCACCATGGTGTCAAACGCCGTGGCGCGCTATATTGCCCACCATCAACTCTACGCCCCGCGCCACCCGCTGAATGGACATTCGTAAACTGCAACGCGCCATCATCGACGGCCTTGAAGACCTCAAGGCCCAAGATATCCAGGTTTTCAACACGGAGCACCTTTCGCCGCTGTTTGAACGCGTCATCATCGCGTCTGGCACGTCCAACCGCCACACCAAGGCCTTGGCCGCCAGCGTCCGCAGTGCGGTCCGCGAGGCTGGCTTGCAGGTCATGCGCACCGAAGGCGAAGGCAGTGGCGAGTGGATCATTGTCGACTGCGCGGCCGCCGTGGTGCATGTGATGCAGCCCGCCATCCGCCAGTACTACAAGCTCGAAGAGATCTGGGGCGAGAACCCCATCAAGGTCCAGCTCAGGGCCGTCACCACCAAGCTGGTGAAGGCGTCCGAGTCCATGGAAGAAGAAAAACCGGCCAAGAAACGCGCAACCGGCAAAAAGTCGGTGGTTGGCGAGCTGGAGTCTCCGGTCAAGAAGGTCGCCGCCAAAAAGACGGTCGCCAAGAAGGTGGCTGTTGAAGCAGCTCCTGCCAAGAAGGTCTCGACCCGGGTCGCCGCCAAAAAGGTGCCTGCCAAGAAAGCGGCTGCCAAGAAAGAGTTGGTCGTGCCCACCGTGCCCAAAACCTTG
>JAZJZP010000106.1:0-4441 GCA_040389805.1 Pseudomonadota bacterium
CTTTGACGCCGTTCTTCTTCGCGAAGTAGAAGTTCAAGTCTGTCAGGAAGCTCAAACCAGGCTCCGTTTCACTGCCAATGAAGTGGAATTTGTTGCTCCACATGAACCCCAACAAAGGTTGATAGGTCAACAAATTGGGACCGACTCGGTTTCCGGACAAGAAGATGACATTGTGCAGATTGGATGCCACCCTGTCGTTGTGGATGGAAATTCGAAAGTCAAGTCCCATGTCGAGTTGATGCTGGATGGACTCGTTTTCTTCAGCGGCGTAGATGCTGCTGGTGTCCTGTGGCACATACCGCGATGATGACGCAGCGCCTGGGCAAAATCAACGTACAAGCCCACGCCGGCCTTCGAGATGCCGCGATCGTTGTAAAAGTTGTAGATGGAGTGAGCGCTCCCTCGGATCTCCTGCAGCCCCGGCCTGCTTGTGTTTTGGGTTGATTCTGTTTTCCCCACGATGAGCGACGCATTGAAGTCTGTGTCCACCTGTGGGAAATCTCTCAGGTGGAAGTCTCCCCCCATGCCCAGCGTCAAGACCGGGTGAAGGATGGCATTGCCCATGCCTGCAATTTGGCCGGCCCCCAATTTGAGCTCAACCTTTCGGTTGGTGAACCCGGTATCTGCTGGGGTGATGGCTGAGGGTGCCGGTGCGGGGGCGCCAAGCTTTTCAGTTCCTGGCGCTGACTCAGCAAGGAGCATTTTGCTGTTGACTGGGATGCGCACTTGAACGACGGTGTGATCGCTCCTTTCGATGGCGATGTCATACACGCACGGCTGTTCAGCACACGACAATTCAGCTCTGGAAGCGGTGCCAGCTTCTCGGGCCTCTGCCAGCTTGATGGCTGTGATCAAGGTGGTGGTCTGGCCGTCAGCGGCGTACCCAAGCGCCGATTGAGCCAACGTCAATGCGACCAAGGAATTTCTGAACGCAAATGGGGTGCGGTGTGGGTGTGGTACTGCCATGTTTGTATGTCGAGATCGCTCACGCTGGAGCCGTTTGAGAACAGTTGAATGAGGCGCAATGTCCTGGCCAGTGCATGTCGGGCCCGGTTGAAAGTGGGGCCGCGGGGCATGGGGCTCAAAGTCGGCGAGCGCGCCACTTGCCGATGTGGCCATGAGAGATCGCAAAGCAGGCACCCAGCAAGGCGGCCAGCACCAGGGACGAGCCAACGGTTCCAAAATTCAGTCCCCCCTTGTCCAGAGGTTTGGTCAAGAGGTCGCCGAAGGTCGCGCCGAATGGACGTGTCAGCACGAAGGCGATCCAGAAAAGCGCAACCTTGTTCACCTTCGTGAAATGGTTCGCTGCGGCCACGGCAGAGATCAAGCCGCCTATCAACAGCGCTCCACCCATGAAGCCCAGGCCCGAGTCATCGGCGAGGAAGTCGCCCAGCGCCGTGCCCAGGGTGTTGGACACCAGGATGGCCGCCCAGTAAAGCAACTCGGCGCGTTTGGTTTGGATGTTGTCAACCGCCAATGATTTTTCAATCAGGCGCCAGGCGGTCAATATCAGGACCAAGCCTGACATCAGCAGTAGGGAGCCCTTCGCATAGCCCAAGCCCAGCGAGCGGTCCATGAAGTCCGACATGGTTGTGCCCGCCGTGCTGGTGGTCAGGATCACCGTCCAGTACAGCAGGGGGTGAAACCTGTCCGTCTTGATCTGGAACAGCAGGGAGACGAGAAAGCAGGCCATGAGCAAGATCGAGCTGATGGCGTAGCCGACATGCAATGTCATCGAGAGCAGATCACCGGCTGTCTCACCCAGCGTGGTGGCGCAGATCTTCATGATCCAGAAGGAAAGGGTAACTTGGGCAACTTTGTTCATGGCGTGACGATGTTGGGTCGGGGGCAGTGGTGCGCATCGGCCTGATGCTCGAACGCTGAGCGCGGCGTGTGTGATGTCTTCAGGCCTGCCCATTGGGCTGTTGTGACCTCATCGAGAGGTAGGCGATGGCGCCGGTGATGGCGATGGCAAAGACGACGCTGGTGGTGACCGTGCCCAGCCCCAGTCCACCATTGGCCAGGGGTTGTGAAAGGAGGTCACCACAGGCGGCACCCAAGGGCCTGGTCAGGACATAGGCCACCCAAAAGCAGGCGATGGCATTGGCCTTGAGCACCCACCTGGCCAGTGCCGTGACGGCAATGGCTGCTGCGAACAGCAATGTGGCATTCCGATAGCCGAGGCTCAAACCTTCGGCAAGCCAGTCGCCTGATGCCGTGCCCATGGCGAAGGTCACGAAGATGGCTGCCCAGTAAAAGAGTTCGCGTTTGACGCTGTCGATGGCCAGTATGGACAGCGTGCGTTCCTGTTGATACCAGATGGCAAAGGTGCACAGCAAAGCCAGCCCGAACCCGAGTGTGGATGCGGACAGGGGGATGCCCAGCGTGTCGGTCATGATGTCTGTGACCAGGGTGCCAAATACGCTGATCAAGGCCACCGAGACCCAGTACAGCCACGGGATGTGGCGCGGCTCGCGGATTTGGGCAAACAAGGCCGCTGCGAGCAAGGCGCCGGTGACCATTGCGGTACCTTCCAGCCCGAAGCTCAGATCGGCTGAGAGGAAGTCGGCTGCCGTTTCCCCAACGGTGGTGGACATCATCTTGATGAGCCAGAACATGGCCGTCACCATGGGGACCTTGTTCAGGTGACGCAGAGTCGGTGTGTGTGAGGCTGAAAGCATGATTTGTTTGTGCAGAGGTATGCGCCGGGGCGTCACTGGGTGTGATCTTGTGGTGTCAGACTTAGCGTTGACTTAGCACCTGTACATCTGTGCAGCGCTCAAGGCTCAAGCCAACCCTTTCGGATGAGGGGACCCAGCAAACGGCGGTGGATGGGCATCAGCCTCTCCAAGGCTGTTGTGATCAAGGCGCCTGCTTTGTGGTGAGTCAGCCATGACGCCGATGACGAGACACACAGGGCGCCCAGCATGTCCAGGGGAAAGTGAACACCGAGGTAGATGCGGGCCCACGCCATGGGTATGCCGATCAGTCCAGCCAGCATCCCGAGGCGGCGTGTGCCTTCATTCAACATGAAGCTGAAGGCGACAGACCACCACAAGGTGAGGTGGTCACTGGGAAATGAGCTGTCTGGCACATGGCTGATCAGGGTGTGTCCAAGCCCCATGACAAAAGGCCGGGGATGCGACCATGTCAGGCCAATCAACTGATTGAGCAGCAAGCCAACCAACCCAGCGATGCTTGCTTCAAGCATGAGCCTTCGCATGGGTGGTTTGCCGCGCATCCAGCCAAACACGAGCGTGCCTGGCACCAGCCAGATCGCGTGCTCGCCGAGCAACAGGGCGAGCCACGTCACCCAAGCTGGCGAGTCAGTCTGAGCGTTGAGCGTCAGAAACAGCATGTTGTTGAGGGATTCCACAGGCGCTCCGACATGGCTTGGGATCATTCGCGCTCGTCTTCGTTGTCTTCACGATCCTCAAGGTCACGCGTAACCGAAAGCACCTTGCCGTTGGCCGGATCGACCATGACGTCCAGTGCTTCGCCTGCCTTGGCCACCTCGACCGTGAACACCCAGTGCCCTTGACGATCACGCTCAAAATCTGCATGGGTCGCCTTGCCGCCTGGTGTGGATTGCTCTGCGGCAGCGATGGCTTGGCCTAGGGTCAGTTTTGCCTGGGTGATTGCCTGAATGTTTTCTTCGATGTGACCGGCGGCATAGGCCGCTGTCGCAGCCAAGCCTGTGACGACGGTGATTCCGATCAGGGCGAACTTATGTGTGGTCAGCATGGGATTCTCCAATTGAGGCCCGCCAAAGGTTGGCGTGGGTTCAATGTAGAAACCCAGACTTATCAGTGACTTAGCTTGGTACGCGGTGGCATCCAACGTGTGCAGCGCAGCGCCCATGTCACCAGGTCACGCTCGTCACACCGACGTCCAGGCTGAATGTGGACTTGACGCGCCATGAAGTCGCGAGAGCATGAACCATCGCATGTTCACGAAGGAGCGACACCATGGTCAAAGCAACCATCACCGTCCAAGGTGGGGCATCAGGGCTGCCGACCCTGCTTGGGCAAGGCCCCGCCCGTATCCCCACAGGCGGCAAGATCCGCGCAGGCATCAAGGTGCTCACCCGCAAGGCGGCGGAGCAACCCCAGGCTCAACGCCTTTACGATGAGGGTGTTGAGGCCGGGCAGTCCTTCGACCAGATCGAGCGCGCCATCCTGGGGGCGCTGCCGCAACTCAAGTCACCGCTGATCCCGCGCAACGTGCCCTGGTTCACTGTGCGGGCGCAAGACTTCCCCAATCCCGAGATTCCCCAGCAGATTCTGGAGACCTATGGCGAGGACCGTGGTGACGGCCTTCACCTCTATCGCTTCCCCATCGTCTTTCCGGCCGACCAATGGCAAACCGTGATGCCGCACGAACTCGCGGCCTGGGGGGCTCAGGACAAGCGCTACTGGTCGCAGTATTCGGCTGATGGCCG
>JAZJZP010000107.1:0-1092 GCA_040389805.1 Pseudomonadota bacterium
TTCATCGTGCCGCGCAAGCTGGTGGCGCAAGATGGCCGCATCCTGGATCAGCGCAATGACGTGGCGCTGGCCGGGCTGAACCACAAGTGCGGTTACCGCGGCACCGTCAACACGCTGCTCAATTTTGGCGAGGGCAAGTTCCTGGTCAATGGTCAGGCCGGTGCGGTGGGCTATTTGATCGGCAAGCCAGGCGAGGGGCTCAAGTGCATGTTCACCTTGATGAACGAAGCCCGCATCAGCGTGGGCATCGGCGCGACCATGTTGGGCTATGCCGGTTATGAGGCCTCGCTGGAGTACGCCAAGCAACGCCCGCAAGGACGCCACATGGGCGCCGGGGGCAAGGACCACAGCGCCCCGCAGATTGCGATCATTGAGCACACCGACGTCAAGCGCATGTTGATGATGCAAAAGGCCATCGCCGAAGGCGGGCTGGCCCTGGGCCTGCTGTGCGCGCAACTGGTGGACGACGAACACACCGGCACGCCCGAGCAAACCGACCAGGCACGTCTGCTGTTGGAGTTGCTCACCCCGATCGCCAAGAGTTGGCCCAGCGAGTGGGCCCAGGAGGCCAACAGCTTGGCCATCCAGATCTTGGGGGGCTATGGCTACACCCGCGATTTTCCGGTCGAGCAGTACTGGCGCGACAACCGCTTGAACATGATCCACGAAGGCACCCACGGCATCCAGGGGCTGGATCTGTTGGGCCGCAAAGTGGTGATGAATGGCGGCAAGGCCTTGAGCGTGCTGGCCGAGCGCATCACTGAAACCATCCAGAAAGCCGCGCTGGTCGATGGGCTGGCGGCGCACGCCAAGGCCCTGGGGCAAGCGCTGCACAAAATCGGCCAGGCTACCCAGGCGGCTTGGTCGACGGGGGTGCCTGAAGAGGCCCTGGCCAATGCCACGCCCTACCTGCAAGCGTTTGGCCACACCGTGCTGGCGTGGATCTGGCTGGAGCTGGCCTTGGCCGCCAAGGCGGCGCAAGCCAAGGGCGATTGGGATCAAGGCCCACTGGGCACGGGCTTCTTGAAGGGCAAGCTGGCCACGGCCGACTATTTCTTCCAGTTTGAATTGCCCAAGATCGACGCATGGCTG
>JAZJZP010000107.1:1102-6712 GCA_040389805.1 Pseudomonadota bacterium
GGCCCAGGCCGACTGGTTCTGAGCGGCCACCGCAACCCCATTCAACCCACTTCTAATCGAGAACAGCATGCTCAGACACATCGTGATGTGGACGCTCAAGCGCCCCGAAGACGCCCCCAAGGTCAAGGCCTTGCTCGACAGCTGCAAGGGCCTGGTGCCCGGCATGCACGAGTTTGACGTCGGCATCAAAACCGCTGGATTGGAGGCCAATGTCGACGTCGTGTTGGTGTCCACCTTTGAAGACTCGGCAGCCTTGGCCGCCTACGTTCCGCACCCGCATCACCAAGGCGTGGTCGCGCAGATCCGTGACATGGCCGCGACGCGGCACGTGCTCGACTACCCCTGCTGAGGCCTCACCATGACCGCACCTCGTACCGTTCAACAACTCTTTGACCTGACCGGGCGCACCGCCTTGATCACGGGCGGCTCGCGCGGCCTGGGCTTGCAGATGGCCCAAGCCTTGGGTGAAGCCGGGGCCAAGGTCGTGATCAGCTCGCGTAAGGCCGCCGATCTGGAGCAGGCCGTGATGAGCTTGCAGGACGCGGGCATTGATGCGCGCTGGATCGCCGCTGATGCGGGCCTGCCCGATGACATCGCCCGGCTGGCCGATGAAACCCTGGAGCGCATCGGCGATGTGGACATCCTCATCAACAACGCCGGTGCCACCTGGGGCGCGCCTGCGCAGGACCACCCGCTGGAGGCCTGGGACAAGGTCATGAACCTCAATGTGCGCGGCTACTTTTTGCTGTCGCAGGCCATTGCCAAGCGCAGCATGATCGAGCGCAAAAAAGGCCGCATCATCAATGTGGCCTCGATTGCAGGCCTGGGTGGCAATCCCCCGTTCATGCAGACCATTGCCTACAACACCAGCAAAGGCGCGGTGGTGAACTTCACCCGGGCGCTGGCCTGTGAGTGGGGGCACCTGGGCATCAATGTCAACGCCATTGCGCCGGGGTTCTTCCCCAGCAAGATGACGGCCGGTATTTTGAACCTGGTGGGGGAGGAGAACATCGCTAAGCACGCGCCCCTGCTGCGCGTGGGGGATGCCGAAGACCTCAAGGGGATCACGCTCTTGCTGGCCTCGGATGCGGGCAAGCACATCACGGGCCAGATCATTGCGGTGGACGGCGGCGTGAGTGCGCAGACCGGCGCTTAACCACGAACTCCTTCACACCATGTCCATTCCCTTTTCGATCCGCATTCCCTTCATCGAGCAAATCGGCTGTGAGCTGCAACGCTTTGACAGCGGACACGCCGAAATCTCCCTCGTACTGAACGACGAGCACACCAACTCGTTTGGCGTGGCCCACGGTGGGCTGGTGATGACCATGCTGGACGTGTCGATGGCCCATGCCGCCCGCAGCCTGTACCTGCACCTGCCCGATGGCGGACCGGCCCTGGTCACCATCGAGATGAAGACCACCTTCATGCGACCAGGCCTGGGCAGACTCAGAGCGCTGGGGTCGGTGCTGCACAGCACCCCCAAGATGGCCTTTTGTGAGGGGCGCCTGCTCAATGACCAGGACGAGCTGTGCTCGCATGCCACCGCCACGTTCAAGTTTTTACGTGCCTTGCCCGTCTCGGGCCGCGAGGTGCGCCACGTCACCGCCCATCCGCTCTTGAGCGGCCACGGTTCCGATTGACCCCCAGGAGATATTGTCATGACCACCCTCAATCATCAAATCGTGTTGGCATCGCGCCCGCAAGGCGAAGCGAGCGTCGATAACTTCAAGCTGGTCGAAACCCCCGTGCCCACGCAGGATCAATTGGCCGAGGGCCAAGTGGTGGTGCGTCAGCACTTCTTGTCGCTCGACCCCTATATGCGCGGACGCATGAACGACAGCAAAAGCTACGCCGAGCCGCACCCGCTCAACACCGTGATGATCGGCGGCGCGGTGGGCGAGGTGGTGGCCAGCAAGCATCCCAAGTTCGCCGTGGGTGACCAGGTGCTGGGCATGGGCGGCTGGCAGGAATACGCCGTGGTCGATGCCAATGTGCGTGGGGCCCTCCACAAGGTGGACACCACCCACATCCCGCTGTCGGCCTACCTTGGATCTGTCGGCATGCCGGGCGTGACCGCCTGGTATGGCCTGGTCAAAATCATCAACCCTCAGCCGGGCGAGACCGTGGTGGTGAGTGCGGCCAGCGGTGCCGTGGGCAGCGTGGTCGGTCAGTTGGCCAAGCTGCGTGGTTGCCGGGTGGTGGGTGTGGCCGGTGGCGCCGACAAGTGCCGCTATGTGGTCGACGAGTTGGGTTTTGATGCCTGCATTGACTACAAGGCTTACCCGGATCCACGCAGCTTTTACGCCGCCTTGAAAGAAGCCACGCCCAAGGGCATTGATGGCTATTTCGAAAACGTGGGCGGCATGATTTTGGACGCGGTGATGCTGCGCATGAATGCCTTTGGCCGCATCGCCATGTGCGGAATGATCGCGGGCTACGACGGTCAACCGTTGCCGATGCAAAACCCAGGGCTGATCTTGGTGAACCGCCTGAAAATCGAGGGTTTCATCGTCAGCGAGCACATCGAGGTTTGGCCTGAGGCGACCATGGAGTTGGGCACGTTGGTGGCCACTGGCAAGCTCAAGTTCCGTGAGTCGATTGCTCAGGGCATTGCCAGTGCGCCCGAGGCCTTCTTGGGTTTGCTCAAGGGCAAGAACTTTGGCAAGCAGCTGGTCAAGCTGATCTGAACCCCACTACCAACATCTGAAGGACAAGACGATGTCGAATCTGAAATTACAAGCGGGCCAGACGGCCGTGATCACCGGTGCGGGCAGTGGCTTTGGCCTGGAGTTGGCCCGACTGGGTGCCAAGAAGGGCCTCAATCTGGTGTTGACCGATGTGCAGCAAGATGCCTTGGATGCGGTCGTGGCCGAATTGACGGCGACCGGTGTGCAAGTCGCAGCGCTGCGCGGCGATGTGTCGCGGGCCGACGATGTTCAGGCATTGGCCGACCTGTGCATGGCGCGCTTTGGCGCCCCGCACATCGTGATCAACAACGCGGGCGTGGCGCATGGCGGACTGATCTGGGAGCACACCCAGCGCGACTGGGAATGGGTGCTGGGCGTCAACCTGTTTGGCGTGGTGAATGGTTTGCGCATCTTCACGCCGCTGATGCTGGCCGCCGCGGCCCAAGACCCGGCCTGGCAGGGCCACATGGTCAACGTGGCCTCCATGGCGGGTTTGTTGAACTCGCCCAATATGGGTGCTTACAACGTCAGCAAACATGCGGTGGTCAGCCTGAGTGAAACGCTCTATCAGGACCTGGCCTTGGTGACCGAGCAAGTGCACGCCTCGGTGCTGTGTCCCTACTATGTGCCGACCGGCATTCACATGTCGCACCGCAACCGTCCCGCTGAGTTGCGCAGCGAGGGCAAGCCCACGCCCAGTCAGATGATTGCGCACGCGATGAGCACCAAGGCGGTCACGTCGGGCAAGGTGTCGGCGGCGGACACGGCACAGTTGGTGTTCGACGCCATCGAGTCGGGGCAGTTCTACATCTACACCCACCCGCAAGCCTTGGCCATGGTGCAAACGCGCTTGGAAGACGTGGTGCAAGGCCGCAACCCGACCGATCCGTTCGTGGGCAAGCCCGAAATCGGGGAGGGCCTCAAAAAGGCCTTGCGCGAGGCGATGGCCGCTGCGACCCGTTGAAAAATGACGGGCTAAGCATAGACGTGCTTAGCGGGCGTCCTGCTCGCGGTGGCGTGCCAGTGTCACGCCACGCTTGATGAAGCGCTGCACCAGTTGTTCGACGCAGTACACGGAGCGGTGCTGGCCGCCCGTGCAGCCCAGGGCCACCGTGACGTAGCTGCGTTGATCGCCTTCCAGCGTAGGCAACCAGCGCAGTAAAAAGGCCTCGATCTGGGCGATCATTTCGGCGGCTTCAGGCTGCTGTTGCAGGTAATCGATGACGGGTTGATCGCGCCCCGTCAGTGGCCGCAACTCCTTGAGGTAATAGGGGTTGGGCAGCATGCGCACATCGAAGACGAAGTCCGCATCCATGGGCACGCCTTGCTTGAACGCGAAGGACTCGAACACCAGCGTCAGGCGCGAGGGCGCGGCCTGCACCACATTGCGGATCCAGGTGCGCAACTGAGCCGGGCGCAGCAAGGTGGTGTCGATCACCGCCGACCGCTCGCGCAAAGGGCCGAGCAGTTCCCGCTCCATGTTGATGGTGTCGATCAGCGCTTGGGCCTGATCGGCCAGTTGTTCATCGACCTGATCGGTCGTGGCCGGGCTGCCAGCCTCAAGAGGCTTGGGCGGCTTGTTGGCCTGCGAGAGCGGGTGAGGGCGGCGGGTTTCTGAAAAGCGCCGCACCAGGGCATCGGTGCTGGCGTCCAGAAACACGGATTTCACCCGGACCCCTTCGGCTTTGAGCTCGACCAGCACGGGCAGCAGGCTGGGCAGCGAATTGGCGCTGCGAACGTCCACGGCGACGGCCACGCGACGGCGCAGGGGTTCTGCGCGTTCCAGCTCCAGCGTCACCAGTCCACGCAGCAACTCAGGCGGCAGGTTGTCGACACAGAAATAGCCCGCATCCTCCAGGGCATTGAGCGCGACTGATTTGCCCGAGCCCGAGATGCCGGTCAAGAAAACAATGTCCAGACTCATGCCAGCTCCTTGCGACGGCGTTTGGCCAGCGCCGCGGTGCTGGCCGAGGCTTGTTGATGGGCGGTGTCCAGCATGGCTTGCGCGTGGGCGCGGCTGGTGTCGGCGACCACGCCACCCAGCATGCGGGCCACTTCGCGCACGCGCTCGTCGGTGTTGACTTCGCGGATGTCGCTGGTGGTCTGTCCGTTGCTCAGGGCCTTGGATACCACCAGATGCTGGTGCGCACAGGCGGCGACTTGCGCCAAGTGGGTCACGGCCAGCACTTGCTGTTTGCTGCCCAGGCTTTGCATCAAACGCCCGACCGTGTCGGCCACGGCGCCACCGACCCCCGAGTCGATTTCGTCAAAGATCAAGGTGCCGGCTTGGGCGCCCGCGTCATCGCGCTGAGACGTGGTCACCGCAATGGCCAAGGCCAGTCGCGACAACTCGCCACCCGAGGCCACTTTGCCCAGCGGGCGCGGCGTGCTGCCAGCGTGGCCCGCCACCAAGAAATCAACCGACTCCAGTCCGAAGGCCTGGGGCTCGTTCTGGGCGACCAAGGCCACCTCGAAACGCCCGCCCGACATGCCCAGCTCTTGCATGGCGGCCGTGACGGCCTGGGCCAAAGCCGGGGCGGCTTGAGCGCGCTGTTGGGACACGGTGTCTGCCACGGCACGCCAGGCGTGGTGGGCGGCGGCGGCGTCGCGCTCCAAAGTTGCCAGGTCGGCCGCCGCGTCCAATGCGGTCAACTCGTCATGCCAGCCTTGCAGCACGGCGGGCAGGTCTTCGGGCGTGCGCCGAAAGCGGCGCGCCAGGCTCATCCAGGTGGAGATGCGGCTGTCGAGTTCGCCCAGCCGGTCGGGGTCGAGCTCGGTATGGCGCAGGGCGCTGCTCAGGCTGTGGGCGACGTCTTGCAATTGGGCTTGCGCACTGCGCAGCACTTCTAAGGCACTGGCCAGGTCGGGGTCGACATTGGCCACGCTCTCCAGGGCATCAATGGCCCGGGCGGTGAGGGCG
>JAZJZP010000107.1:6722-10840 GCA_040389805.1 Pseudomonadota bacterium
CACTGTTGTCGTCGTCCGAGACGGCATGGAGGGCCAGCTGGGCCGCATCCAGAATGGCCTGGCCGTGGCCCAGTCGCTGGTGTTCGACATTGAGCTCGGCCCACTCGTCAGGCAATGGCTTGAGCTTGTCCAGCTCGGTGATTTGCCATTGCAGGCGCTCCCGTTCGCGGTCGATGTCGGCTTGGCGGCTGCGCGCATCGTCCAGGCGCCGTTGGGCGTCGCGACGGGCGATCCAGGCTTGTTGCAGCGCAACGGTGTCCACCCCCGCCTGGGCATCGACCAGGGCACGCACCGAGTCGGCGCGGGTCAGGCTTTGCCAGGCGTGTTGGCCGTGGATGTCGACCAGGTGCTCGCCCAGCTCGCGCAATTGGGTCACCGTGGCGGGGCTGCCATTGATCCAGGCGCGGCTCTTGCCTTGGGCGTCCACCACGCGGCGCAGCAGCAGGGCGGCCCCGGCGTCGGGTGACTCAAATCCGGCCTCTGATAACCAGGGCGCCAGGGTGGCGGCGAGGGCCGGGGAGGGATCGAACTCGGCGGTGATGTCGGCACGGGCAGCGCCTTCGCGCACCACACCCGCGTCACCCCGGCTGCCCAGGGCCAGTTGCAAGGCATCGATCAAGATGGACTTGCCCGCGCCGGTCTCGCCGGTCAGGGCCGTGAAGCCGGCGCGCAAGTCCACCTCCAGGGCCGTGACGATGACGAAATCGCGCAAAGTCAGGCGGCGCAGCATCAGGCAACTCCTTCGTTCCAGCGCAGTTTGCGGCGCAAGGTGGCGTAATAACTCCAGCCCTTGGGGTGCAGAAAGCGCACATGGTGGGTGGAGCGGCGCACGGTGATCCGGTCGCCAGGCAGCAAGCTGGCCAAGCTTTGCATGTCAAAGTTCATGCTGGCGTCTTTGGCGGCCACGATCTCGATGGTGATGGTGCCCGTGTCCGGGATCACTATGGGGCGGTTCGACAAGGTGTGCGAGGCAATCGGCACCATCACCCAGCCGCCCAGTGCGGGGTGCAACAACGGGCCGCCTGCGGACAAGGCATAGGCCGACGAGCCGGTGGGCGAGGCCACGATCAGGCCGTCGGCGCGGTAGTTGGCGACGAACTGGCCATCGACCTCGGCACGCAACTCCACCATGCTGGCCGTGGCGCCCCGGCTGACCACCACCTCATTGATCGCGAACCCTTTGTAGATGGTCTCCAGGCTGCCGTCGCGGTTGGGGCGCAAGACCGCCCCTGCCAGCATGGCGCGGTGCTCTTCTTCAAACTCGCCCGCCAGAATCTGGGGCAGGACGGTGTCCATGTCCTTGTGCTGGATGTCGGTGATGAAGCCCAGGCGCCCCTGGTTGATGCCGATCAAGGGCACGTTGAAGCGAGACAACTCGCGGGCAATGGCCAGCATCGTGCCGTCGCCCCCGACCACCACGGCCACGTCGCACACCTTGCCGATTTCTTTGAGGCTCAAGGAGCCGAACTCGGTGATGCCGGTGTTGAGGGCCGTATCGGCTTCCAGCGACACCTCCAGCCCGGCTTTCACCAGGATGTGGCCCACGTCTTCCAGCACCTTGCGAATGCCGCTGGCCTGGTATTTGCCGACCAAAGCGGCGTGGCGGAAACGGCAGGGGTGGGGCTTGGGCATGGCCGGAATTACACCACAGGCGACTGCACCAAATGAGGGGTGTTTGCGCAGGGCTGGGCGCCAGCGCCTAGAATGAAAGCAATGTTGGACGACCGTGCAAAGATCCTGCTCAAGGCCTTGGTTGAGCGCTATATCGCCGATGGGCAACCCGTGGGGTCCCGTACCCTGTCGCGCGCCTCCGGACTTGACCTGTCGGCTGCCACCATCCGAAATGTGATGGCCGACCTGGAAGAGCTGGGCCTGATCGTCAGCCCCCACACCTCGGCGGGGCGCGTGCCCACCGCGCGCGGGTATCGGCTGTTTGTGGACACCATGCTCACGGCGCGCCCTTTCAGCCTTGATGAGTACAACCCGGATGCGCGCGAGCCTTTGCAGCCCGACCAGCCCCAGCGGGTGATCGCCAGCGCGGCGCAAATGCTGTCCAGCCTGTCGCAGTTCGTGGGCGTGGTCACCTCACCGCGCAAGGCGTCGGTGTTTCGGCACATTGAATTCATGCGCCTGGGCGACAAACGGGTGCTGGTGATTTTGGTGGCCTCTGACGGCGACGTGCAAAACCGCGTGCTGTTCACCGCGCAGGACTACACCCAGTCCGAGCTGATTGAGGCCAGCAACATCCTCAATGCCCACTACTCAGGCCTGTCGATCGAGGAGATGCGCGTGCGTCTCAAATCTGAGGTCGATCAATTGCGCGGCGACATTGCGGCGCTCATGCAGGCGGCCGTGCAGGCGGGCAGCGACGCGATGGACGAGTCCTCGGACCAGCTGGTCGTGTCGGGCGAGCGCAACCTGCTGACGGTTCAGGATTTTTCAAACGACTTGGGGTCGTTGCGCCGCTTGTTTGACCTGTTCGAGCAAAAGACGCAGCTCATGCGGCTGCTGGAGGGCTCCAGCAAAGCCGAGGGCGTGCGCATCTACATTGGCGGTGAAAGCCTGGTGGTGCCGTTTGAAGAGCTCTCGGTCGTGTCGGCCCCCTACGAGATCAATGGGCAGGTGGTGGGCACGCTGGGCGTGATCGGCCCCACGCGCATGGCCTATGACCGCATGATCGAGATTGTCGACATCACCTCGCGGATGGTATCCAACGCGTTGAGTCAAAAATAGTCGAGGCCACCACGATGAGCAAGCTGCGAGCCGAAGTCACGATCGACGCCCTGAACCGCAATGGCAGCGAGTATTTGCCAGGTTACCTGGGCATCGAGATGGTCGAGTTGTCCGAGGAAACCATGCGCAGCCGCATGCCGATCAAGCGCCTGCACATCGCGCCCAACGAGTTTTTGCACGCCGCCAGTGTGGTGGCCCTGGCCGACACCACCTGCGGCTATGCCACGATGGCGCACTTGCCCGAGGGCGCCATGTCGTTCACCACGATCGAGTTGAAGAGCAACCACCTGAGCACCGTGCGCGAGGGCAGCATCGCCTGCGTGGCCACGGCCCAGCACCTGGGGCGCCAGACGCAGGTCTGGGATGCAGTCGTGACCGACGAGGCCACAGGCCGCAAGATTGCGCTGTTTCGCTGCACCCAGATGATCCTGTGGCCCAAGGGCTAGCAGGCTCTACAATCGCGGCTTCCTTGTTGTCCAAGGCAGGGGGCCGTTAGCTCAGTTGGTTAGAGCAGAGGACTCATAATCCTTTGGTCGTAGGTTCAAGTCCTACACGGCCTACCAAGTATTCATCGATGTTTGCGGGCGATTTGGTCGCTGCACCACAAGCAGAATTTTGCCAAAAGGTACAAATTCGGTACAGTGGTCAGTGACAGATCCTTCAGAGAGTGAATCGCCTCGGGGCGATTCAGTGCATTGGCTGGTTCGATTGAGCGATTGGGAATCAAACCGGTGCTTCGAATGGAGGGATGCCGCCAATGGCATTGACGCCGCGTGGATGGTTCGGTGTGCTGCAGATCGCGACACCGAAAACCAGTCATTCATTGCTTATCCGTGGTATCAGCAGATATCCCCCGCCGGGTAGTGGCCCCAAATGCAGTACCAAGCACGACGGTGCGGCCGGCACACGTTTGACCCAGGGTACCGCGCCGCGCACGTCATAAGTAGCCACCGTCAGTCGCAGCCCCTCTCCGCGTTGGAAGAAGGTGCTGCTGGGCGGCAGCGCGATCTGTAGTTCGGCCACGCTGGCGGGGGGGAGCGGCTGTACCTCATCGTGAGCTAGTACTGGCAGGTAGGGACGCGAGTGCATTGCGTCGAGCTTGCGGTGCGACAGCGCCAGAAGCCCGCGCGTGAGCGGTGCATCGGTGCGGCCCACCGAGCCACGAAAGGGCACGATGGCGCCTTGAGCGTCTAGCTTGTCGAGGGCACAGAACACCACGGCATCAGCGTTCAATCCTGCATCTCGCAACTCGGCATGCAGCGTGAGCACCATGGGACCGCTGAGTTCAGTGTCCGCGGCGAAGCCGTAATCGAAGGTGGTGCTGCCTGTTACCGCATCCAGCTTAAGCTCATGCGCAGCCGGGGTCTCGTGAGTGAGCCGGCCGA
>JAZJZP010000107.1:10850-30132 GCA_040389805.1 Pseudomonadota bacterium
CCAGGTGCAGCAGCGACCATTGCGTTTCAGGCAGGGGCCAGTCGGCTGCACCGCGCACCTGATGCACGGTATCACGCGTGCGGCGCACCTCCAGGCGCACGCGGGGCTGATGCTGGAAGCCGTTGTCCAGCCCGCGCACATAGCAGTCGAAGAAGCGCCGCGTCAGATCCTGCACTTCGGGTGCGTAGTATGCGTCCCACTTGCCGCGGCGGTGCGTGTACAGGTATTTGTGCTTGGACTTGCAGTCCGTGAAGGCGCGGAAAGAGCCGCTGCTGTGCAACTCGTGGTCCGAGAACGAGCCGCAGACCAGCATCGGTAATTCGATACGCGCTAGGTCAGGCAGTTTGCTGCGCCAGAAATCGTCCAACAGCGGATGGGTCTCGTGCCAGTCCAGCGGATGCGAGCCCTCTATGCGTATGAAATCGGCCTGTGGCCCGCGTAGCGCAGGGACCACCTCGGTGTGCCACCAGGCCGGTGGGAAGCCCACCTCGGGCACGCCGCCGACGTGGAAACTGTCACGGTAAACATCGGTCAGACCTTCCCAGGGGGAGATGGCGCACAGGCCGCGCGGGGAGCGGCCGCCGTAAGCCTTGCAAGCGGCTACGTGGTACTGCGAGATGGCCAGAAAGCTCACGCCTGACAAGCCGATACGGCCGGTGCACCAGGGTTGCTGTGCAACCCATTCGATGGCGTCGAAGAAGGCCCGGGCCTGGTCCTCACCCAACAGTGTTGCTGGCCCCTCGCTGTTGCCGTAGCCCGGCAGGTTCAGATTGACGACCGCATACCCGGCGGGTATCCAAAAATTGGGGTCCGGCGCTTCCCATGATGTCTGGGTGGAAAAACGCGGCCGGCCCTCCTGCGGTATCAGGCGGTATTGATGCGGCGGCCCGTTCAGAGGCGTGCCGTGCAGTGCCGCGATGCGCCGGTTGTCGTAGGGGTGAGCGCACATCACCACCGGCATAGGCTCGCCACGTGCCTGTATGGCGCGTGAGCGGAACACCTGCGCCCCTAGCGTGTAGCCACCGGATACCGGAATGCGCACGTCGAAATCGGCGGCCACGTCGGGGTGGGGCGGCAGCATTTCGCAGGCCGGGCGCCACAACTGGCCGCGGCGTAGGGCGCCGGCCAATAGCGGCAATGAGGGTCGCAGAAAGCTTTTTAGCGAGTGCATGGTGGCAGACGTCCTGTTGCTAATTCTAGAATTCGTTCTATTGTTGTGCCCGTTTTGAGGGGTTGCGGAAACTGCCGATCCCTACCTCAACGATGATCGAACCTGCGCCGACACCATGAAACGCAAAGAACGCAGCGTCGCCATCCTCAGCACTGCTATCCTGAGGGAGTCCAGCCAGCTCTTCCTGTCCAAGGGCTACGCGGCCACGACCATCCGTGACATCTTCCAGGCCACCGGCCTGACGACTGGCAGCCTCTACCACTTCTTCTCAGGCAAGGAGAAATCTTCATGCACCTCGTGCGCGACAACTTTGCCAACACCGCCGCGCTGGCATAAATAGGCGGCGTCTCCAGGAGCAGAGTGCAACTCCACCCCCAACGTCTTCCAACGTGCTACTCAACAGTCGCCGTGCTCGTTGGGTCAATTAGGATCTTGGCGTGCCGATCGGGGTTGCGCAGCGCGTTGAATGCCTCCTCGACGCCGCCCAGTCCAACGGTGCTCGTCACGAGCGGGGCGGCGTTGACCTTGCCTTCGGCGAGTAGGTGCAGGGTGTCGCGGAATTCCAGTGGTGAGTAGCCCTGCACAAAGCATAATTCGATTTCTTTGGTGATCGCGATGGCAGGTTCAATCTGATCGGCTTGCATGCACACGCCGACCACCATCACACGTGAAAACTGCGGCGCGCCATTGATGATGCTTTGCAAGACACCCTTTGCGCCGACGCACTCGAACACGATCGGCCGGTTGGGTCCCAGGCCCAGTTGATCAGCCATGCGCCAGACGAGCCACCAAGGCAACGGCAATTTGTCGAGTTGCTCTTTGGTGCCGACAGCCAATTCGAGCAGGCTGGGCGTATCGCCGATGAACCCGAACTCTTTCCAGTCTGCATAGGGCGAAGACTCTGCGGGGTTGACGACGATGTCGGCACCGCACTGATTTGCCAGCGCGCGGCGGCCGGCGGAGAAATCGCTGGCCACGATGGTGTCGATGCCTTTGGCCTTCAACAAACAAATGATGGCCAGTCCGACGGGGCCGCAGCCGATCACGATGGCTACGTCCTTGCGTTTTATTTCACTGCGCAGCACTGCGTGCCAGCCCACGGCCATTGGCTCGGTCAGGGCGGCGATGTCCGGCGCCAGGCCATTGGGAATGGGCATTGTCAGAGACGCCTCCACCACCGTGCGTTCGGCATACGCACCAATTGAACGTTCCGATAGGCCGATCAGGTCGATCTCGCTGCCACGACGCAAGAGCGGCACGGAGACGACCCGGGTACCCGCCCTGAGCGTGCGTTTTGTTTTGGGCCCATGTTCAAGAACCTCGGCGCTGAACTCATGCCCGAAAACAACTTCCTGACTGGAACTCGTCAGCCCTCGGTAGCCTTGGCGCGCCATCAATGAGCCCCAGTGATCACAGTGCTGGCGCACGTGCAGATCTGACCCGCAAATGCCGCAACGAAGCACCTTGACCAGCAATTGGCCTTGCTTCGGAATTGGCTCCGGGCGTTCCGCCACGGCAAGTTGCTTGTCTTTGCAAATGACGACTTTCATGGCACGCCTAGATTGGGTGACTAGCGTTAGGGAGACCACCTGATGTGATCGTCTCAGATCGCCGGTGCCAGTCGTCGTACCGCGTTCTAAGAAAATCGCTCTGTATGCCCAGATTGCGATCCACCATGGGTTGGAAATACGGGGCGAAATGATCGGCGTCGATTGCCACGACTCTCATGCGAGGGTTGTTGCAGGCATCGACAGCATGTCGATTGAATGGGGCCACCGTATCTTGCCGTCCCCAGACGATCAGCGTGGGTGCTTGGATCTCGTGCAGGTCTCGAACTGGTCGGTATGTTCCTAAGGTCAGAATCGACCGCGCAGCGATCTTATTGGGGGTGTGCCTGCCATATAGCTGTTCACCTCGTTCGCGGGCTTCATGTGCACCGTCTCTAGACATGGTGCCTCGTTCACCCGGTTTGGACGTGACAGGGATGTAATACGGCGGGCGCCCAAACCACTTCGAGCCGATCAGGTCATACAGTGCCCATGTTGCGAATTTGAGCTTCTGACCCAGTGGCATGATCACCGATGCGGCCTGTCCGTCAAGCATTGGAACTTGTGCAATGACGCCCAACAGGTGGTTATCCCGGGCTGCAATCGAACAGACGTGCCCGCCCCCCAGAGAGGATCCCCACAGCACAATGCCGTTGGGGTCGATCATTGGGTCCGCACGAATGTGGCCCAAGGCGGCTCTAACGTCGTCCAATCGGTCTGATACCGAGATCACGTAACGAGGCTCACCCTCGCTTTGCCCCCAACCGCGGTAATCGAAGGTCATCACCGCAAATCCCAACTCCAGAAAACGTTCATAGAACGGAGGCAGTAAGGACATTTGTGTGCTGCCCCAACCATGGGCCATTAAAACGGCGGGAAACGTGCGTGAGGTGTGATCGTGCATCGGGATACGCAATGTGGCAGAGCAGGTCACGCCGTTGCTCACAAAGGTACTGCGGTGAACCTGATGTCGAAGATCGAATGGGTAAGTGGGTGTCATGGGTTGCTCGAGGAAATACAAAAAAACGATGCGCTATCCAAGGGTCGGCGCCTTCGAGATCGCGCGCCTGAATGGTTTGCTTATCTGGCGCGCCCTTTTGCCCATGGGTTGTGCTGGTGGACTCGAACACCCGTTGTCCAGCGCCGTCACCCCAATGTGCCACTTTCGTCCAGGCGGCAAGCTCTTGATGTGCTTCCATTGGTCACCCCCTCAGTGCGTATCGGTGTCTCATTGGCCTGCGCGTGTCGTTGCAACGAGGCTTGAACGCTTGGCAATTCAGAATTGAGACCGCCCTTAGTCGTTCTGAATTTGGCCCTCGTCTCAATCTGCCGATTGATGAATGAGCGCAAGAGCTGCGTCACTTCATTCGGGTGGCTGCGCTGTACCCAATGATTGGCTGCGATATCCCAGCGCTCTAAGTGTCGGCAAACCTCCCCCAAGCCTTCATAGACCACAGGTCGCAAGAAGCGATCAAGCACGGGCACGATCAATTGCACCGGTACAGTGATGGACCGCGCGGCGGGCGCCGCGGGCAGCTTGCGTAGGTTCTGACGGTAGAGGGCCACGCTGGCTGTAGCACGGCGATTCACTGTATCTGCGTCCATTGCCAAATATGCGTCATCAGGATCTACGCCACCCTGCGCTAACACGGCCTTGAGGGCCTTGACACCGCCCCAGCGCAGCCATGCATTGCCGACACCCCGCAGGCTCAAGGCTGCTACGTACCAGCTGCGCAGTAACTGGCCCAGAACGGCCCGCGCATGGCGGCCACCTTGGCGCCACTGGCTGCGTAAGGTGGGCAGCACAAGGCCCGCATGCACGCCAGAGATGCTACTCCAGCTCAGTACGCGCTCTGCATATTCAGGGTGGGATACGAAGCTCCATCCCAGCACCGAACCCCAGTCATGTCCCACTAGGTGCACCTGCGCTCGCGGCCCTCGCACCGCGTTGATGACTATTTCTATATCGGGCAGTAAATTCTCAATGAGGTAGGCGTTGGCCTCCGAAGCCGCCCCACTGAGACCGCAACCGCGCAGATCAAAAGCGATGACGTGGAATTCGTCCGACAGGTTTTTGAGTTGATGGCTCCAAACTTGATGGCAGTCAGGAAACCCATGCAGGAAAAGGATGGCAGGGCGGTCGGCATTGCCGGCTTCAAAGACATTCAGATTGCATTGCCTGCCGGCGACCATGCGTTCGCGCGGAGCCGCCGCCAATGCGTGTATCGAGCACTGTCGCTTTCTTCTATCCAACGTGGGAGGCCATGCACTCCCCGGTTCCAGCTCTAACGCAAGATCACGAGGCTTCATTCAAGTACTCCAGCTTGATGGCCGCTAACGCAGCCTGGTTGTGTCCCTGTGAAGGATGGAATGTTTTCTTGTAATAGCGAAAGTAAGCTGGGAGCAGTCGACGGAACACCCCGGGGCGGCCCCAGAAGTAATTGATACCGCGTGCCCACATGCGGATGTCGCCGAGATGCCCTGATCGGCGCATCAGCGTCATGAAATGCCAGCAGTAGGTCAAGGCGAACTCGAGTGTCGTCAGAGCCATTTGCGAGCGGCGTAGCCAAGTGTTTCCGACTGTTGCCTGAAAAACATCGAAGGCGACGTCTTTGTGCTCGTACTCCTCCACTGCGTGCCAGGCCCAGATCTTGACGATGCCTGGGTCCATGGCGCGGAACTCTTCTGGATGGCTGAGGTAGTACTCGGCAAGCGTAGCGGTGAAGTGCTCCAGCGCCGCCGTGGTGGCGAGCTGGCGAGGCTTCGACAAATACCGCCGCATCAGGCCCAAACCGAATGCGGCGCGACGGCCCAAAATGGCCATCGGGTAGCCCTTGCGGGCCATTAGGTTGTTGAGCGTCGTGTGCTCCTTTGCGTGGTGAGCCTCCTGGCCAATAAAGCCGCGAATTGCAGCCCTCAATTCAGGGTCAACCACCTGTGACTGATGCTCGCGGATCACGTCGATAAAGAAACGTTCCCCTTCGGGAAATACGGCTGACAATGCTGTTAGGGCCATGGTTCGAAATGGATCGCCGGCATACCAGAACTCCGGTACGGCATCGTCGAACTCAAAGTCCATGTGACGTACCTTGATTGCCGCCGCGCTCGGCAAGGCTGCCAAGCCAGCAGGCGGCGCGAGGGGTTGAGAATAGGCGCTCATGCAGGCTCCGTATCGATGGATTTAACCAGACAAATGCTAGTTGCGTGCACGTGGTCAGCGTGAGATCCTGGGCGGACAATTAACTTGTCATCGGTGGCCACTGCATGCTGTCACGCAAAGAGAGGAATGATTGGCTGCGTAAGCTCAATACGCCGGCCACTTATGCGCAGACCTATCTGCAGGTGGCGAAGGAACGCGGCTTCAGCGCGCAAGTGGTGCTGGCGCACGCCGGCCTGCCTGCGGCGCTGCTGACGACACCCGAGGGCCGCATTTCGCCGCTTGAGTACGGCAAGCTGATCATGGCCATCGTGGTCCTCAGTGGGGACCACGGCCTGGGATTCGAAGTGGGGCTGCGCATGCCACCCACGGCCCACGGCAGCCTGGGCTACGCGCTGTTGTGTTGTGGCTCTCTGGCTGATGCCACGGTGCTGATTCAGCGTTTCTGGCATTTGCGTCAGCGCGGCATGCTGTGCGCGTTTACGATGCGAGGCCAATGGAGCATCACGGATTTGCGTTCGGAAGCGCCTATTCCAGAACCGCTGCGCCACATCATCTTCGACGGCTCCCTGGCCGGCCTGTACCGAGGCATTCAATGCGTACTTGGTGGCAATGAAACGCCAGGTGAGATCTGGTTCGACTATCCCGAGCCCGACTACTTCCCGCTCTTTCGCGAACGCCTGCCTGTGGTGCGCTACGGCATGCCGGCCAATCAGGTTCATTTGCCCATCGAGTTTCTGAGCCGGCGTCTGGCCATGTCGAACCCCGAGGCCCTGCAATTGGCCATTGCACAATGCGAGCGCGAAAACGCCCTGCTGGGTGGCAAGCCTGACGACCTCGTGGCACGAGTGCGGGCAGCGATGGTCTTGGGGCTCAGAGGCTATCCACAGCCGGAACAACTGGCCGAGAAATTGCATCTGAGCCCCCGCACCTTCCGGCGCCAGTTGCACATGCAAGGCAGCAACTACCTGGCTTTGCTCGAAGATGCTCGCCGTTCCGATGCACTGATCCTGATGGATAAGCCTGAAATCGCGGTTCAGGCTATTGCCGAATTGCTGGGTTACGGCAACCCGGCCAACTTCACGCGGGCCTTCCGCAACTGGACAGGTCAGACACCGACTGCATACCGAGCCCTGCGTCGCGGCTTGGGTACGCCGCGTTAGCCACAGTGCAGGGCATCCACTGTCATCTCTCCTGTCGCCACACGGTTGCGACCACCTTGTTTGGCGGCATAGAGCGCGGCATCGACACATTGCAACAGACGCTCTACGGTCGTGTGCTCGTCGGGCATGACCGCACACACCCCGATGCTGCACGTGAGTTGCACCATGTGGTTTCGGTTGGGGATGACCATGCCGGCCACCGCGGCCAACATTCGCATGGCAACAGCCTGAGCGCCAACCAGATCGGTATGCGGCAATAGCGCGACGAACTCCTCGCCTCCGTAGCGCGCAACGACATCGGCTGGTCGCTGCACGCTACTAGCCAGCGCCTGTGCCGTGGTGCGCAGGCACTCGTCTCCAAACGGATGGCCATGGCAGTCATTGAGTTGCTTGAAGTGGTCCAGGTCAATCATGACCAGGGCCAACCAGGCCTGCTGGCGGCGTGCATCAGCCAGATCGATGGCCAAGCGCTGATCCAGGCACAGGCGGTTGGGTACTCTCGTCAGGGCATCGGTCAGGCTCAGCACCTCGAGCGCCTGCGCCCGATCGTCAGCCCGTCGACGCTCGGTCCATACCCGCCAGTATTCGTCGTGCATGACGCCCGAAGCCCGAAAGACATAGGCCATGAAGATCACGCAGATGGCTGCCAGCATCGCGTTCTCCGCATTCAGACAAAAGAGTGCGGCCAACATGATCGGCCCAACAAGGGCGCAGGTGTAGGCCAAGGCCAGCACCCGGTCTATCGACATGGTCATGGTGCCACCCAAGCCGAATGCCACGCTGGCCACCAGCATGCAGGTCTTCAGCGCCGCCGCTGGAGGCCATACCAGTGTCAACGCGCAGAGCAGGCCCCAGGCCAGCCCGTTGGCTGCCGTCGACATGCGCACCACCACGTGCGCCACGGCGAAGCGGGTCTGCGCCCATTGCGGTAAGCGGTGATGCAGCATCAAGCGCAACAGGCCCAACGCCGTCAGTCCTCCAGCGCAGGCCCACACAACGGCTGGTTCACGCGACATCAGCCCACCCAAAGGGGCCAGCGCCAGCCACACCAGGGTGCAGGTGAAGAGCCCACTGCGGACGCGTCTGGACAGGTCCAGCAGGCCACGCTCATCGCGGCCTGCCACCAACTCATGGCTCACGCGACGCTCTTCTCTTCCAGCATCGCGGCAAATTGAGCCGCGAAGGCATGCGCATCTCCCGGCCAGCGGGCCGATAGATAACTGCCGTCACGCACCACCCACGCCGGGCGCATGTCGTCTGGGCTGTCGCGGAAGAGACCGGAGGTCTTCCTTGTGTGATGTTCGATCCCGGCTGGCACATCCAGAAAATGCCCGTCTTCGGCGAGCGCGCGCTTGACCTCCATCTCGACGCTTGCATAGCCGGGCGGTTGCGCAGGCGTTTCAACATAGGTGCGGTAATAGCCGGTATCCCAAAAACGACCGGCATAGCGCATCAACAACGAGGCTGACCGTTCCAAGCGCCAGGTCAGCGCGGTTGTCCGGCGGCCATGGAGTACCGAGCGTCCCGTCTTGGCCGAGATCGACCGCGCCGCCAATACCACGCCATGACAGATCGCAGCCACAGGCCGGGCTTGGCCTTGCGTACCGGGTGTCTCAAAGAAATCCGCCACGAAGGATTGCAGGATGGGGGATTCAAGATAGTCCTTCATGCGAGGTGCGTGGCCGCCGGGCAGCAGCAGGCCGTCGAAATACTTGGCTGACAAATCGGCATAGCGCAGTGGCTTTTGAAAGGCGGCATCGCTTTCCAATTCAGCGTAAGCCGCCCTGCCGAGGGCATTGGCGCGCAACGCCAGGCCCAGCAAGGGCAAGGCCTTCAGTATGGGCACCCAACCCCAGAGGTCGAGGCCCTGCCCGCTGATCATCAAAGGATCAGCGCACCCAGGCCGGCCGTCTGGCGTGGCAAACACGATATGGTGTCCAGCGTCCTTGAGGGTCTTCCAGCTGACCGCCACCTCAGTGGGATCGAAATCGTTCGATGGGATAGGAATGAGGACTGTTCGGGACTTCATGTTGCAAGGCAATGGTGTGAGCTAATAATACGAGTTATCGCTCATATTTAATACTCGCATTCCGCCATGCCCGCTTTCACCAACGCCAATCCCCGCAAACAGCCTCGCCAGGCGCGCTCGCGTGCCACGGTTGACGCCATACTCAATGCAGCCGCTCGCATTTTGGTCAAGGAGGGCTACGAAGCCGCCAGCACGAACCGGGTGGCGCAGGTAGCAGGCGTCAGTGTGGGTTCGCTCTACCAGTACTTCCCCAGCAAGGCATCTTTGGTGACCGCCCTCAGGTTGCGGCACGCCAATGAGATGCGCACCCTGTTGCTGGCCCATGCTGCGACTGGCTGCACAACAACCTTGAAGCAGTCGCTCCAGACGCTGGTGCATGCCGCCATTCAGGCTCACACGGCCGACCCGAAATTGCATCGCGTGCTGAGTGAAGAGGTACCGCAGCCCCGATTGAACGGGGGGCGCGCCGACTTCGAGGCTGACTACCTTGCCATGACCAAGGCGCTGTTGCAGTCTCATCAGTCGGCGTTGAGACCTCTCAATTTGGATCTGGCTTGCTTGCTGCTCCACCGAATGGCCGACGCGCTGATCCACGAGATCGTCTTCCTGCCCACAGATGTTTTCAGTGCGGACGAGATCGAAAAAGAGATCGTCGAAGTGGCCTATCGTTACCTCGCCAAACCTGCTGCCGAGGGGGCCTGCAAGCGCTGAACACATGCGGGCGTTTTCCCGGCCCTTTGATCGAATGGTTCTGAAAGCCATCCTCTAGAACGCCATTCTGGTTGTCTGTACACTCCGCCACCATCCATTCTAGAATGACGTTCTACACAGTCTGGCGCCATGCGTCAGCAACCAAGAGGACATGATGTGAGTACCATTCATACCCCACAAGCGACCAGCACCAGCGCCCTTACCGGCCACTTCGCCGCTCATGTTTTTTGGGCCAGCCTGCTGCCGCTGATCAATCTGATCTTTTTATTGACGGGACCGCATGATTGGTGGATTGCGCTGCTGTGGATCACCCCGGTGTGGGGACTCGTCTTGTTGGACAACCGCAGTGCGGCGGATCGACGCCCACCCAGTTCCAGCACGCGTGTTTGGCCGTTCGACGCGCTGCTCTATGCCTTGGTTGCCCTTCAGTTGCTCAACCATGCTTTGTTGGGCTGGATGGCCAGCCGCTTGATGATTGAATCGTGGTTCGATGTCGGGACTATGCTCGCCAACTTGATGGCCGTGCTCAATCTCAGCGCCACGGCAGCTGCCAGCTCTGGCATCGTCATCGCGCACGAACTGGTGCACAGACGCAGTCGCGTGCACCGTTGGTGGGGCCGCGTACTGCTGATGTTCGTGGGTTACGAGCACTTCGCAACAGAACACATTCGCGGGCACCACCCGCGCGTGGCCACTGCGGATGACCCGGCGACAGCGCGGCATGGAGAATCCTTCTTGGCCTTCTACAAGCGCACTGTTCCAGCCCAACTCAAGAGCGCGTGGCGCTTGGAAAAAAAGCGCCTGGGCGATGTGGAGATGGGCTTCTGGGACCGCCGCATGCTTCAGCACAGAGTCCTTCATGGGCTGCTCGCGGAGACCGCCATATTTTTGGGCTATTTGCTATTGTGCGGACCGATCGGTTTGCTCTTCTTTGCCGGGCAGGCCCGCACCGCGGTCATCTTGCTTGAGACAATCAACTACGTGGAGCATTGGGGCCTCACGCGTTCAGGCCGACGTGTGCAGCCCAGCGACTCATGGGATGCTGATAGCGGCATCACTCTGTATGCGCTCGTCGGCCTGGCCCGCCATGCCGACCACCACGCCCATGCCAGCCGCCCATATCACGAACTTAGGTATTGCAACGAATCGCCCAAAATGCCTACGGGCTACTACGGTACGCTGCTGATGGCCATGATGGCCAACGAGCGCTACCAGGCTTATGCAGATGCAGAACTCAAGCGTCTGGGCCTGGGGCCCTACAGGGCCGCAGCAAACTGGCCCGCAATCTGATCTGTGGGTGCGTCTTGCAATGCCTACGCGAGCGGCAACTGGCGCGCGAGCATGGCACAGACTTGACGCTTTTCCTTGTCGCTGTGTTCATGCGCTATAAGGCCCTCGATTGCATAGAACACAATCTTCACATAGGCATTGACGAGAACAGGCGGTACGCCCAGCTTGGTCAGCGCCTCACCCAGTACGGCCTCGACTGTGCGATGGTATTGCTTATGCCATTGAGACAAGGCTTCAGACTGATCCAGCCGCGTATGCAGCGTCGCGATCAACGGCGCCGCCGCCTTGAGGTTGCGGATCAGCCAGAGAAGGGTTTTGTTGAGATCCATAGCCAATGCCGGCTGGCTCAGGTACGCCTGCAGGTTTTCTTGAAACATGGTATCCAACACCGTCAGCAGCAACTGATCTTTGTTCTCGAAGTACCAATAGATCGTGGTGGGTGCGATGCCGGCAGCCTCAGCCACACGGGGCATTGAAGCGGCCTCGAAGCCATGCTCCAGGAACAAGCCGCGAGCAGCGTGGAGGATTTCCTTCCGCTTTTGCTCTTTGTCCACCGAGCGTTTATTGCGAGCCATGGAGAAGTGTATCAGCCAAGCGGTACTCAGATGGCTGCGCCGGCGGATACCGCCTAGTTGCGGCCGGCGGTCTGGGCTTTGTATAGCGCATCGTCGGCCGCCGCCAGAAGCACGCGCTGATTGACACCTTCTGGTGCCCGCATGCTGGCCACCCCCACGCTGACGGTCACGTGGTCCACTGTTTTGGAGTAGAGGTGCGCAATGCCCAAGCAGAGATCGCAGCTGTATGCCGGCGTGCATGGCCTGATCCTGGCCGCATCCAACGCCTCTCCGCCCAGCCGCGCACTCAGGCCGGCCACTTGTGCCAAAGCGGCGGAGACCATCTTGAGGCAGCGATCCCCTGAGGGGTGGCCAACTCGTTCACCCTAGTTCGACAGTTAACGTCGTAAGTCTATGATTTCATTGGGGGTGATTTCAAAACGTGCCCTACAAAAGGCTCAACTGTTCGGATTGCTTGGGTTTTTTTCAGTGCCGCCAGCATGACGTTGTGCTTATCGGTCATCAACGGTACGCCACAAAGGGGTGGCGTGCCGTTGATGGACACCTGATGGTGCTGGTATGCTTGAGTGCCTGGAGCGCCCGCTCGGGCGTGATGCCCGTGTCGGCCGCACGTAATCGCAGCAGGATCAGCGCCATGAAGCAAATGGATGCGTGGACACAGATGCGCTCATGCAAGCGGTGATAGATCGGGACGATCTCCAGCTCCGATTTCAAGACCTTGAAGCCCCGCTCGATGTTGGCCAATGACTTGTAGCGTTCGATGATTTGCTCGGGCGTCAGGTCGGGCACGTTGGTCACCACCAAGAGCTTGCCGTCCATCAGTTCTGCCAGCTTCAAGGCCTCTTCATCAATGACATAGCTAAACAGCTCGGCCTTCATGTCCACCTTGACGATCTTGCCCAGGTGGGTCTCGTACACGGCGTGATAAAAACGCGCCTTGGTGCGACTGTCTGAGAGCTTGCGGCCCCGTTTCTTGATACCTTCATCTTGCTCGGTGAGTTTGCCCTCCCAACTCTTGGCTTGTGCCTCCAGTTGGGCGATCTGGGTCAAGCGCTGCTCGCGCTGTTGCGCTGCGGTGGCAGGGTCGTGGGCCACGATCAAGCGCTGGCCGCTCCACACAATCTCACCCGGCATCTCTGCCTTGGCCTGGGTGCGCTGCACCTGCAGCGGCTCCAGCAAGTCGGTGAACTCGCCATAGCGGCGACCTGGCACGGCAATGATGAACTCCAACGCTTGAGTCTGACTTGGCGTTTGGCCTGGCCGGGGGGGCAGGCTGATGGACTCAAGGCCTCCAGATTGGCCAAGCTGAGCAAGCTGCGATCGGCCACCAGTACCAGTCGGTGCAAATGGGGGAACGCGCCATTACCTCCTTGATGGTGGGCAGCAAGGTTTTGGTCTCGGCCGTGTTGCCATCAAAGACCTCGTGATAGATCGGCAAGCCATCGGCCGTTTGCACCACACCGAGCATGAACTGCCTGGCGATCAGCCCTTCTTTGGCCATGCCGTATTGGCGCACGTCACCTTCTACCGTGGCGAGGCCTTCGGCACGAATGGTGGTCATGTCGTAGAAGGCCACCGACAGATCCTGATCGATCAGTGGGTGCAGCAAGGAGGCGATCACGCCATCAACGGCCCCCTGGTGGTCCATCAGCGCATCCACGCTGAGCAGCAACTGCTGGTGGGTCGGCGCCTTGAGCTGCAAGTCAGGCAGGGCCACCGTCTCCAACCAGCGCAAAACACCCAGCTTGGAGTCAGGGTCGCAAAGGCGGTTGAGCGCCTCGACATTGATGGCGTGGCGGGTGCGCTTGAACACGCGGCGCAAATCTGAGAATCCCAACTCCTTCCACAGTTCTGTCAAAGCCCAGACATCGCCCAGGGTGTGCGCAGCCACTCACTTTGAGCAGGCCATCAATGACCGAGTCAAGCTCGCCTCCCAGCTGATTCAAGCGCCCCAGGGTGGCTACGGTGCGCTTCTTGAGCAGCCCCGCATCGTCTCGATACGACTCGACAAGCTGGACGTAGTGGCGTGGACCGGAGGTGGTGATTTTGACAAACATGCCGCCACTCTATAAGAAGATAGAACGAATGAGGAATTCATAAATAATGGCAACAACGTACCACCACAAGAAATTTCAAAAAACGCGGCCAAGCTGTTGATTCATTTTGGGGAACATGGGGTTTTGGGCCTAAAAGTGTCGAACTCGGGAGCCTCGGCCACCGCGTTCATGTGTGTCCTTGCCGCTGCGGTTGGCCGCGACAAAGCTGACGTCGATGCTCGCTAGCGTGACGGCCAGACTTTGCTGGATCGCCGCCAGCTGATCCTCGGCGACTTCTGCGACTTCTGCGACTTCGGGAGGCAGCGAGGCCAGCAACTGGTTGTTCGGCGGAGACTTTTATTAAGCACTCAAGGCAGGGCGTCATCTTGGATGACCCAGGGGTCGATGGGACGCAATCTAGCGTCCGCCAAGCCGATTTTCTATGTTGAAAGACACAAGCGCGACGTCGCGAGGCGCTCAATCACGGCTCGCCAGCATGTGCACGAGTGTGTTGTCTCGCACCACATAGTGGTGAAACAGTGCCGCAGCGGCGTGTAAACCGATGAGGAAGTAACCCACGGTGCCGACGGTTTCATGCACTTCTTTGATCGACTCCGCCAGATCTTTGTTGGCGCCGATGAGTGCCGGCAGGTTCAGGCCAAAAAATGGGGCGGGCTTGGCTCAATACGAGGCATGGGTGCCGTCAGGTTGACCACCAAACGCAGCGAGGCTAATGCAAGGACAGACAAGCCCAGCATGAAGTGCCAAGTCTTCAAGGCCGCACGAGGATCGCTCCCCTTGGGGTAGAACTCACGCAGTTCAATGCAAGCGTAAACGCCCACGAGCAGCAGCAGCATCGACCAGTGCAGCCCAATCGAGAGCGTCCCGTAACGGGTGGTGGTGTTGCGCATGCTCATGGGCATTTCTCCTGATCCAGTTCCCTGGCCCCAGCTTACCGATTGACCAGCAGGTTGGCCAGGGCGGCTGAGGCCAACCGTGTGCGTGTATTGTCGATTGGATTGATCAGGATCACAGGCACCCGGGCCCCCATCACGATGCCGGCAATGTCGGCATGCGCAAAGTGCGCCAGTTGCTTGACCAGCATGTTGGCGGCTTCCAGGTTGGGAACCATCAAGATGTTGGCCTGACCGGCGACGGGCGAGTTGGGATATTTGCGGCTGGCCACCTCGGGCTTGATGGCCGCGTCGAAGGTCATCGGGCCGTCAACTTCGCCCCCTGTGATGCTGTGACGCTCATGCATCTTGCACAGCACGGCGGCATCCCTGGACGAGTCCAGATTGCTGTTGAAGGCCTCGGCGGCCGACAGAATGGCCACGCGCGGCGTCTCAAATTGCAGCAGCTTGGCCAGATCGATTGCGTTCTGAACGATGTCGCGCTTGTCATCCAGCGAGGGCGACACGTTGACCTCTGCATCCGTGATGATCAGGGGGTGGGCGTAGCCGGGCACGTCGGCCAGATAAGCGTGCGAAACACGACGGGGCGTGCGCAGGCCGCCGGCGTGTCGCAGCACGATGTGCAGCAGGGTGTGGACGGAGATGCTGCCTTGCATGATGGCCGACACCTCATCGGCGCGGGCCATCTCCACCGCAGCTGCCGCAGCCTCCAGTGCCGACCCAGCTTCGCGCCATTCGCAGCCGCTGACATCCAGATCGGCCTGGGTGGCCAACGCGGTGATGCGCTCGCGTGAGCCGATCAGCACCGGCAAAATGATGCCGGTCTGGGCAGAGTCCAGGGCGGCCTGCAGGGTGTGGACCTCTTCGGGGTAAACCACCGCGCAGCGAACCGTGCGTGACTTGTCCACCAGAGACATCATTTGTTCGAAGCGCTCCAGGCGCTGCAGGCGCATCTTGGGCAACGACGCTTGTGGGCGACGAACCTTGGTGGTGGGTGCCATGATCTCGGCTTCGCCAGTGATGACGCTCTTGCCGTTCTGGTTGGTGCACTCACATGAGAGCACCACCATGTTTTTGGGTTTTTTCTCTTTCACCGTCAAGGTGACGGAGACGGTGTCACCCACGCTGACAGGGCGCATGAAGCGCATGTTTTGGCCGACATAAATAGTGCCTGGCCCGGGCAGCTTCGTGCCCAACACGGTCGAGATCAAGGTGCCGCCCCACATGCCGTGGGCGATCACCTTTTGAAACGGCGTGTCTTTGGCGTAAGCGTCGTCCAGGTGGGCGGGGTTGACGTCGCCGCTGAGGATCGCGAAGGCATCAATGTCGTCCTTCGTCAAAGTCCGCGTCAAGGTGGCACTGTCCCCTACGTTCAGTTCGTCGTAGGTACGGTTTTCCAGCATGGCTGGGGGGGACTCCTGATTCATTCTGTCTGTGCTTGCGGCGTCGTTTTTCGGACTTTCAATGTGCCATGACGCAAGTGTCTGGTGCGTCACCTTATCTAAGGGTATTCCCTTGCGATTCCAGCTGCTGCAAAGTTATCCCCCGATCCTGTGGACAACCTTGTTGGCAACCTGCCGCAAACTCGGGTTCCCCCTATGGGGCCTCTTGGTGTGCCACTCAATTAAGCAGCGACCCAACCGGGCCTCAGAGCAAGGGGGGTTGGTCCTTGGTCGCGGGCTGGAGGCGATCGCCATGAATGGCATGGCCTTCGTGCTGCAGCAAGGCAATCTTGCGGTGCATGCCGCCCGAGTAGCCCGTCAACTGGGTATGGCTGCCGACCACGCGGTGGCAGGGCACGATGATCGACACCGGGTTGCGTCCCACGGCGGCCCCCACGGCCCGGCTGGACTGAGGGCTGTTCACGCGCCGCGCAATGTCGCCGTAGTGGGTGGTGCACCCGTAGGGGATGTCCAGCAACGCCTGCCAGACCGAACGCTGAAAGGGTGTACCGATCAAATCCAGCGGTACCTCAAAACGTGGGGCCTGGGTGGCGCCGGCATTCCAGTAGTCTTGCAATTGCTGGCGAACCTGCGTCAGCAGGGCATCTCTGCTGGGCGCAGCGACATGGCTCAGATCGGGGCAGTCTTTCTGTCCTTCAAACCACAGCCCGGCCAACCCCAGGTTGGTTCGTGCCAAAAGGACAGGTCCCAATGGCGACGCCACACGCATCTGGGCCTCGTAGAGGGCGTGTGGGCTTTTGGTCGCAGGGGGTGTTGGCATGGGCGGTCGGAGTCGGATTACAGCGAAACGGGTCGCAGAGGGGGCGACCGAGTCGCTCAATTTGCCACAACCCGGGTCCATCAATCAAGGGGGGGCATGACACACTGTCATCGAATGGCCCTCGGCATTCCCTAGAATCAACTCCCCTAGGCGCGACACTGGCGTCCATTCATGACCATAAAAGCTGCAAAGGATTCCCATGCAAGTCACCGCTTCCATATTCAAAGCCTATGACATTCGCGGCATTGTGGGTCAGACCCTGGATGAGGTCATGGCCGAGCACCTGGGCCGCGCTTTTGGCACCGAGGCCCTGAAGCTGGGCGAGAAGGCGGTGGCCATTGGCCGTGATGGCCGCTTGTCGGGTCCGAGCCTGTCGGGGGCGCTGATCAAGGGGCTGCGCTCCACCGGCATCAACGTGATCGACCTGGGCGCGGTGACCACCCCCATGCTGTATTACGTGGCCGCGACCCGGGGGGCGCAAGGCTGTCACAGTGGTATCCAGGTGACGGGCAGCCACAACCCCAAGGATTACAACGGTTTCAAGATGGTGCTGGCGGGTCGTGCCATTTATGGAGACGACATTCAGGGTCTGCGCCAACGCATTGAGGCCGAGGACTATGTGCAAGGCAGCGGAAGCTTGTCTGAACTGAACATCCTGGCCGAATACACCCAGCGCATCATTGGCGATTGCAAGCTGGCCCGCCCGATGAAAATTGTGGTGGATTCGGGCAACGGCATCCCCGGTGCCTCGGCCCCAGGCATCTTGCGTGCCCTGGGTTGCGAGGTGATTGAGCTGTACTCGGAGGTCAATGGCGATTTCCCCAACCACCATCCCGATCCATCCAAACCTGAAAACCTGGTGGACCTGATTGCAGCGGTCAAGGAGCATGGTGCCGAGCTGGGCTTGGCTTTTGATGGTGATGGTGACCGACTGGGTGTGGTCACCCGTGAAGGCAACAATATCTTCCCGGACCGCCAGATCATGCTGTTTGCGCGCGATGTGCTGAGCCGTGTGCCCGGTGGTCAGATCATTTTTGACGTGAAGTGCAGCCAGCGCTTGGCCATCGATATTCGTGAGCACGGTGGTCAGCCCCTGATGTGGAAGACCGGGCACTCGCTGGTCAAGGCCAAGCTCAAGGAAACCGGCGCACCGCTGGCGGGCGAGATGAGCGGCCACATCTTCTTTGCCGAGCGTTGGTACGGTTTTGACGATGCCACCTACACCGCCGGGCGGCTGCTGGAGATTTAGAGCAAGGTGGCCGACCCCAGCAGCGTGCTCAACGCCCTGCCGACCAGTTTCAGCACGCCCGAGTTGAATGTGTCGTGCGCCGAGGGCGAGCACCATGCCGTGGTCGAGAAACTGCTCAAAACGGCCAAGTTTGAAGGCGCCAAAGAGGTCATCACGATTGATGGTCTGCGCGCTGAATTCGAGGACGGCTTTGGCTTGGTGCGCGCCTCCAACACAACGCCGGTGCTGGTGTTGCGGTTTGAGGGCCAAACCCAGCAAGCGCTGGAGCGCATCCAGGCGCAGTTCATGGCCAACATTTTGGCGGTCAAACCTGACGCTCACGTGGGCGCGGGGCACTGATCCGCGTGCTTAAAATGTGGCTGGCGCAGCAGGCTTCCAGCCTGTTGCTGCGTCTGTTCACCCCCGTCTATGTGGTGCGCGTGTGGCAGCGAGGGCGGCAAGAGCCGAGCTACCGCATTGCATGGCCGCAGCGCCTGGGTTTTTATGGCCCGGCCTATCGTCACGCCTTGGCCGTCGCTCAAGCGCAGGTGCGCGCAGCGAAGACGCCCTTGCTGTGGGTGCATGCGGTGTCGCTGGGCGAGACCTTGGCGGCCAAGCCGCTGATTGCGGCCTTGCGTGACACCTGGCCCGGCATGCGGCTGGTGCTGACACACAGTACCGCCACCGGACGCGAGGCCGGTCAGGCGCTGCTGCAAGACGGGGATGTGCAAACCTGGCTGCCCTACGACACGCCGGGGGCGGTGCGTCGCTTTTTGCGTCTGCACCAACCCGCACTCGGCGTGCTGATGGAGACCGAAATCTGGCCCAACCTTCAACGCGAAGCGCTGAGTCACTCGGTGCCCATGGTGCTGGCCAATGCACGGTTGAGCGAGAAAAGTTTGCGCCAGGCGCTGCGTTTCGCCCCCTTGTTGAGGCCGGCGGCGCAGAGTTTGTCCATGGCGCTGGCCCAAACGCAGGCGGATGCACAGCGACTGAGCCAGGCAGGCGTGGCTCAGGTTGAAGTGTGTGGCAACGTCAAGTTTGACCTGAACCCGGCGCCGGCGTTGCTGGCGCAGGGCCGTGCCTGGGCGGCGGCCAGCGAGCGGCCCATGGTGTTGGCGGCCGTGACCCGCGAGGGTGAGGAGGCCACCTTGCTGGCGGCTTGGGTGAAGGCGCTGGCCGCGATGCAGGGCACCTCGCCCGGTGTCCGTCCCCGGCTGATGATCGTGCCCCGTCAT
>JAZJZP010000107.1:30142-33490 GCA_040389805.1 Pseudomonadota bacterium
GTGACCCAGCAGGGCTTGAGTCTGTCGCGGCGCAGCACCTGGGGCGTTGAGGGCCCTGGTGCGCAGGCACTGGCCAGCGATGTCTGGCTGGGAGATTCCATGGGCGAGATGGCGGCGTATTACGCCGCGGCACAAGTGGCCTTGCTGGGAGGCAGTTTTGCACCCCTGGGCGGACAAAATCTGATCGAAGCCGCAGCGTGTGGATGCCCGCTGGTCATGGGGCCGCATACCTTTAATTTTGCCGAGGCGGCCGAATTGAGCGAGGCCGCAGGGGCTGCCCTGCGTGTGCAGTCCTTGCCCGAGGGGCTGACGCTCGCCTTGGAACTCTTGACGCAGGACCGCCGACAGTCCATGGTGATCCACGCATTGCGCTTTGCGGAAAATCACCAGGGTGCGGCTCGCCGGATGGCCCAAACAATCTCAACCATGCTGGGTTTCCCCCGATCTCAGGGGTAGCGTTGTTGCGTGCTGGCTGCTCATAATGTATCCATTGGTAAGGGAATGTCCTTCCAGGGATACAAGGGACTCAAATGAGATTCAACATCATCAACGTTTTAAAGTCTGCCGCACTGGCCATTTTGGTGGCGGTGTCGGGACATGCGGTTGCCGCCACGACAACGTCCACCACCAGCTTGGGTGAACTGGTTGCCGGGAGCACCACCACTTTTGGCAACAGCTTTGACTCGGCTGGCACTTTCAGCGATTACTACACCTTTTCGTTGGGCAGCTCTTCGGGCGGCGCTGCTGGCACCCTGTACGACACCGACAAGGTGAGCTTTTTCCTCAAAGACGTCACGCTGACCAGCCTCACGTTGACGGGCAGCAGCTTTGCTGGCACACAGAGTGCCACGATCGACAGCTACTACGATGGCATCGTCGGTAACATCACTGGCTTCTCTTTTGCCGGCTTGGGTGCAGGCACCTACACGCTGGGCGTGGCCGGAAAAGTGGGCGACAGTTGGGCATTGTTGGGTGGCGCTTACGCTGGCGAAATCCACGCCGTGGCCGCCACATCGCCTGTGGCCTCGCCGGCTCCTGAACCGGCAGACTTTGCCATGGCCTTGATGGGCTTGGCTGGCGTGGGCATGATGGTTCGTCGCCGTTCGGCACGCTGATTTTTGCTGCGCAAGGGTTCCACCCTGGATCGAATGACGGGCCTTCGGGCCCGTTTGCATTGGTGTCGTCGTTTCGGTGGTGTCGCTACATAATGGGTGCTGTCGACCTCACGGAGTCCGTCCGAATGTGCATTTCCAAGCGTGCCCTAGGCATTGCCCTGTCCACCACTTTGCTGGTGTCGGCATGTAGTCGCGAACCAAGCACTGATGGACAGGTGGTGGCCAAGGTCAATGGCAGCGAGATTTCGGTGCACCAGGTTCAGGCTTTGATGCAGAGGCTGCCTCCCGCCAGTGCGCAACAAGGTGACGAGGCGTCCGTGCAAGTGCTGAAAAATTTGGTGGAGCAAGAACTCGCTGCGCAGGCGGCGAAGGCTCAAAAGCTGGACAGCAGCCCTAAGGTTTTGCAGGCCATGGAACTGGCCAAGCGTGAAGTGCTTGCGCGTGAGTACCAGGACCACTTGGCGGACAACGCCGTGCCGCCCGATTCATCTGACATTGATCGGTACTACAACGAACATCCTGAACTGTTCAAACAACGTCGCCAGTACACCATCCTGGAGACCACGGTCGTCATTGGTGGGGCTCAGGCGCAGGCCTTGCGCGATCAAATCAAGGCCACCAAAACCACGGCGGAGTTCCAGGATGTGATGCGTTTGAGCGGCATGCGTTTTGTGAGCCGTGAAATGGTGCAGTGGGCCGAAAACCTGCCGATGGATCTGTTGCGCCAGTTCGCGGCGATAGAGGCAGGTCACTCTTTGGTGCTGGAGCGCGCGGACGGGCTGGTCATCGGCACCTTGGTGCGCAGTGAACTGGCTCCGGTTGAGCGAAGAGACGCTCAAGCCCCGATCCAATCGGTGTTGACCAACGTGCGCCGGCGTGAAGCCGTAGAGAAGGGAATGCAGGCCTTGCGCGCTTCCGGCAAGGTGGCGTTCTTCGGTCGCTTTGCGCAAGCGGCCAGCAGCCCCCAGGGCCGCCGGCCCGCTTCAGTGGCGTCGGCAGCCTCGCCAGCGCAGTAAGCCGCCTTGGCAGCGTCGCGCATGAATCCAGGGGCTGTGAGTGTGCCGCCAACGCCAGTGGCGGACCAGGATCGGGTGTTCTGGCTGGTGGCTTTGGCGGGGTTTGCCGCTTTGGCCTTGCCCTCATTTTGGGATCTGTTGTGGGGTGAGTGGTCAAGCTACAGCCAAGGGCACGAGGTGCTTTTGCTGGCGGCGGCTGGCTGGCTGTTCTATCAAAAGGCAGGGGCGGTTCGTGCGTTGCCGGACCAGGCGGTGCGTTGGGGGCCGGTCTTGCTGTTGGTGCTGGGGCTGTTGCTTTATGCCTTTGGCCGAACCCAGCAGTTTTTGCGCATCGAGCTGTTGTCTTTGTGGCTGATTTTGGTGGCGATGCTGGCGTGTTTCAAAGGCTGGGCGGTGTTGCGCTCGCTGTGGTTCGTATTGCTGTTTTCACTGTTCGTGATTCCCTTGCCGTTTGCGCTGGTGTTGGTGGTGACCGGGCCACTCAAGGAGGCCGTGTCGGTGGTGGCCAGCACCGTGCTGGGTTGGGTGGGCTATCCGGTGGGACATGTCGGTGTCGTGATCACCGTGGGGCAGTACCAGTTGCTGGTAGCGGAGGCCTGCGCCGGGCTGCATTCGATGTTCATCCTGGAGTCGATGGGCTTGCTGTTCAGTAACTTGATGAACTACCAGTCCTGGGTGCGCAATGGCTTGATGGCGGTGCTGGTGGTGCCGGTGTCGTTCATTGCCAATGTGCTGCGCGTGATGATTCTGGTGGTGCTGACCTACCATTTTGGCGATGGTGTGGGACAGGGTTTCTTGCATGATTTTGCGGGCCTGGCGTTGTTTGCGCTCGCTTTGGTGTTGATCAGCGGTGTGGATCGGCTGTTGAATGTGCTGCTGCCTGAAAGGCATCGGGCATGAGCGCTCACCGCCGCAAAGCTTGGGTCTTGGCCGCATGCATGGTCGCGGTCGCAGGCCTGAGCGCCGTGGGCAAGCCGAGCCCAGTGAATGTCGCCGCGGATGCCCGTTCGCGCATGCCTTTGGAGCAGATCTTTCCCGAGCAGTTTGCCGACTGGCGCTTGGATCCGTCCAGCACCGTGTTTGTGCGCCCTGCGGTTGAGCTGGCCAAACGGTTTCAGATGTACGACCAGGTGCTGGAGCGTACTTACATCAACTCGCAAGGGCAGCGTCTGATGTTGTCGGTGGCCTATGGCCGTCAGCAATCAGTCGGGTTGCAG
>JAZJZP010000107.1:33500-38230 GCA_040389805.1 Pseudomonadota bacterium
CGCTGGGGGCTTTGAGGTGTCCGATACCGCCTCGGCCACCATTGCGGTTGCGGGTCGCCCGTTGGTGGTCACGCGTTTGCGGGCGCACATGCAGGGCCGGCCTGAGCCCATCACCTATTGGCGTTTGCTGGGGGATGGGGTGGTGGCTCCAGATGAAGCGGCCTTCAAGTTCAAGCAGTTGGCACTGGGCTTGAGCGGGCGGGTGCTGGATGGCTTGCTGGTACGCGTGTCCAGCATCAATGCCGATACCGCAGGTGCGCACCGTTTGCAGGCTAAGTTTGCCGATGACATGGCCAAGGCCATGAGTCCGGCCATGCGCCAACGCGCTTTTGGTGATCCGGCACTGGATCCGCGTTGATGACGCTGGGTTGACCGCAGCGCGGGCTCAGGCCTGCAGCGATTGCCACTGCGGATGGCGCTTCATGTAGACCCGCACATAGCTGCACACGGGCTCGACCTTGAGGTCTTGGCTTTGCGCCCAGCTCAAGGCTTCATGAACCAGTTGCGCGGCAATGCCCCGGCCTTCCAAGGCTGGGGGCACCACGGTGTGGGTCATGCGGATCACGTTGCCGGTGCGCTGGTAGTCGGCGACGCAGCGCAGTTCGTCCACCATGGCCTCAAAGCATTGGGCCTCGGGGCGGTGGATGACGGTCACCGGTGTTGGGTTGCTCATGGCGGGGTCCTTGGCAAAAGGGATCAACAGCGGTGTATCACACCCAGCCAAGGGCGCCCAGCACGCCGCCTGCGGCCACCAAGGCGATCAGGGGTACTTTGGTGCGCCAGACCAGGCCGGCGACCACCATGCTCAACAGCAGGGCGCTGGGGTGCTCCAGCGATGGCGTCAGCAAGTAGCCCGTGGCCAGCAGCAGGCCCACCGTCACGGGCGTCATGCCGCCCTGAAAGGCTTGCACGCTCAGCCAGTGTTTGCGGCGGGCCACCCAGCGTGAGGCGCTCAAGGCCAGGGTGGTGGAGGGCAGCATGATGCCCAGCATGCTCACCAGCGCGCCCACCAGGCCGGCGCTGTACCAGCCAATCAGGGCGACAAATAAAACATTGGGGCCGGGCGCGGCCTGAGCCAAGGCAATCGCAGCGGTGAAGTCGGCGTCGCTGAGCAGTCCGCTTTCAACGACCAGTTGGCGGTGCATTTCAGAGACGAGGGTGATGGCGCCGCCAATCGACATCAGCGACAGGGCCAGGAAATGCTGGAACAGCGTCCACCAGGCCTGTGGTGCCCAGACCAGAGGGGCCACGACGTGTTGAACGGTGGCACTCATGTCGTCTTGCGCCGCCGCAGAACGGCGTACGTGACCAGGCATGCCGTGCCACCCAAGCCCAGCAGTACCCACACCAAGGGCCAGTGCAACACGGTCATCATGGCAAAGGCCAGGCCGGCCAGGCCCACGCAGGCTGGCCAGCTCAGTGGGTGATTCTTCAAGGGGGCCGCCAGCTTGAGTACGGTGCCCACAATTTGTCCGGCGGCCACGGCCGCCATGCCGCCCAAAGCACCACGGATCACGCCATGGGCGGGTGATGCGTCCGGTGCCAAAGCCATCAGCCAGGCCAGCAGCAGCATCAGGGCCAGCGGGGCGGCGATCATGCCCCCCAACGCGGCGCAGGCCCCGCGCAAGCCAAAGAAGCGATCGCCAATCATCAGCGACAAATTGCAGACATTGGGGCCGGGCAGCACCTGCGCACTGCTGAGCAACTCCACAAAGTCTTGCGGGGTCAGCCAGCGGCGGCGCTCGCACAGTTCTCGCTGCGCAATGGCGATGACGCCCCCAAAGCCCTGCAGTGCCAATACGGTGAAGGCCACGAACAGATCCCACGGTGAGGCAGGGCGCGCCAGCGGCGCATCGTCAGGGCCTTGCCCCACTTCAGGCATAAAGCGCGACCACTTGATAACCCAGCGCGGCCAGTTGACCATCGGGCGTCCACAGGTGGGCGCGGTCGTTGGAGTAGCCATCACCGTAGGCCACCGTTTCTTGATCCAGGCGCCACAAGCCGGTGGGATCGGTCTCCTCAACGGTTCGTAACTCCAGAGCCCAGGACAGCGAGCAGCCGGGGGCGAAGCCCATGACTTGACTCATGGATGGCGTGGGGCCTGCATCGATCAGCATGATCGTCATCAGTTCGGAGTCGACGCCTTCGTTGTATCGAAGTTTCAGGTGGTAACTGGTTTCCCAGCAGTCACTGCCCGAGAACGGAAAGGCGCCGGCGGCCAGTCGGTAGTCCATGTGCTGCGTGTAGTGGGGCGTGAGGCCTGGCATGTAAGGCAACTCGACAGAGGCCTCGGCTGTGACGGGGACGGCGTGTTGTTCTGGGCGGAGTTTGCGTACCTGGCTGATGCGACCGGAGCCAAACACGCCCAGTAGCACGCCACACACTTGCTCAACGCCCTGGGCATCGACTTGCGACAGCACGGCTTTGACCTGGCGGACATTTTTGCCTTGGCGCAGCAAGCTGACGTCGATGTGAACGGGGCCTGGTTCCACAGGGCTGACAAAGTTGGTCTGCAAGGCACGCAGCGGCCAATCGGCACCGAACAGGTCACGCATGGCCTGCGTGGTCAGGGCCGCCAGCACGCCGCCGTAAATCGTGCGTCCTTGCTTCCAGTCTTCGGTGATGCCAAAGCTGACGCGGGAGCCCTGAATCTCGCGTGAGGCTAATAAGGTGGCAAGGGTGTTCAATGGGGGGGGTTTAGACATGCTTGTTAGTTGTTGTGTGACGGCTGGGCGGCGTTGGCTTGTTGGTGAAACAACGCTTCGATTTGCAGGGGCGGCACAGGGCGGCTGAACAGGTAGCCTTGGGCCACGTCACATCCCAGGTTGGACAAGAAGGCTTCTTGGTCCGGCATTTCAACGCCTTCAGCCACCACGGTGAGGTTCAGGCCGTGAGCCAGTGAAATCATGGTGGTGACCAGTTGCGCATCGCTGCTGTTGCCTGGCAGGTCCTGGATGAAACTGCGGTCGATCTTGAGTTGGTGCACCGGGAAGCGTTTGAGGTAGGCCAGCGAGGAGTACCCGGTGCCGAAGTCGTCAATCGACAGCGACACGCCCAGTGCGTGCAGCATGTGCAGGAACTGCTCGGCCCCGACGTTGGACTCCATCAAACCGCTTTCGGTGATCTCCAGCTCCAGTCGCTCGGCGGGCAGCCCGGTGCGGTTGAGGATGCGTGAGACGCGCTCCACCACGCCGCCGCGCCTCACTTCGCTGGGCGAGAGGTTGACCGACAGGCGGCCAAAATCCAGTCCCGCATCCAGCCAGGCCTTGCCTTGGCGGCAGGCCTCGTAAAGCACCCATTCGCCCAGGGCCACGATCATCCCGGTGTCTTCCATCACCGGGATGAATTGATCCGGGCCGATGGCAGGCAGGCAGTCCATCGCACCCTCCGGCGTCTTCAGTCGCACCAGCGCTTCCAGGGCGATCACGCGTCGATCCCCCAGGCGCACCAAGGGTTGGTAGTGCAACACGAACTCGCTGTGCTCGACCGCGCGGCGCAGACGCGTTTCCAGTTGCAGGCGGTTGGTGGCGTCAGACGTGAACGCTTCGGTGTAGAAGCTGAAGCTGTTGCGGCCGCGGCGCTTGGACTCGTACATGGCCGCATCAGCGTCGCGGATCAGTTCGGCCGCATCGGTACTGTCGTCCGGGTACATGCTGATGCCAATGCTGGCCCGCACGTAGACCTGCTGGCCACCCTCCAGGTTGAAGGGCTCGTTGAGCGTGTTCAAAATGGCCTGGGCGACATGGGCGGCTTGTTGTGGGTGGCGCAGGTGTTCGAGCACCAGGATGAATTCATCGCCCCCGAGTCGACCCAGGGTGTCCTCTTGGCGAACGCGCAGCTTGAGTCGTTGCGCCACTTGCCGTAACAGGCTGTCGCCCGCGGCGTGTCCCAGGCCATCGTTGACTGTTTTGAAATTATCCAAGTCGACAAACACCACGCCGACCAAGGTGTGGTGACGTTGGGCCAGATTGATCGCATGCGCCAGGCGCTCATGAATCAAGGCGCGGTTGGGTAGGTCCGTCAGGGTGTCGAAGTGCGCCATGTGGGCCAGGCGTTCTTCGGTTTGTTTGAGCAGGGTGATGTCGGTCAGCACGCAGACAAAGTGACTGGGCTTGCCGGAGGGGTTGCGCACCGAGCTCACCGACAGTTTGGTCATGAACAGCTCGCCGCTTTTGCGCTGGCTCCAAACCTCGCCTTGCCAATTGGCCTGGGTCAACAGGCCTTGCCGGATGTCGTTGATGACCTCAAAGGGGTTCTCCGGGAACAAAAACTCGGGGGTGAGCCCGACGATGTCTTCTTCGGTGTAGCCCGTGATGTCGGTGAAGGCCGGGTTGATGGACACCAGTACCTTGTCGCGGGTGAACACCACCATGCCGTCACGGGTGCTCTCTAGTGCGGCAGCGTGCAGGCGGATGCGCTCTTCGGTGCCTTCGCGCTGCGCTTCGCGGTGCAAGTTGGTCAGGGCAAAACCCAGGTCGCTGGCCACGTCTTCGAACAGGGCTTTTTCGTCCTGGTCCTGGGCATTGAGGTGCGTGTCCAGCAAGAACAGGTGACCCATTAACACCTGGTCGCGGCGCAGCGGGATGATGGCGCAGCCTGCCAGTCCAGCGCGCAAGGCGGCGTCCGCCCAGGCGGGGCGGTTGGGGACTTGGGCCAGGTCGGCCGTGTGAAAGATGCTGCCTTCGTGCATGGCGCGGTCCATCGATGCGTCTACGCTGCTGCTGGGCTGA
>JAZJZP010000107.1:38240-41106 GCA_040389805.1 Pseudomonadota bacterium
GTCACCACCTCGCAGAGCATGACGTCGCCGTCCCAATCACACAGGCTGACCCAGGCGCGCTTGAACCGACCATGTTGCAGCGCGGCGCGGCAGACATGGGTCAACAGGTCTTCTTCGGTGGTGGACCACACAATGGCCTGGTTGACCTGGCTGAGGAAGTCATACAGCCGTGTCATGTGCACCAGGCGCTGTTCGGCGCGGCGGCGCGCGGTCACGTCCCAGATCATCCAGACCACGCGGTCGCTGTCGCCAACCGGGGCACAGCGGCTGTCAAAGTGGCGCTGCCCGCCCATGATGCGGATGGGATAGCTCAGCGACTGCGTTTGTCGGGTTTGCAGGGCCTTGGTCAAGGTGCCCATGAACATGGCGGTGGACTTGGGCGAGAAAAATTCCGACAAAGGCCTGCCGATGAGTTGCTCGCGTGGCCGCCCCAGCAATGCCGATGAATGGTTGCCAAAGACTTCAAGGTAGCGACCGTCCTGGTCCAGCAAAAACGCCAGATCGGGCACCGCATCGGCAAAGGCCTGCAACTCGGCTTCCCGGCGCATCAAGGCCCGGGTGGTTTGCTCTCGCAGCTTGTGCGCGCGCCCGATCAAGGTCAGCAGCACGCCGGTCACCAGGGCCACGATGGCCATGTTGATCAGATCGATGCGTTTTTGGCCATCGGTTTCTTGCTGCAACACGGTCTGCCAGGTGCGTGCGGCTTCGGTGGCGGCCTGGGTGACCGACTCCATGGCGGCCACCAGTTGTGGTTCGGACACCGCTTCGGGGTGCTGCAGTCGCTCGTTCAGTAAGCGCTGGGTGTTTTCCAGCCGACTGTGCAGGCTTTGCAGCAGCGGGTGCAGGCGGGGCTCGTCCGAGCGCAGTAATTGCTGGGCGGCGGCAATGGCCACGGACAGTGGCGCCTGCACTTGAGCGGGCGTCAGCTGGGCACGGGGACCCATGGCCTGCTTGGCCATCCATTGGCTGCGCTGGGACTCCAGTTGGGTCTGGGCCAGCAGCGATTCCATGTTGTGGCTGCGCGTCTGCAGCGCACGCCAACTTTGATGGGACCACGCCATCAAGGCCATGCAAATGGCCGCCAGGGCAGCAACGGCTAACGCCAGCGGCCCAAACCGCCCCAGGGCAGGGGTGGGCAAGTGACTGGCAGCGGGCGCCGTCGGGGTGGTTACTTCAGTTGGGATCACACGGTGGTTGGCTAGGGATTAGCGCGCCAGCTTATGTGAAAAATCACTGAATGGGCGATGATTGCGAAATGCCTTGAGGCACCCCCCTCAGGCGGGGGTCTCCGCCCATGCACTACTTCACACATCCATGACGAACCCAGCTGTTTATTTGCCACTTCATGAGGCCCGCTCGCACTATGTCGCCGCACGTGGCCTGCGGCACCATGTCCTGATTTGGGGGGATCTGGCCCTGGCAAGCTCGGATCAACCCCTGTTGGTGCTGGCCCACGGCTGGATGGACGTGGGCGCATCGTTCCAGTTCATGGTCGATGCCTTGCGCCAGTTGCCGGGCTGGGAGACCCGTCCGATCGTGGCCATTGACTGGCGCGGTTTTGGGCACACCGAGTCGCCTGTTGGCGACAGTTATTTTTTCGCCGATTACCTGGGCGATCTGGATGCCGTGCTGGACGAGCTGTCGCCGGGGGAGCCCGTGGACCTGCTGGGGCACAGCATGGGTGGCAATGTGGTCATGCTCTATGCCGCCGTGCGCCCGGCGCGCATCCGTCGGTTGATCAATCTGGAGGGGTTTGGCATGCCGGCCACCCAGGCCGACGAGGCCCCCGAGCGCTACATCAAATGGCTGGACGAGATCAAGGCGCCTGCCCGTCTGAAGGATTACGACGCCCTGGAGGGCGTGGCCAAGCGCTTGCAGGCGATCAACCCCCGTTTGCGTGCTGATTTTGCGCGCTGGCTGGCACAACGCTGGGCGCGCGAAGAGGGGGGGCGCTGGATCATCAATGCCGATCCGGCCCACAAACGGCCACAGCCCTTTTTGTACCGTGTCGAAGAGGTGCAGGCTTTTTTGAGCCGCATCAGCATGCCGGTGCTTTTTGTCGAAGCGGGGCAGACCCTGTATTTCATGTTCTTTAACGGCAAGTTTTCACGCGATGAATTTCTGGAGCGGGTTAAATTGGTGCCCGATTTCCGCCTGGAAACCATTGAAGATGCGGGCCACATGCTGCACCATGATCAACCCGCCGAACTGGCGGCGCACATTGCCAAATTCCTGATTGCGCAACATTGACCATGGCGCATGAGAAAATGCCCGCCAATGGGTGCTTTGGGCACCCCGTGAACTGATAGCAGGAAACCAAATGGACATCGAACACATCAACGCCCTGGGCGCCAAGATCAACGATTTGAGTCAGCGCACGGCTGACTTACGGGGGTATCTTTGACTGGGATGAAAAATCCCGCCGTCTGAGCGAAGTCAACGCAGAACTCGAAGATCCGGCCGTCTGGAACGACCCCAAGCGCGCCCAAGAACTGGGCCGCGAGAAAAAAGGCCTTGAAAACGTCGTCAACACGATTGCCGAGCTGAGCCAGGGGCTGGCCGACAACATCGAATTGTTCGACATGTCCAAAGAGGACGACGACTTTGACGGCTTGCTCGCCATCTCAGCCGATGTCGAGGCGCAAGCCAAACGCGTCGAAGACCTCGAATTCCGCCGCATGTTCAACAACCCGGCCGACCCGCTGAACTGCTTCCTGGACATCCAGGCGGGCGCCGGCGGCACCGAGGCTTGCGACTGGGCCAGCATGCTGCTGCGTCAGTACGTGCGCTATTGCGAGCGCAAGGGCTTCAAGCCTGAGGTGATGGAAGAGTCCGAAGGCGATGTGGCCGGCATCAAGAGCGCCAC
>JAZJZP010000107.1:41116-45869 GCA_040389805.1 Pseudomonadota bacterium
GTTGTGAAACTGGCTAAAGCATTCGCAAAGTTTAACTTTGATATGATGAAAGCACTGGTTGAAGAAATGAACCGCTATAAAGAAACAGTGCGTCAAGCTATCAAGCTTATGAACATCAAGATCGAAGGTGAATACGCCTTTGGCTTTTTGCGCTCTGAAACTGGCGTGCACCGCTTGGTGCGCAAGTCGCCCTTTGACTCCTCGGGTGGTCGTCACACGTCCTTCGCATCGGTGTTCGTCTACCCCGAAGTGGACGACACGGTCCAGATCGACATCAACCCGGCCGATGTGCGCACCGACACCTACCGGGCCTCTGGCGCGGGTGGTCAGCACATCAATAAAACCGACTCGGCCGTGCGCTTGACGCACATCCCCACCAACATCGTGGTGCAGTGTCAGAACGACCGTTCGCAACACCGCAACCGCGACGAGGCTTGGCAAATGCTGCGCTCACGTTTGTACGAGCACGAGATGCGCATCCGCATGGCCGCGCAGCAAAAGCTTGAAGACAGCAAGACCGATGTGGGCTGGGGTCACCAGATCCGCTCGTATGTGCTGGATCAGAGCCGCATCAAAGACTTACGCACCAACGTCGAGATCTCCAACACCCAAAAAGTCCTGGACGGAGACCTGGACGCCTTCATCGAGGCCAGCCTGAAACAAGGCGTTTGAGAAAGCACACCCATGCGTGAAGGTACTGCCCCCCTGATTCGCCGCGAAGACTATGCGGCCCCCGCTTTCTGGATCAAGACCGTTGACCTGACCTTTGACCTGGACCCGGCCAAGACCTTGGTTATCAACAAGATGACCTTGGAGCGCAACCCAGCGCAGCCTGGTGCGTCATTGCGCCTGGATGGCGAAGACCTGAACCTGACGCGGGTGCTGGTGGATGGCGAGTCTGTGTCCTTTCGGGTCGAAGACCAGCAACTGGTGGTGGACAACCTGCCGGATCAGCCCTTTTCGCTTGAGATCCGCAACACCTGCGCACCTGAGAAAAACACGCAACTGTCGGGTCTCTACACCTCCAGTGGTGGTTTTTTCACGCAGTGCGAGGCGCTGGGCTTTCGCCGCATCACTTACTTCCTGGACCGTCCGGATGTGATGGCCACGTATCGGGTCACGCTCAAGGCCGACAAGGCCAAGTACCCGGCCTTGCTGTCCAACGGCAACCTGGTAGAAGAGGGCGCGCTGGAAGGCGGGCGCCACTACGCGGTGTGGGTCGATCCGCATCCCAAGCCCTGCTATTTGTTTGCGCTGGTCGCCGCCGACCTGGTGCGCCGCGAGCAGCGCGTGCGCACCCGTGCGGGCAAGGACCACTTGCTGCAAATCTATGTACGCGCAGGCGATCTGGACAAGACCGAACACGCCATGAATTCGCTGATGGCCTCCATCGCCTGGGACGAAGCCCGCTTCGGCCTGAGCCTGGACCTGGAGCGCTTCATGATCGTGGCCGTGAGCGACTTCAACATGGGCGCCATGGAGAACAAGGGGTTGAACATCTTCAACACCAAGTTCGTGCTGGCCAACCCGGCCACCGCGTCGGATGTGGACTTCGGCAACGTCGAAAGCGTGGTGGCCCACGAGTACTTCCACAACTGGACGGGCAACCGCGTCACCTGCCGCGACTGGTTCCAGTTGTCGCTCAAGGAGGGCTTGACCGTTTTCCGTGATCAGCAGTTCAGCCAGGACATGGCGGGCAGCCCCAGCGCCCGTGCGGTCAAGCGCATTGAAGACGTGCGCACCCTGCGCCAGGTGCAGTTCCCTGAAGATGCTGGCCCGATGGCGCACCCGGTGCGCCCGGACAGCTACCTGGCCATCGACAACTTCTATACCTCCACCGTCTACGAAAAGGGCGCCGAGGTGGTGCGCATGATGCACACCCTGGTGGGTGAGCAAGGCTTTGCTGCGGGCATGAAGCTCTATTTCGAGCGCCACGATGGCCAAGCCGTGACCTGTGACGATTTTGCCCAAGCCATTGCCGATGCCAACCCCCAGAGCGAGTTGGCACGACGCCTGAGCGTCTTCAAGCACTGGTACGGCCAAGCGGGCACGCCCCGTGTTCAAGCGCGCGGTGAGTACGACGCCGAGTCACGCTCCTACACGCTTCACCTCAGCCAGTCCGCAACGGCCACGCCGGGACAGCCCAACAAGGCGCCTTACGTGATCCCCGTGGCCATGGGCCTGGTGGCGCACGATGGTCGCAACTTAATGCTGCACCTCGAAGGCGATGCGATGCCGATGGGCCCGCAGACCGTGCTGGTGCTGTCTGAGCCAACGCAAAGCTTCACCTTCGTGCACGTGCCCGTCGAGCCCGTGCCGTCGCTGTTGCGCGGCTTCTCGGCCCCCGTGGTGCTGGACGCTGAGCTCAGTGACGATGCCTTGTTTACCTTGCTGGCGCACGACCTGGACCCCTTCAACCGCTGGGAGTCTGCTCAGAAGTTGGCCTTGCGTCGCCTGTTGGCCGCCGTGTCCGGCAATGGCCATGTCGAGCTGGATGCGCGCTTTATCGAGGCCATGCGTGGCATCTTGCGCAGCCATGACCTCGACGCGGCCTTCAAGGACTTGGTGTTGACCTTGCCCGGCGAAAGCTATGTGGCCGAGCAGCTGGAGGTGGTCGACCCTCAGCGCATTCACACGGCACGCGAAAGCATGAAGCTGCAGTTGGCCCGTGCGCTGCATGACGACTGGGCCTGGGCTTACGAGACCCACCACGACAACGGTGGCTACACGCCCGATGCCGTCAGCATGGGACGCCGCGCGCTGGCCAATCTGTCGCTGGGCATGCTGTGCCTGGATGGTGCCATGCGCCACAACCCAGTGTGGGTGGGCAAGGCGTTGCAACGCTACAAAGACGCTACCAACATGACGGACCGCCTGGGGGCCTTGAGTGCGCTGGTCAACAGCCACTCCGAGTTGGCTCAGTCGGCGCTGGATCGTTTCCATGCCCAATACAAGGGCGAGGCCCTGGTCATCGACAAATGGTTTGCGCTGCAAGCGGCCGCCCCTGAAAAAGATGGACAGGTGTTTGCCCGTTGCAAGGCACTGATGCAGCACCCGGACTTCACGGTGCGCACGCCCAACCGGGCGCGTAGCCTGCTGATGAGTCTGTGCCAGGCGAACCCGGCGGCGTTTCACCGTGCCGATGCCGCAGGCTATGTGTTCTGGGCCGATCGCGTCATCGAGATCGACACCATCAACCCGCAGCTGGCCGCTCGTTTGGCCCGGTCGCTGGACCATTGGCGTCGTCTGGCCGAACCCTATCGCACGGCGGCCCGTGAGGCCCTCAACCGTGTGGCGGCCAAGTCCGAACTGTCTGACGATGTGCGCGAAATTGTCTCGCGCGCATTGCAAGATTGACCTTCACTTTTTAGCAAGACCCATACCATGTCCCACCGTGTCAGCCTGACCCAATACCTGATCGAGCAACAGCGCGGCGAGGCCCAGCTGCCTGCCCAATTGCGCCTGCTCATTGAAGTGGTTGCCCGCGCTTGCAAGAGCATTGCCATCAGCGTCAACAAAGGCGCTCTGGGTGATGTGCTCGGCACCGCTGGCAGCGAGAACGTGCAAGGTGAAGTCCAGAAGAAACTGGACATCATCGCCAACGAAGTGCTGATTGAAGCCAATGAATGGGGCGGTCACCTGGCGGCCATGGCGTCTGAAGAGATGGACGACATCCATGCCGTGCCCAACCGCTACCCGCAAGGCGAATACCTGCTGCTGTTTGATCCCCTGGATGGCTCCAGCAACATCGACGTGAACGTCAGCATTGGCACCATTTTCTCGGTGCTCAAGCACAACGACGGGCACACCGTGTCCAGCAGCAGCTTCTTGCAACCGGGCACATCGCAGTCCGCGGCAGGCTATTGTGTGTATGGCCCGCAAACGACCTTGGTGCTGACCGTGGGCAAGGGCGTGGTCATGTTCACGCTGGACCGTGAGCAAGGCTCGTGGGTACTGACGCAGGACAATGTCCAGATCCCGCAGGACACCCAAGAGTTCTCGATCAACATGTCGAACATGCGGCACTGGGCTCCACCCGTCAAGCGCTACATCGATGAGTGTTTGCTGGGCAAAGATGGCGTGCGCGGCAAAAATTTCAACATGCGTTGGGTGGCCTCCATGGTGGCCGACGTGCACCGCATCCTGACCCGCGGCGGCATCTTTTTGTACCCCTGGGATCAGCGTGAGCCCGGCAAACCCGGCAAGCTGCGCCTGATGTACGAAGCCAACCCCATGAGCTTTTTGGTGGAGCAGGCGGGTGGCATGTCGACCAACGGCAAGCAGCGCATCATGGAGATCCAGCCCACACAGTTGCATGAGCGGGTGAGCGTGATGATGGGCTCCAAGAACGAAGTTGAGCGCGTGACGCAGTACCACCAGGGCTGAGCGGCCAGCGATGCCTTATGAAGGCATGCTAGAATTTAAATCTGGATTGCCGGTGTAGCTCAGTCGGTAGAGCAGCTCATTCGTAATGAGAAGGTCGGGTGTTCGATTCATCTCTCCGGCACCAATGAAATCAACGACTTAGCCCAGCCCACAAGGTTGGGCTTTGTTGTTTCTGGGGGGCTGTTGGGGGTCTTACAGACTTTTTACAGACTGAGGTACAGAGCTTTGTACCGTGTCGCCCGCATGTAGCCACCCAAAAGAAAAAGCCCCAGCAGCAGGGCCGGGGCTTGGTGGTGTCGGGTTGCTTGCCTTTGTTGACGCCGACCGAAAACTGAGCCACTTTTTGGCGTGATGCCGATCCAAATTT
>JAZJZP010000108.1:0-10725 GCA_040389805.1 Pseudomonadota bacterium
ACATCGCCACGCCGATGCTGCAGTTCACCGAAAAATGCACGTCGTCCAGGTGGAACGGCTGGGCCAGGCTCTCCAGTACGCGCTGTGCCACCATCTTGGCGCCCTCAGCGTCGGCCTGGTGCAGGTACATCACAAACTCGTCACCACCAATACGCCCCAACACGTCGCTGGTGCGTCTCAAGGCGTGGTGGAGGCGCTGGGCGCACTGCTGCAGCACCTGGTCGCCGGCCTTGTGCCCCAGTTCGTCATTGACGCGCTTGAAGCCATCCAGGTCGATGTAGAGCACGCTAACTGGGCTTTCTTGCTCGGTAGCCTCGTCAATGACTCTGTCGATCACGGCATCACAGGCGCGGCGGTTGCGCAAGCCCGTCAGTGCATCGTGTTCGGCCAGATGCTGCGCCTCGTCTTCTGAACGCTTGCGCTCTGTGACATCGTAAATCACCCCTTCGATCCAACGGTCCTCGCCCACCTTCTGGGCTGAAATCAGACAATGAACCCAGTGTGCCGCAGCAGCGGCATTTGCCAGCTCCAGATCGTCCTCCATCGAGGTGCCATGGTGCAAGGATTCGTCAATCAAATACCTGACGTGATCGGGCCGCGCAAAAGACATCCGCACCAGGTCGGTCGATTGCAGCTGCTTCATGTCAGTGGCCTTAAGGCCCAGCAGCGCCAAGGCCGTGGGATTGCAATTGACCAGGCGACGGTCACTGTCCAGTACAAAAATGCCGGCGCTGCTGGCATCAAAGATCTGGCGGTAGCGGGCTTCCATTTTCTCAATCTCGGCACGCAGTTCGCGCTCGTTGTGCAGAGCCTCGCGGTTGGTCTGCAACAGCACGTTGGCACTCTCGACCAGTGCACCGATTTCATCGTCCTCATGCCCCGGCGGAATCTCGAGTTGTTCCCTGGATCCCGGCGCCATGCGACGCAAGCGCCCAGCCAGCCGCACGATGGGCCGCGAGACCAAGCGCTCTGCCATCAAGTAGAGCAGGATGGACAACAGTACCGTCTGCCCCACCATCACCAAGGAGAGCACGCTGGCTTCGCGGCGGGCCGAAGCCTGCAAGCGTGCCATGTCAGCCTCAATGCGCACCTCGCCGACCGATTCCTTCACATCAAAAGGCGAAGCCAGCTGGTGCTTCACGACCTGCCTGTCGGACAAATCGCCGGCGGCATGCGCAAGACTCATCGACTGCTTCGACACCACCAGAGCGCCCTGCGGGGAGCGCACCTCAACCAGGGCAACCAGATCATGGCGAGCCAGGCCATCGATCACCTCCTGCAACAGTACCTTGTCTGAGGTGTAGGCACCGATGGAGGCGGTTTTCTCGACCGCCGTGAGCAGCCCTTCCAGGGTGGCACGTCCACTGTCCAGTGCACGCTGATAGCCCAATTGGTAGGCCACCAGACCGGCTACTGCAGCAAAGAAGGTTGCTGCGACGACCAGGGTCACCAGAAATCGAAACTGAAGTCCTTTGAGTCGCATGAGATAAAGGCGTCGAGCACTCAGGCTCAGCGCGAAGACTCCTTCAACACAAGCACGGCACGCAAGCCCCGGTCTGTGGGCTCGTGGCCCAGGTAGCCCAGCGCACCAGGGTTGCGCTTGACCAGTTCAGTCACGGCCTGTTCATCGGGAACGGTCTGAGGCGGCATGGTCTGCCCTGTGAACATCAGACGCGACCAGTAGCTGTTGGTCTGCGCTGGCGTCATGCCGGTCAAGGCCAGGTAAAAACTGGCCCGCACGGCACTATTGCGCGGCAGATCACAGGCCAGCACATAGTCGCCGTTGGGAAAGACGCGGGTTCGGCCCATGAACAGATCGACCGCCTCCTTGTGTGTGAGGCTGCGCAACGGATTGGAGGCATTGACGATGACGTAGACATCCGCCTGCGCCACGGCCCCCATGAGCAGAGCCCCCAACATCAAGGTCAGCCTGAATAAATTATTCATGGCTGGCCTAGAAGATGAAGTCCAACAAGACGGTGCCCACCTGGGGCCGCGCCTCACGCTCCACCCCAGCGCTCCACAGCGCACTGCCATTAGGCTGAACCCAGTATTGGTCCCACTGCACCTTCAGCGCCACCTGCGGATGGAAGTCCCAGCGCAAGCCCAACGACAAGGAGTGCTGGTGGAATGATGCGCCGTTGATGCCTGCCGCCGCCATCTGACCGAGCATCTGGGTCCCCGGTACTGGCACGCTGCTCCAGTCCGGTGCTTGCACGGGACGTTTCATCGGCTTGATGCGTCCAGCGATTCCATACAGCGTGACGTCATCAAAACGACGCCCAATGCTGAGGTAAGCAGCGGTCGAGCCGCCCCCACCCAGCGCGCCAGAGATGCGGCCGATCTCCCCACTGAACAACCAGGGTGCTGCGTCATAGCTGAAACCCAACTCGGCAAAGGTCTCGCGTCCGGGTGACAAGCCCAAGTCACGCTGCAAGTCATGGGCCTGGGCCGCCACCGTCGGATCAGGGTAGGCCTGCAAGGCGCTCAAGGCCGACTCCAATTGGCTCATCTCTGCGGTCTTTTTAATCGCCACCCGTGCACTTGTCATCGACGCTCGCAGCGTCAGCCCATGGGCTTCGCGGGTGATGACCGCACCCACGGCGGACTGCACGTCAACGGTGACGACCGTTTCTTGTCCTGGAGCGGCAGTCCGAGCCTCCCCGGTGCTGACAATTCCTTTGACGCGCCAGCGGGCCTCGCCCGATTTCCAGTCGTAGGCCACATCGGCGCCATTGATCGAGTACAACGGCAGCGTGCCGTAGAAATCCACATTGGGTCGCACCGTCGAATAGGCAAAACCAACATTGCGGTAGTCGGTCATGAGGAACATGACTGGGCTGGTGCGCCCCACGCGCACCGTCACGTCGCCTGTGGGGCGGTAGGTGACGAACGCCCACTCCAGGCTGTCAATGGGCTTGCTACCCTTGGCTCGATCGCGCAGGACAATTTGCGTGGTCAATTCCAGTTGGGGGTTGACTGCGTAGTTGGCCTGCAGGCCCAAGCGCGTGTCCGTGAGCCACTGCTCGCCGCCGTTATTGTTTGAATGCGACACGTCGCGGCGATAGCCCGTCCCATCAGGCCCATGGGTGGAAGTGATCCCCACCGTGCCAAACCCATTGAGCCGAAGACTGGCGGAGGTGGTCAGATCCAGGGCCTGCGCCGTGACCGGACAGGCCAGCGCGACCAGCACCCGTCGACTCCATTGCCCTAGACGGGGCAGGTTCATGATTTTCATCTCCGAATTGTGATGGTCGCTATGAAAACGCTTGCAAATGTTGCATGAAGGGCCTGTAGACCACGTGCTGAAGTGTTTTCGGCTCATCCGCATCCAACTTGATCCAAGCTTTGATTACCTTGGACACAGGTTGAAAATCTCAAGAGCTCCCCTGTTTAGCAGGGATGAAATTGAAAAAGCCGGCAAGCTGTATCAACAACTTACCGGCTTTTCTTGGGACTACCAAATTTGGTAGGCGCGATTGGACTCGAACCAACGACCCCCACCATGTCAAGGTGGTGCTCTAACCAGCTGAGCTACGCGCCTTCAAGACCAATACTATAGCACTACTTTTCTCATTTTCTGCGCGCCTTCAAAACTCCGTTCACTTTTGCTACACGCGCCAGTACGGCACCCAGCTGGTCGGTGTCAAACGTCTGGACGGTGAGGGTCACGATGACGTGCTCACGCTGGCTTTGGCTGTTCATGGCCATGACATGCGTTTTACCTTGAGCCAAGGCGTCACACACATCGCGCAGCAAGCCGGGGCGGTCATGGGCTTCGACCAGCACATCCACGGCGTAGTAGGCGTTTTTGTCGGCCGCATGGCGCCCCCAGGTCACCGGTATGACGCGCTCGTGATGGCGCCCCGCCATCTGCCGGAAGTTGCTGCAATCGCTGCGATGCACCGCCACCCCTTTGCCACGGGTCACGTAGCCACCAATGGCGTCGGGCGGTGCAGGTTTGCAACACCGAGCCAGTTGGGTGAGTAAGGAATCCATACCCACCACCAGCACGCCGCGGCCTTGACCGCTGTTGGCCAGGTCGGCCTCACTGCGCGCCACAATTTTTTGAGCAATGAGCTCATCCACGTTTTGCTCAGGCGGCGCCGGGCGCAACAACTGCTCAATGGTGCGCAACGAAAATTCGTCTTTCCCGACCACATCAAACAAGGCATCCGCAGTGCGAAAGCCCAGATCGGATGCCAGATCCTCCAGCTTGATCGCGGTTTTACCCTCGCGCTGCAACAACTTTTCAACGGACTCACGACCGCGGGCAATGGTGCTTTGCTGCGCCAACGCATTGAACCAGGCCCGCACCTTGGTACGAGCGCGGTTGCTGCGCACATAGCCTTGCTCGGGATTGAGCCAATCCAGTGAGGGGCCGCCTTCCTTGGCCGAGACCACCTCGACCGTTTGGCCGCTCTTGAGCGCCGTGTTCAAGGGCACCATCACCCCATCGACCTTGGCGCCGCGGCAGCGGTGACCCAGGTCGCTGTGCAATGAGTAGGCAAAGTCGATGGGCGTGGCCCCCGTGGGCAGATCGATGATCTTGCCGTCAGGCGTGAATACATAGATGCGGTCATCAAACAAACCTTGTCCGGCCTGAGGTCCACGTTCGGTGTCGTCCGCCGCGGCGACATCGCGCTCCCAGGCCAGCAATTGACGCAGCACGGTCTTGCGCGCCTCGGCCATGCGGCTTTCAAAATCACCCGCGGCCACCACGCCCGCGTAGCCCTTGGTGCCCGCCTCTTTGTAGGCCCAGTGCGCCGCCACGCCACTTTCAGCGTGGTCGTGCATGGCTTGTGTGCGAATCTGGATCTCGATGGGCTTGTGTTGATCGTCCAACACCACGGTGTGGATCGACTGATAGCCGTTGGGCTTGGGCCTCGCGATGTAGTCGGAGAACTCCCCCTGCATGGCATGCCACAACTCGTGCACGCGGCTCAGTGCGGCATAGCACCCGGGGACATCATCAACAATGACCCGCAAGGCGCGCACATCAAACACCTTGTCGATGGACAGGTTCTTGCCCTGCATCTTCTTCCAGATGCTGTAGAGGTGCTTGGGGCGGCCTTGCACCTGGGCCTGCAAACCCATGTCGGCCAATGCGGCAACCAGACGCTCACGGACTTGCTCCACATCGCGCTCGCGCTCCAGCCGCTTTTCGTCCAGCGAGCGGGCGATGGAGCGGTAGGTGTCGGGCATCATGAAGCGAAAGGACAGGTCCTCCAACTCCCATTTGATCTGCCAGATGCCCAATCGATTGGCCAATGGCGCAAAAACCTGCAAGGACTCGCGCGCCAGGGTCTTGGGGCATGGCTGCTTGCTCTCGGCGTAGTAGCGCAAGGTTTGCAAACGCGAGGCCAGGCGCAGCAACACCACGCGCAGGTCGCGTGAAAAAGCCAACAGCATTTTGCGGATGCGCTCGACCTGCTCCGTCCGCAAGGAATCGTCGGTTTCATCGCCCAGCGCGTCGCGTGCATTGCGCTGAATCTTGACCAGCTTGCGCGTGTGCGCGACCAAGGCGGCTGCGTCGTCACCAAAGGCGCGCGCAACGACCTCTTCAGGCCGTGTCAGGTACTCGCTGGCGTAGACCAGGTAGGACGCGGCTCGCAAGGATGGCGGCGCACCAATGCCCTGCAACAGTTGAGAGACCCCATCGGCATGCGCCAGCGCGGGTTCGCCGGTGTCAAAACACTGGCCGGTCAGTAATGGTTCAGCAAAGGCGCGCGCCCGAGCAAGGGCCTGCTGACTATGAGCAACCGTCGTGCCCCCGCCCTCCTCCCCACCGATTTCACCGGGCAAGGACAGATCCACCAACCCGACAATGGCAGCGGGAGGCGCATCAAGATGGCCTGTCTTCATGCGAGCAAGAAGTCCTTGATGGTTGCGATCTGGTCTTCGGCGATCAAGGTCGGGGCATGGCCCACGCCAGCAAACTCGACCAATCGAGCCTTGGGACCACGCTGGGTCATGAGTTGCGCTGTCTCGGGGTCGAGTAGATCCGACTCTTTGCCACGCAACAGCAAGACCTGGCACGTCATGGCGTCATAAACCTGCCACAGCATTGCTTCTCCGCTCGTCGCCGCATCAGCCGACATGGACCGGAAGGGAGTCGCGATCATGGGGTCGTAATGCAGGATCAGCCCTTGGCCATCGGGAGAGGGGCGCAGCAACGGACGAGTCAGGGCAAGCCATTGCTCTGGCGTGTGGGGGCCAAACCCGGTGGAGATTGTCCACAGGTAGTCAGCGGCAGCCTGCTCATTGGCAAAGGTCATGGGCTGACCCAGGTAGTCACCAATGCGCAGCAAGGCATCGTGGCGCAGGCGTGGGCCAACGTCATTGAGCACGAGTTTGCGTAAACGCACACCGGAGACCGCCGCAGGCAGGGTTGAGAACCCCAGCGCGATCAAGCCACCCATGGAGGTCCCCACCCAGTCGATGTCTAACGTCTCAGTGACCTTGAGTTGCGCGCGCAACTGTTGCATCAATGCGACCATGTCGGACACATATGAGAAGACCTGATCACCGCCGGGATCCGCCAGCCAGTCAGACTCGCCGCGGCCGACCACATCAGGGCAGATCACTCGGTAGTGACTGCTCAGGGTCCGCGCCAGGGTATCGAAGTCCCGCCCTTGACGACTCAGGCCGTGCACGCACATGAGGATCTTGGGGTTGGCCTCATCGCCCCAGGACCAATAGGCCATGCGATGGGATTGCGCATCGGTCTTGCTGGCGCCTGGGCAGGACACGTAGTTCAGCGTTGGATCGGTGGATTTATGGGGGTCAACGGTGCTCATGGCAGTGCCTCGGCAGATAATGGAATCGATACGACATTGTGTTTATTCTCGCCCTCAGGAGGCCCGTCATGTTGAATGGAAAAACTGCCCTCGTCACTGGATCGACCAGCGGCATTGGTTTAGGAATCGCGCAACAACTGGCCGCCCAAGGCGCCAACGTGATTCTGAACGGCTTTGGCGACATTGAAGCGCCCAAGGCCGAAGTGTTGGCTGCAGGACAAGCCCATGGCATCCGAGTGGGATACCACGGCGCCGACATGAGCAAGCCCGCTGAGATTGAGGCCATGATGGCTTATGCCGCGGCTGAATTTGGCGGCGTCGACATCTTGGTCAACAACGCAGGCATCCAGCATGTGGCCAATGTTGAGAACTTCCCCGTTGAAAAGTGGGACGCCATCATTGCCATCAATCTGAGTTCAGCCTTTCACGCCATGCGCTTGGCGGTGCCGGGCATGCGGGCCAAGAACTGGGGCCGCATCATCAACCTGGCCTCGGCACACGGTTTGGTGGCGTCAGCGGGCAAGTCAGCCTATGTGGCCGCCAAGCATGGCCTGGTGGGCCTGACCAAATCCGTGGCCCTGGAGACGGCCACCACAGGGGTCACGGTCAACGCCATTTGTCCGGGCTGGGTGCTCACGCCTCTGGTGCAAAAACAGATTGAAGCCAAGGCAGAACGCGAAGGCGTCAGCCTGGAAGACGCTCAACGCGGCCTGCTGGGTGAAAAACAGCCCTCGCTGCAATTTGTGACCCCCAAGCAATTGGGTGACTTGGCGGTGTTCCTGTGCTCGCCCTCCAGCGACAACGTGCGCGGCGTGGCCTGGAATGTAGACGGCGGCTGGTTGGCTCAATAAAACCATGTCGGTGATCCCTGCGGTCCTGGGGGAGCGCCCCTTGGGCCAGGCCGCTGGCGTGCCCTATTCGCCCCTTTACGACGATCTGTACCACCCCGCGACAGGGGCCTTGGCTCAGGCCAGGCACGTGTTTCTGGGGGGCAACGAATTGCCCGCACGCTGGGCAGGGCGCGACCATTTTGTGATCCTGGAAACCGGCTTTGGGCTGGGCAACAATTTCTTGGCCACCTGGGCGGCCTGGCTGGCCGACCCGCAACGATGCGCAAGGCTGGTGTTCATTTCGATCGAGAAGCACCCGCTCCAAAAAGCAGACCTGGCTCACGTGCATGAACACACCGCCGATCCGGCCCCAACGGCCCTGACTCAACGGCTGCTGGATGCCTGGCCTGTATTGACGGCGGGACTGCACACACTGCAGTTTGACGAAGGCGCAGCCAGTGGCGTGACACTGCTGCTCGGCCTTGGCGATGTCGCCGACCTGTTGCCCCAGATCGTGGCGCAAGTCGATGCTTTTTACTTAGATGGGTTCTCGCCGGCCAAGAACCCCCACATGTGGGACCAAGGCCTGCTGTCGCGCTTGGGTCGACTCGCGGCTCCCGGCGCCACAGCAGCCACCTGGAGCGCAGCCCGAGGTGTGCGAGAAGGCCTCGCCTTGTCAGGCTTCAAAGTAGAAGAGATGCCGGGCTACGGCGGCGGCAAACGGGACATGACCCGCGCCATTTTTGAGCCGCGTCACACACCGCCCCACCTGCCGGGAGGACTGAGGCCCAGCGCCCTGCCCGCATCCCAACGACACGCCATGATCATCGGCGCGGGCTTGGCCGGGTGCGCCGCCGCCTGGGCGCTGGCCCGACAAGGTTGGCGCTGCACCGTGATCGATGCTCATAAGGCGCCTGCCCAGGCGGCCTCCGGCAACCCGGGTGGCTTGTTCCACAGCATCGTCCATGCTGACGATGGCTTGCATGCAAGGGCCCACCGCGCCGCCGCCTTACGGACCGCTCAAGTGGTGGCGCCTTGGTTGGCGCAAGGTCGTTTGCACGGCCAGTGCCAAGGCTTGTTGCGACTCGCCCCCCAAACCGACCATGACAGCGCCCAGGCCTTGATCCAGCGCCTTGGACTTCCTCCCGACTATGTGCGCTGGCTTGCGCCGTCTGATGCAGCGGCCATTGCAGGCATCCCGGTGCCCAGCGGCGGCTGGCTGTTCATGCAAGGAGGATGGTTGCACCCTGCCGGCTTGGCTCAGGCGTTTCTGGAAGAGGCGACCAGCCATGCACAGGTGAAGTTTGTTGGCGAACGGCGCGTGCAGCAGTTGCAACGCCACGCCGACGGCGCTTGGCAAGCACTGGATGAGCAGGGAGAAATCGTGGCACAAGCGGCCGTGGTCGTGTTGGCCGGTGCCAACGACACCCACCCACTGATCGCATCGCTGACCAATGTTAGCCCTTTGCCGATGTCATCCGTTCGGGGGCAAGTCAGTATCCTGCCCTTGGCGCCGCGCACAGGCAGCGCAGTACCTGGGCCGCGAGCACCGCTCCTGCCTGTCGCAGGGGCAGGCTATGTGCTGCCCGAGCATCAAGGAAACCTCTTGTGCGGCGCAACCAGCCAGGTCGATGACGACGATGTCCAGGTGCGCGAAGTCGACCACGCGCACAACCTGCAATTGGCCGCCCAACTGGGGAGCCTGCCTGAGCACTATGAGAGGCCGCAGGGTTTGATCGGCCGAGTCGGCTGGCGTGCCACGACGCCAGACAGGTTGCCCTATGTCGGCGCCCTGCCCTTGGTGGCATCCAAGCATGCGCCGCAAACGGGTCGAGCGCCCCGCATGGACCAACCCCGTTTTGTGCCTCGCCTGCGAGACGAGCAAGGTGGGGTCTATGTCATGACAGGATTGGGCTCACGAGGCATCACCTGGGCCGCACTGGCGGGTGAATTGCTCGCATCGTGGGTCACAGGAAGCCCGTGCCCAGTCGAAGCAGCCTTGCGTGATGCACTTGACCCCGCCCGCATCGTGACGCGGGCCGTGGCCAAGGGAGCTCAGGCCGAAGCTTCTGACTGAGGCGCTGCGCCTGTGTCGTTGCCCGACTCGGCACCCGGCTCAGTCGCCTCGGTTCCGTCTTGCTCGGTACCTGGTTCACCCGGCTCGCCAACGCCACTGCGGCGCTGCTGAAGTTTTTCTTCCTTCTTCTTCTTTTTGCCGAGTTCGCGCTGACGTTTTTCAAACTGATAGTTGGGTTTTGCCAATTGAGGTCCTCTGGCGCCCGCTGTGGGTGCCGATGGCGAATATTGTCGTCGCAAAATACGGGGTCACAGGCCTGGGTACACTGTCGATCCCCAAAAATACTTTCATCATGAGCGACAAACTGCGGCTGGACAAATGGTTATGGGCTGCCCGTTTTTACAAAACGCGCAGCCTGGCCGCCGACGACATCGATAAAGGACGGGTTCAGGTCAACGAGATCACGGCCAAACCTTCTCGCGAGTTGAAGGTCGGGGATCGGGTGGACCTGCGCCAGGGCGCCTTGGTGCGCACGGTGATCGTCAAAGCCTTGAGCAAACTCAGAGGCCCCGCCCTGGTTGCGCAGACACTGTACGAAGAAACCCCGGACAGCATCTTGCGCCGTGACAAGGCCGCCGAGGAGCGACGCCTGCAACCCGAACCGGCTTTGTCCATCGACCAGGGACGCCCAACCAAGCGAGATCGCCGTCAACTGGCCGACTGGAATCGCTGGAGCGTTGGGGTCGATGACTGAAAAAGTCCCGCCGGGGACTTGAAATCTTGCCCACTGCCCTGATATCGAGAGGGTTTTGATGGCTTCACTGATCAATTTCTTACAAAGACACCATGAGCGACACCCCAGCAACCGCCGACACCCCTGAATTCACCGAAGTGCCCGCAGGAGCCGAATCGGCCCCCGCCTCGGTCGAACAACAACTGGCCGAGTTGCAGGCCAAGCACACCGAAGTGTCGGACGCCTATCTGCGCGCCAAGGCCGAAACCGAAAACATCCGCCGCCGCGCAGAAGAAGAGATTTCCAAGGCGCGCAAGTTTGCGGTGGAGTCGTTTGCCGACAGCC
>JAZJZP010000108.1:10735-19161 GCA_040389805.1 Pseudomonadota bacterium
CTGACACCCCGATGGACACCGTCATGGAAGGCGTTCAGGCCACCTTGCGCCAACTCGGGGCTGCCATGGAGCGCAACAAGGTCCTGGAAATCAATCCTGCCGCCGGAACCAAATTCGACCCGCATCAACACCAAGCCATCAGCATGGTGCCGGCCGACCAGGAAGCCAACACCGTGGTGGGCGTGCTGCAAAAGGGCTACCTGATCACAGATCGGGTGCTGCGCCCCGCCTTGGTCACCGTGGCCGCACCCAAGTAAGGGGCAAAAAAGGCCAAAAACAGTCAAAAATGGCCTTGAAAACCCCAAAAACGAACATAAATAAGCAACAAGCAATTTTCAGTTTCTAAGGAGCTACGACATGGGCAGAATTATCGGGATTGACCTGGGCACCACGAATTCGTGCGTCGCCATCATGGAAGGCAACACCACCAAAGTGATCGAAAACAGCGAAGGTGCACGCACCACGCCGTCGATCATTGCCTATCAAGAAGACGGTGAAGTACTGGTCGGCGCGTCGGCCAAACGCCAGGCGGTCACCAACCCCCGCAACACGCTGTACGCGGTCAAGCGCCTCATCGGTCGCAAGTTCACTGAAAAAGAAGTCCAGAAAGACATCGACCTGATGCCTTACAGCATCACGGCGGCCGACAACGGCGATGCCTGGATTGAAGTGCGCGGCAAGAAAATGGCCCCGCAGCAAATCAGCGCCGACATCCTGCGCAAGATGAAAAAGACCGCTGAGGACTACCTCGGCGAAGAAGTGACCGAGGCCGTGATCACGGTGCCCGCTTATTTCAATGACGCACAACGTCAAGCGACCAAAGACGCGGGCCGCATTGCCGGGCTGGACGTCAAGCGCATCATCAACGAACCCACCGCAGCAGCCCTGGCCTTCGGCCTGGACAAGGGTGGAAAGGGTGACCGCAAGATCGCCGTGTACGACTTGGGCGGCGGCACCTTTGACGTCTCCATCATCGAAATCGCCGACGTGGACGGCGAAATGCAGTTCGAAGTGCTGTCGACCAACGGCGACACTTTCTTGGGCGGCGAAGACTTTGACCAACGCATCATCGACTTCATCGTGGCCGAGTTCAAGAAGGAACAAGGCGTTGACCTGACCAAGGACGTGCTGGCCCTGCAGCGCCTGAAGGAAGCCGCTGAAAAGGCCAAGATCGAGCTGTCGAGCAACTCGCAAACCGACGTCAACCTGCCTTACATCACGGCGGATGCCTCTGGTCCCAAGCACCTGAACATCAAGCTGACCCGCGCCAAGCTGGAAAGCCTGGTTGAAGAACTGATTGAGCGCACGATTGCGCCTTGCCGTCTGGCCATCAAGGATGCGGGCGTGAGCGTGGCCGACATCCAGGACGTGATCCTGGTCGGCGGCATGACCCGCATGCCCAAGGTGCAGGACAAGGTCAAGGAGTTCTTCGGCAAGGAACCCCGCAAGGATGTGAACCCTGACGAAGCCGTGGCTGTGGGTGCCGCCATTCAAGGCCAAGTGCTGGCCGGTGATCGCACTGACGTGCTGTTGCTGGACGTGACTCCGCTGTCCCTGGGCATTGAGACCATGGGCGGCGTCATGACCAAGATGATCAGCAAGAACACGACCATCCCCACCAAGTTTGCACAGACCTTCTCCACCGCTGACGACAACCAGCCTGCGGTGACCATCAAGGTCTTCCAGGGTGAGCGTGAGATCGCGTCTGGCAACAAGATGCTGGGCGAATTCAACCTCGAAGGCATCCCGCCAGCAGCGCGTGGCACACCACAAATCGAAGTCGGTTTCGACATCGACGCCAACGGCATTTTGCACGTGAGCGCCAAGGACAAGGGCACGGGCAAAGAGAACAAGATCACCATCAAGGCCAACTCGGGTCTGACCGAGGAAGAAATCCAGAAGATGGTGAAAGACGCCGAGTTGAACGCGGCCGACGACAAGAAGAAGGTCGAACTGGTGCAGGTCAAGAACCAGGGCGATGCCATGGTTCACAGCGTGCGCAAGTCCCTCACGGAATACGGCGATAAGCTCGAAGCCGACGAGAAGGACAAGATCGAGGCCGCGATCAAAGACGTCGAAGAAGCCATCAAGGGCGACGACAAGGACGACATCGAGGCCAAGACCAACACCTTGATGACGGCCAGCCAGAAACTGGGTGAGAAGATGTATGCCGACATGCAAGCTGCGCAAGCAGCTGCTGGTGGCGCAGCCCCCGGTGGCGAGCAAGCCCAAGCCGACACGAAGCCTGCAGACGACAATGTCGTTGACGCCGAGTTCAAAGAAGTCAAAAAAGACTGATTGACGGCTTTGCTGTAACCACCAGGGCACAGGTCGTGTGAGAGCCACTCTCACGCGCCTGTGCCTTTGTGGTCTGCGCAGCACACGATGAAGACCTCCCCTCCAGCCTGAAAGCATCATGGCGAAACGCGATTACTACGAAGTCTTGGGACTCGCCAAAGGCGCCTCCGAAGAAGAGATCAAAAAGGCCTACCGCAAGCTGGCCATGAAGCACCACCCTGACCGCAATCAGGGGGACAAGAACAAAGAAGCTGAAGAGAAGTTCAAAGAGGCCAAAGAGGCCTACGAGATGCTCTCCGATGCCAAAAAGCGCAGTGCCTATGACCAGTTCGGTCATGCCGGTGTGGACCCCAATATGGGTGGACGCGGTGGCCCGGGCGCAGAAGGTTTTGGCGGTTTTGCCGATGCCTTTGGCGACATCTTTGGCGACATCTTTGGCCAGCAAGGTGGCGGCGGACGCCGTGCCAGTGGCGGGCCGCAGGTCTACCGCGGCAGCGACCTGCAGTACGCCATGGAGATCACGCTCGAAGAAGCCGCTTTGGGCAAAGACACCCAGATCCGCATCCCCAGCTGGGAAGATTGCACCGTCTGTAGCGGTACCGGAGCCAAGCCCGGCACCAGCGCCAAGACCTGCCCGACCTGCAACGGCGCAGGCACAGTCCACATGCGCCAGGGGTTTTTCAGTGTTCAGCAGACCTGCCCCCATTGCCACGGCAATGGCAAGGTCATTCCTGACCCCTGCACAGCCTGCAATGGCCAAGGCCGGGTCAAAAAGACCAAAACCCTGGAAGTCAAAATTCCGGCGGGCATCAATGAAGGCATGCGAATCCGCTCTGCCGGCAATGGCGAGCCCGGCACCAATGGTGGTCCCGCAGGCGATCTGTACATCGAGATCCGCATCAAGCAGCACGAGATCTTCGAGCGTGATGGCGACGACCTGCATTGCTCGGTGCCCCTCCCACTGACGTCAGCGGCCTTGGGAGGCAACATCGAGGTGCCCACCCTGGGTGGCAAGGCCGAGATCGAGATTCCGGAAGGCACGCAACACGGCAAAACCTTCCGCTTGCGTGGCAAAGGGATCAAAGGGATACGCGCCAGTTACCCCGGCGATCTGTACTGCCACATCGCGGTCGAGACCCCGGTCAAGCTCACCGAGCATCAGCGCAAGCTGCTCAAGGAGCTGGATGAGTCCTTCCGCAAAGGCGGTGAAAAGCACTCGCCCAACAGCAAAAGCTGGACGGATCGTGTGAAGAACATCTTCAAATGACAGCCTCAACGACCCTTCGGGGTCGTTTTTTTTTGCGAAAAACTCAAGAAGGCTGACAAAACACCGAAGAGCCAACGATCGTGCGCGGTGTTTCTTGGGACCCGCCCATGTGCTGAAACAACACAAGGCTGCCATGTCCTACCTTTACCCAGGTGTCGAAACCTGCCGCGCCCTGATCGTCGACAGCAACCAAATGTCTCGCAGCATTCTGGCGGCCCAGTTGCGCGACCTGGGGGTCGGCACCGTCATCCAGGCCCGCCGTCCTCAGGATGCGCGGATCCAGTTGGAGTTGATGCCCTTCGATTTCGTCCTGTGTGACTACCATTTCGAGCACACCGACTACAGCGGCCAGGACTTGCTGGATGACCTGAGACGCAGCCAACTGCTGCCCTACTCCACCACCTTCGTGATGGTGACCGGCGAGGCCAGCTACAACAAAGTCGCAGAAGCCGCCGAGTCTGCCCTGGACAGCTACCTCATCAAGCCCTATGCCACCAATGCCTTGGCTGATCGCTTGCTGTTGTCGCGCCGGCGCAAAACGGCTCTGAAGCACATCTTTGATGCCATCGAGAAAGGCAACCTCAGTGGCGCGGCCAGTTTATGCGTGCAGCGATTCATGAACGACGAGAGCTACGCGCTGTATTCCGCCCGCATCGGAGGAGAGTTGTTGCAGCGTCAAGGCCTGCACCGCGAAGCCCAGGCGCTTTACCAAAAACTGTTAGAGAAACTGCCCAAATTGGCCTGGGCTCAGTTGGGCATGGCCCGCAGCTACTTTGACAGCCAGGAGACGCAAAAAGCCCGCCTCATGCTCGAAAAACTGACCAAAGAGCAACCCGAGTTCGCCGAGGGGCACGACATGTTGGGCAGCTTGCAAATCGACCAGGGTGAGCTGGATGATGCGTGCGCTGCCTACCAAAAGGCGTGGGAGATCACGCCCAGCTCGATCACCCGCTCGGTGCGACTGGGGGCCATGAACTTCTATGTCGGAGACAAAAGCGAAGCAGCCCGCCCACTGGAGCGCGCGGCAGCGTTGGGCGGCGGATCCAAAATGTTTGACCACCAAAGCATGGTCCTGCTGGCCTTTTTGCGCTTTGACGACAAGGATTCGAAGGGGGTGCGTCGATGCTTGAGCAGCCTGGAGAGTGCTCTGGAGAAAATGCCCGATCAAACTCGTTTGATCCGCATGGTCAACATCGTGAGGATCACGGCCTTGCTGGCCGAACAAAAGGTACCCGCCGCACTGGACCGGCTCAGCTCACAGGCCGCGCAACTGGACTCCAGTGATCTGGATGTCGAAGCCGCATGCAACCTGATCAGCCTGCTGTCTCGGCTGCCAGAAGAAGAGGCCCGCACGCCTGTTCACCAAGCGTGGATCGAGCAACTCACCTGGCGTTTCAGTGGCAACAAAGCGGCCACTCAGTTGATGGAGGCTGCATCAGCCCCCTTACCGAGCCAACAGGAGCAGATTCAATCCATTGTCAAACAAGCCCAGGTCGCCGTTCAGACGGCGCTGACGCATGCCTTGGCAGGCGAGCGCCGCCATACCGTGACCGAGTTGCTTCAACTGGCCACGAAATGGCGCAACGCCAAGTGGGCTGACATGGCACAGCACGCCCTTGAGCGGCACCGAGCGCACATCCCCGACGCCGACAAGCTGGAGCCGATGATCAAGGAGGTTCGCCAAAGCATCACAGGTCAACCTTCAAAGTTGCCCTTGGGCTTGGACACCGGCCGGCAAACTGGCGGTCTCAATCTGCGCGTGGCCGTTGACACCCAAGCGCCAACCGCCAGCGCCGTCACGATCTGAGATCAGTCCGCCGCGACGCAATCGACGTAGTAGCTACGTTCGCCCGCTTCGTTGATCTCCTCAACCAGACCATGTACATCGGTGGTGAAGCCAGGGAAGCTGCCGTTGAACTCGCGCGCAAAACGCAGGTAGTCCACGATCTTCTTGTTGAAGCGCTCACCCGGGATCAACAGCGGGATGCCCGGCGGATACGGTGTCAGCAAAGCCGTCGTGATGCGGCCTTCGAGTTGGTCAATGTCGACCCGCTCCGTCTTGCGGCGCGCAATGTAGGCGAACGCCTCACTGGGCTTCATGGCGGGATGCAGGTCTGACAGGTACATCTCGGTGGTCAGACGGGCGATGTCGCTCTTGGCGTACATCTCGTGAATGCTCTGACACAGATCGCGCAGGCCCATGCGCTCATAGCGCGGGAACTTGGCGCAAAACTCGGGCAAGACACGCCACATGGGCTGGTTCTTGTCGTAGTCGTCCTTGAACTGCTGCAACGCCGTCACCATGGTGTTCCAGCGGCCCTTCGTGATGCCGATGGTGAACATGATGAAGAACGAGTACAGGCCGGTTTTCTCGACGACGACGCCGTGCTCGGCCAGGAACTTGGTCACGATGCTGGCCGGGATGCCGGTCTTGGCAAACTTGCCCGACACGTCCAGGCCGGGGGTGATGATGGTGGACGTGATCGGGTCCAGCAGGTTGAAGCCATCGGCCAGGTTGCCAAAACCGTGCCACTTGTCACCGGCCTTGAGCATCCAGTCTTCGGGTTTGCCGATGTCTTTGCTGGTCAGCTTGTCCGGGCCCCAGACCTTGAACCACCAGTCCTTGCCAAACTCCTTGTCGACCTTGCGCATGGCACGGCGGAAGTCAAGCGCCTCGCGGATGCTCTCTTCGACCAGCGCGGTGCCGCCCGGTGGGTCCATCATGGCGGCAGCCACATCGCAACTGGCGATGATGGCGTACTGAGGGCTGGTGGACGTGTGCATCAGGTAGGCCTCGTTGAAGAGGTGCCTGTCGAGCTTCACGTTCTGTGCGTCTTGCACCAGCACCTGCGAGGCCTGGCTGATGCCGGCCAGCAGCTTGTGGGTGGACTGGGTCGAGTAGACCACCGCATCCTTGGGGCGCACCCGGTCTTTGCCCATGGCGTGGTACTCGCCATAGAAGGTGTGGAAGGCCGCATGCGGCAGCCAGGCTTCGTCAAAGTGGATGTTGTCAATCCAGCCGTCGAGCATGCCCTTGATGGTTTCGGTGTTGTAGAGCACGCCGTCGTAGGTGCTCTGCGTGATCGTCAAGATGCGGGGCTTGATGGTCTTGAGATCAACGCCTTTGAGCAGCGGATGCGCCTTGATCTTCTTTTCGATCGACGCTCTGGTGAACTCGCTTTGCGGGATCGGGCCGATCAAGCCGAAATGGTTGCGGGTGGGGGTCAAAAAGACCGGCACGGCGCCCGTCATGATGATCGAATGCAGGATCGATTTGTGGCAGTTGCGGTCCACCAGCACCACGTCACCAGGGGCCACGGTGTGGTGCCACACCATCTTGTTGGACGTGGACGTGCCGTTGGTCACAAAGTAGCAGTGATCGGCGTTGAAGATGCGCGCGGCATTGCGCTCGGACGCCCCCACCGGCCCGGTGTGGTCCAGCAATTGACCCAACTCTTCGACCGCGTTGCACACGTCGGCGCGCAGCATGTTCTCGCCAAAGAACTGGTGGAACATCTGGCCGACCGGGCTCTTGAGGAAGGCCACCCCGCCGGAGTGCCCTGGGCAATGCCATGAATAAGAGCCGTCTTGCGCGTACTCCAGCAGCGCCCTGAAAAACGGAGGCGCCAGAGAGTCGAGGTAGCTTTTGGCTTCACGGATGATGTGGCGGGCCACGAACTCCGGCGTGTCCTCGAACATGTGGATGAAGCCGTGCAACTCGCGCAGGATGTCGTTGGGAATGTGCTGCGACGTGCGCGTTTCACCGTACAGGTAGATCGGAATCTCGGCGTTCTTGAAGCGGATTTCGGTCACAAAGGCGCGCAGGGCCTTGAGGGCCGTATCGACCTCGGCCTTGGTGCCTCCACCGAACTCTTCATCGTCGATCGACAAGATGAAGGCGCTGGCGCGGCTTTGTTGCTGCGCAAACTGCGACAAATCGCCGTAGTTGGTCACACCCAAAACCTCGAAGCCCTCTTTTTCAATGGCCTCGGCCAGGGCGCGGATACCCAGCCCCGAGCTGTTCTCGGATCGGAAGTCTTCGTCGATGATGACAATGGGGAAACGGAAACGCAGCATGGCCAACCCCTGTGGGCAAAAATGGGCGAAAAAGGCGGGTAAAACGCAAGAGCGCGAAGTGTAGAACCTCTGGCACCAATCTGTGGTGACATCTGTCGAAAACTCAGCATCGGGGCCGTACACTCATTTTCATGAGCAATGCAACTCTTTGGTGGATCGCCTCTGGCGTGATCGTCGGTCTGGAGCTTCTGACCGGTACCTTTTACCTGCTGATGCTGGCCCTGGGGGCGATGGCTGGCGCCTTGAGTGCCACGCTGGGTGCCTCCATGCCAGTGCAGTTGCTATGTGCTGGCGTGGTGGGTGGCGTGTCGGTGCTGGGCTGGCACCTGAAACGCCAGGGCCGCCAAGACCGCGCCCTCAGCAACGGCATGGCCAATCCCAATTTGCACCTCGATGTGGGCCAGTCGGTCGAGGTAACGCAGTGGAGCCCGGATGGTCACACCCGAGTCCAGTACAGGGGCTCGCAGTGGGACGCCCGCCACCACGGCAGCACCCCGCCGCAACCCGGCCCCCATCGCATCCGCGCGGTGGAAGGCAGCCACCTTGTCCTTGAAAAATTTAACTAGAGAGAGCCCTCACATGGAAATTGCACTCGTCATTCTGGTTCTGGCCATCATTTTCATCGCCAAGTCGGTCAAGGTGGTGCCCCAGCAAAATGCGTGGGTGGTGGAGCGACTGGGCAAGTACCACGCCACGCTCACCCCTGGTCTCAACATGCTGCTGCCGTTTGTCGATGTGGTGGCATACCAGCACTTGCTCAAAGAGATCGCCCTGGACGTGCCCA
>JAZJZP010000109.1:0-1194 GCA_040389805.1 Pseudomonadota bacterium
GCGTGTTCTTGTTCGTGGGCCCCAGCGGCGTCGGTAAGACCGAAACGGCGCTGGCCTTGGCCGACATCCTCTACGGCGGCGAGCGCAACCTCATCACCATCAACATGAGCGAGTACCAGGAGGCGCACAGCGTCAGCGGCCTCAAGGGCTCGCCTCCGGGCTATGTGGGTTACGGCGAGGGCGGTGTGTTGACCGAAGCGGTGCGCCGCAAGCCCTACAGCGTGGTGCTGCTGGACGAGGTCGAAAAGGCCCATCCCGATGTGCTGGAGATGTTCTTCCAGGTGTTTGACAAGGGGTTGATGGACGATGCCGAGGGGCGCGAGATCGACTTTCGCAACACGGTGATCATCCTGACCTCGAACGTGGGCTCGCAAGGCATCATGCAGGCCTGCTTCAAGCAGGACGAGGCGGCGGGTGGCTCGGTGATGAAGGCGCCCGACGAACTGCCCGATACCGAGGTACTGGCCGAGGCCTTGCGCCCCACGCTGTACAAAACCTTCAAGCCGGCCTTCATTGGCCGCACCAAGGTGATCCCTTATTACCCCTTGAGCGATGACGTGCTGATCAGCGTGATTCGGCTCAAGCTGGACCGCATTGCGCAGCGCGTGGCGGCCAACCATCAGGCGGTGCTGGACTATGACGAGGCATTGATGGAGGCGGTGCTGGCCCGTTGCACCGAGGTCGACACCGGCGCGCGTGCGGTGGATCACATCCTGAATGGCTACTTGTTGCCCGAGATCGCCGACAGCGTGCTGGCGCGCATGGCCGAAGGGCAGGCCATCAGCAAGATCAAGGTCAGTGCGGGCAAGGACGGCAAGTTCAAGTTCAAGGTGCAATGAGGGGGCCGGGTATGAGTGACGCATTGGACGTGACGGGCGGCGGTGATGCCGCGCAAGCAGCCAGCCAGGCGCGGGACATGGGCTGCCACAGCGGGACGGCGTATCACCGTGTGGTGTCGCACCGTCGGCCCTCGCCGCAGGACGTGGAGGGCCTGTTGATCGACGCGGCGCAAGGCCAGCGCGTGCCGACGGCGGCCAAAGACGCAGCGGGCCGTTTGCTGACGCGCATGACCGTGGCGCCGTGGTCGATCGGGGCGATCGTGCCTGAGCTTGGCTCTGGTGGGGACTACCGGGTCACTTTGAATCTGGGCGCTCGGCAGGTTGGGGTGTTGATTCGCTGTCAGCCGCATCCACA
>JAZJZP010000109.1:1204-1613 GCA_040389805.1 Pseudomonadota bacterium
CGCTCTACCGCCGTGACATGGCGAACCCTGATCTTCACCGCCGTGGCTTTGTTGCTGCTGATGACGGTGGTTGCTGGCGCGGCTGGGTATTGGGCCTGGGGCCATCTGGCGGCGCAGGTGGTGCTGCGCGATCAGTTTGCCGATGTCAATCTGCCCAAGGAGCTGGAGGTGCGTGCCACCGTCAGCAACAAGGTTCAGGTCAAGTTGGACCAGATGATTCACGTCAAGGTGCCGATTCATGAGGAGCTCACGGTGCCGATCACCGAGCCCATCCCCTTGACGGTCAGCGTGGAGACCACCGTTCCGATCCATCTGGACGTGCCGGTGGAGCATTTGTTGCATGTCGAGCAAGTGATCGACTTGGACACCACGGTCACGCACCAAATCATCATCGCAGTCGTTGCTCTCA
>JAZJZP010000110.1:0-6638 GCA_040389805.1 Pseudomonadota bacterium
CACCATCGTCGGCAACCGTTTGCGGCACATAGCCGTAGTTGCAGGGATAGTGCATGGCCGTGCCCATGAAGCGGTCCACAAAAACCGCACCGGTTTCATGGTCGACTTCGTACTTGATCGGGTCGGCGTTGGCAGGGATTTCAATGATGACATTGAAAGAGTCAGGCGCTTTGGCGCCAGGGGATACGTGCAGCAGGCTCATGATAAGTCGATCAAGAGTGATGGAATTTTGGGGATCTGCAAGTGTAGGGCAAGCCGCAGCAACCCCGGAACACGCCGCTTGAATGACAAAAAACAAACAATTCACCCATCTTTTGCTGCACCGCACAAAAAACCCTCTTGCATTGCGCGCAAAGATCCATATACTAGGAATCATGTTGCAGCGCAGCAATGCAATTTGATCCTCTAGCGCAGCGACGTAACCCATCAATCCTACGGAGATATCGACATGCTGACAGCTGAACAACTGATGAACAACCAAAAAGCTTCCATTGCCACGTTCTTTGAACTGGGCCAAAAAGCTTTCGAAGGCGTCGAAAAGCTGGTTGAACTGAACCTGCAAGTGGCACGCACCACGATGGACGAAGTTTCTGAGCAAACCAAGGCTGCCCTGTCTGCCAAGGACGCACAAGAACTGTTGGCCCTGAGCACCAGCATGCTGCAACCTTCCGCAGAAAAGGCCGCTGCTTACAGCCGTCATCTGTATGACATCGCCACCGCTACCAGCGCTGAAGTCAGCAAGCTGGCCGAAGGCCAACTGTCCGAAGCGCAAAAGAAGTTCATGACCGTGGTGGATACCGCAGTGAAGAACGCACCTGCTGGCTCTGAAAACGCTGTTGTGATGGTGAAGTCGGCCATCGCCGCTGCCAACAACGCTTTTGACTCGGTTCAAAAGGCTGCCAAGCAAGCTTCTGACGTGGCTGAAGCCAACTTCCAAGCCATTTCCAACACGGCTGTCAAGGCTACCCAAGCCGCCACCGCCAAGGGCCGCAAGGCTGCTTGAGCGGGACACGCAAGGGGCTTGAATTGAGCACCTTGCACCTGATCTGAGAGATGTCGCTTTAACCAAAGCGGCGCTCCTGAAAGGTTGTCTCCTCGGTACCTCCTGAACTTATTCAAGGTACCTTTAAGCCCGGTGGTTCTCCATCGGGCTTTTTTTCGTTTTAGCGACATTGCGTATGCTTAGCGTCCATGATCGACTGGCTTAACGCTCAAGACCCCTTCCCGGCCACTGACAAAGCCTGGGGACCCACCAGTGACGCGCCCGGCTTGCTCGCCGCAGGGGCCGACTTGAGCATCCCGCGACTCAACAGTGCCTACCGCCAAGGCATCTTCCCTTGGTTCAGCGAGGGGCAGCCCATCCTGTGGTGGACCCCCGATCCGCGCATGGTATTGCCCGTTGCAGAGTTCCAGCTGAAACGCTCTCTTCGCAAGACCATTGTCAAACTTCTGCGCCACCCTGGCTTCGAGATCCGCATCGACCACGCGTTTGACCAAGTCATCACCGAGTGCGCCACCATGCCGAGAGACGGCCAGAACGGTACCTGGATCGTGCCTGCCATGCAGGCTGCCTACAAAAGCTGGCACCGAACCGGCGCGGTCCATTCGTTTGAGACCTGGATCGATGGGGAGTTGGTGGGAGGGCTGTACGGGATCAACCAAGGCCGCATGTTTTTTGGCGAATCGATGTTTGCCAAACGCACCGACGCCTCCAAGATTGCACTGGCGGCACTGGTTTGTTTTTGTCGCGCCAACGGCATCTCGCTGATTGACTGTCAGCAGCGCACCCCCCACCTGGCCTCGCTGGGCGCCAGGACCATGCCAAGGGCCGAATTTGAAGCCCATTTAGCGCAGGTGGTGCCCCTCGAATCCCCAGTCATTTGGGCCTATGATGATTCTCTCTGGGCACAACTGGATGTTGGCGCGTGACGCACCTCAAAGACCTTCCGCTGGCCTCGTTGCAGTTCTATGCAACCGCCCCGTACCCGTGCAGCTACCTGGATGACCGGGTGGCTCGCTCGCAAGTGGCCACGCCCAGCCACCTGATCAACGCGGACGCGTACTCTGGCTTGGTCGCCAATGGCTTTCGGCGTAGCGGCATGTTCACCTACCGCCCCTACTGCGACGGCTGCAAAGCCTGCGTGCCACTTCGCGTGCCCTCCGCTCAATTCAAGCCCACGCGCAGCCAGACACGCGCCTGGAAGGCCCATCAGCAGTTAGAGGCCCGCGTACTGCGCCTGTGCTTCACGCCTGAGCACTACCAGCTCTACTTGCGCTACCAAGCAGGTCGACATCAGGGTGGCGGCATGGACCATGACTCGGTCGATCAGTACACCCAGTTCTTGCTGCAAAGTCGGGTCAACTCTCGTCTGGTGGAATTCAGAACCCCAGCCGAACCCGGCCAAGAACAGGGCACCTTGAAGATGGTGTCCATCCTGGACATCCTCAACGATGGCCTCTCAGCCGTCTACACGTTCTACGAGCCCGAACCCCACACCAGTTACGGCACCTACAACGTGATGTGGCAGATTGAGCAAGCCCATCAACTGGGTTTGCCGTTCGTCTACCTGGGCTACTGGATTGAACAAAGCCGCAAGATGGCGTACAAGACCCAGTTTCAGCCCTACCAGCTCCTGGTGGGCGGACACTGGAAGGATCACTTGCCCAGCACGATCTGACCGGACACAGTCACGGTCAAGACGCCTTTGCCTGGCTCCACGGGCAGCGGTGCATCACTCACATCGGCCGTCTTGGCCCGCATGGTCATGAAGACAGGCCGTCCTTCAAATCCAGGCTCGCCCGCCTGCACAGACACCTCACCCAGCGAATAGCTGGCAAAGCCAAAATCCTTGACGAGTTGGTCAGCCTTTTGCCTAAAGCGAGTAATAGCCTGACTCATCAGAGCAGATTCGTGCTTTTCACGCAAGGCACGCGAGAGTCCATAGCTCACGTTCACCACATTGAGTTGGTTCAGCTTGCCCGCCGTTTGCGCAATGCGCGCCGTGTCGGTGCCCTCCAGCACCAATTGCGCACTGCCTTGCCAGCCGCTGATGCGGCCATTACTGACGTAGCGCGGATTGATCGAGAAGTAGCCCGTCCGGACCTCAAGTCCCTCGGGCACCGCCGCACGCTTGGCTTCGGTCAAGGCCGCATCCAGAACCTGCTTGAGTGCCGCCTGCACTTCAGCCGCTTGCGCCCCCTCACGGTGGGCCTGCAAGGTGACAGACAGCAGGTCTTGCATCACTTCTTGGGTGGCCGTGGCCTGGAAACTCACCACATTGCTGTGCACGCCCTCCGCCTGCGCCGCAGGCACCACCAATGCCAACACGGCAGCCACACTCAACAGCACTGACACATGGCTCGAACTGAACGTGGTGAAGAAACGATGACGCATGAGGACTCCTGGCAACCTATCAATGAAACGGTCTCCATGGACCTGGGTGGTCAAGCATGGCACAGATCCATCACGCGACAAGGCCCGCCCCTGCCGACACTCATGGCATGGCTTGACTGGGCAAACCGCTTGACATCGGCTCAGCCAGCCAGCAAGATTTGTAACAAGCGGTCAAAGCGATGGATTTTGCAGTCGCAAACTGCGCACAATCCGGGCTTGTTACAAATGCTGAGGAGAGCCTGATGACAACCATTACCAACAATCAGCGCCCCGACCGTATCTTGGTGGTCGACGACGATGCCCGCATCCGCGACCTGCTGCGCCGCTATCTCAGCCAAGAAGGCTTTGAAGTGTTGTTGGCCGAGGATGCCAAGGCGCTCAACCGACTGCTGACCCGCGAAACGGTCGACTTGATCGTGCTGGACCTGATGTTGCCGGGCGAAGACGGCCTGTCCATTTGCCGCCGCCTGAGGGCCGCCAGCGACAGCACACCCATCATCATGCTCACCGCCAAGGTGGAGGATGTCGACCGCATTGTGGGCCTGGAAGTGGGGGCCGACGACTACATGCCCAAGCCGTTCAACCCCCGCGAACTGCTGGCTCGGATCCATGCGGTGTTGCGCCGCCGCCCTTCACCGGAAGCCCCTGGCGCGCCCGCCAAAGAAGCCCAAACCGTTTTGTTTGGCCCGTTTGAGTTCGATTTGGCCTTACGACGCCTGAGCAAGGAAGGCGAACCCATCGCCCTGACGACCGGCGAGTTCTCCATGCTCAAGGCCCTGGTGCGTCACCCCCGCCAGCCGCTGTCGCGCGACAAACTGGCTCAATTGGCCCGTGGACGCGAGTTCGAGCCCTTTGACCGCAGCCTGGATGTGCAGATTTCGCGTCTGCGCAAAATGATCGAGCCTGATCCCTCCCAGCCGCGCTACATCCAGACCGTGTGGGGTGTCGGCTATGTGTTCGTGCCGGACGGCGGCGCGTAAACGCTGAGAAAGTAGCGCATGCCTAGAAATCGGTTCGCCCTCAGTCTGTTTTGGCGGACATTCATCCTCCTGGGTTTGCTGCTGATCGCAGGCATCATGGCCTGGGTTCAGACCTTCAAGGCCCTGGAGTTCGAGCCCCGCACGGTGCAAGCTGCGCAGCAAATTGCCAGCTTGGTGAACCTGTCGCGGGCGGCTTTGCGCTACGCGGACAGCATCAACCGGGTCACGCTGATCAAGACCATGTCCGAGCAAGAGTCGATCATGCTCAAGGCTCGGGAGCCCGCTGATCAGTTCGAGCCCTTTGAGGTCAACCGATTCACGCAGGCCATTGGCAAAGAACTGCGCTCACGACTGGGCCCCACCACGGTGGTGGCCAGCAGTGTCAACCGTGTCCCCGGTTTGTGGGTGGGGTTTCAGATCGAGCGGGACAACTACTGGCTGCAGGCCGACACCTCTCGGGTCGAGCCCATGACGGGTCGCACCTGGTTCATCTGGGTGGGCATCGCTTTCATCGCCACCATCCTGGGCTCGGCCACGATTGCAAGGCTGATCAACCAACCGCTCAAAGAGTTGTCGTTTGCCGCCAGTCGCATCCGCGAGGGTGAATACGACTCGGTGCTGGACGAGTCCATGATCACGCGTGAGATTCGCGAGGTCAACCAAGGCTTCAACCGCATGGCCCGCGAACTGGCCAAGGTCGAAGAAGACCGTGCAGTGATGCTGGCAGGCATCTCGCATGACTTGCGCACCCCGCTGGCCCGCATCCGACTCGAAGCCGAAATGAGCGTCGAGGACGAAGAGGCCAAACGCAACATCGCGGCCGACATTGACCAGTTGGACGCGATCATCGACAAGTTCATGGACTACGCCCGCCCGGGCGAGGTGACCTTGGTGCCGGTGAATGTCTCGTCCGTGGTCGACAAGGCCATCAGCCAGTTCCGGGACACCAAACGCATCCGCATTGGCGCCAAACTGCCCATCGACACCAAGGTGATGGCCGACGAGACCGAACTGGGTCGGGTGCTGACCAACCTGTTCGAAAATGCCCGCCGCTATGGTCGCAACACCTATACGGGCGTGGCCAATGTCGAAGTCAGCTACACACGCTCTGGGCAATGGGTATTGTTGACGGTGCGAGACCACGGCCCTGGAGTTGCCGCCGAAAAGCTGGCGCAACTGACCACGCCGTTCTTTCGAGGGGACGCTGCCCGCACGGCCGCCACGGGCGCCGGGCTGGGTTTGGCGATTGTTGAAAAAGCATTGCAGCGCATGGGCGGTCAACTGGAGTTGGCCAATGCGCCGGGCGGCGGTTTAGTCGCTCATATCAAGCTCAAACGGGCACTCTGAGCAGCAAGCACACGGCCCGCGCCTCAATGGCGAGGCCCTCTCCGACGGGGCCCATTTTTTCTGCCGTTTTGGCCTTGACGTTGACCGCATCCGTCGCCACCCCTAGCGCGCAGGCGATGCGCTCACGCATGGCCGGAATGTGAGGCGCCATTTTGGGCGCCTGGGCCACGATGGTGCTGTCGACATTCCCAACACACCACCCTGCTTGCGCCGCCCGGCGAACCGCCTCTTGCAGCAGCACGATTGAATCGGCGCCTTTGAACTGCGGATCGGTGTCTGGAAAATGCCGACCAATGTCCCCCAACCCTGCCGCCCCCAGCACGGCATCGGTGATGGCATGCAAGAGCGCATCCGCATCGGAGTGCCCCCATAAACCATGCGTGTGCTCAATGGTGACGCCACCCAGAACCAAGGGGCGCCCGGTCACCAAGGCGTGGGTGTCCCAGCCTTCTCCAATGCGAATGGTCATCGTGTCCTCTTGTTCTGCCCGGGTCGCAACATGCGGACCAGATTGAGCAATGCCTGAATTTTGGCGCGGCTTGTGCCAGTTTGAGCAACGGTCGAACAAAAGATCATGCGACGCACCAACTTGGATCAAACAACCATGACGTTGCCGAGGTTGAACACCACCACGCCCCAACTTGATGCGCACTTGGCGCCCAACAACGGCGCAGCGCCGCCCCACACAGGCACATTATTTGCTTAATTTGGTGCGTTATTGCAATTGGCGCCGCAAAAGCCCTTGGTTGGTGCGGCATGGATTCAACTCTTTAGTATCAGAGACCCCTCAATGGAGCCATTAAAACAAAGCACGGATGCCCTCTTTATCCTGCTGGGTGCCGTCATGGTGCTTGCCATGCACGCCGGTTTTGCCTTTTTAGAGCTGGGCACCGTGCGCGGTAAAAATCAGGTCAATG
>JAZJZP010000111.1:0-3975 GCA_040389805.1 Pseudomonadota bacterium
TCTCCTGCGGGCGCCACGCGATCATTGATCGCGTCTTTGCCTGCAGCCAACAGACTCCAGCTTTGCGGGCCACCTGACTGACCTTTGAGCGTCGCGGAATCTGAGCTGACGAACACACGCTGCCACAAGATCAGCCCGCCCACGCCGAGCACCGTGACGATCACCCCGTTTGCGAATATTCCACGCACTTGCATTAGGTACTTCCTGTCTGCGATGCGCCTCAGCAATGAGGCCTCTGTTTTTTGACCCGCGCCCATTACTGGGGGACGCCCCCCCGACAAACCACTCGGGCAATCGATTACTTTGAACGTGTATGAGGGTAAAGAGGGCCGATCTTCCAGGGGAGCGGCCCTCATCACAAGCGCTGACAACGTGCGTCAGCGAACCCGCCTCATTACAGGAAAGCCCACTTCAGACGGTTGGCGTGCTGCTTGTAGAACGCAACAGGATCGGGGGCATCCTTGCCAATGGTGCCCAGGACCTGGTTGACTTCATCCAGGTGGTTCCAGTTGTAGTTGTCTTTGATGACCTTGCCCCAGTGGCTAGAGCATTGCGACACCAAGCCGTCATTGGCCTCGCCCTTGAAGTAGTCAGCGGTGAAGGTCAGCAATGCGTCTGACACATCCCAGGCATTGGTCTTGACCACGTTGCCTGAGAACGAGTACCACTTGATGCTGTTGCCTGCAATGCTGGCCGTGTTGGGGCCTTGACCACATGTGGTGGTGGGCTTGCCCACTGGGAACTTGGCGTTGAAAGCAGCCGAACCGTTTGAGCTGAGCGCGTTCAAGGCTGTCAGCAGATCGGCGTCGCTGGTGGTCTTATTGCCCGTCAACCAAGCTATCAGCTTCAGGCCTGCCGTGGCCGCCTGATCAAAACCGCCGCCGGGAGTCGTGGCAGCGAGGATGTCGTCAGCAACCTTGCTGCCGAAGTGGGTGCCCGCCATGGTGCTCACGCTGGCCACCATGCCAGGGACCGTGCCAGCAGCGTACCGCACGGTAGGGCCGCCATGGCTGTGACCGATCAGGTTGAACTTCTTCACGCCATCCTTGGCTGCCCATTGCTTCATTTGCTGGATCAGCTCTTCGCCACGGAATTCGGTGGTTTGCGCAGGGTTCACGGAAGCAATGTAGACGGTGGCGCCATCGTTGCGCAAATTACCAGGAATGTCGTAGAAGTAGTTGACGGCGCCCAGGATGTTGTCAAAACCGATGAAGCCGTGAACCAGCACCAAGGGGTATTTGGTCTTGGAGCCTGTACCTGCGTGTGCTGCAGGTGCCAAAGCAGAACCAACAACGACGGCGGCGGCACAAACGGCGCGCATTGTGAATCTGAATTTCATGCGAATCTCCTTAGAATTTCACCCGCACTCAATTGGCGCGGCTGATGATTGATGTCCATCGTTATACGTACGACAGTCTAAGTATTTCGCCAAATATTCACCATCCTTAGGGGGTTAGCCCTGGACTACGGGGTTTGTCCGCTCCCTTAAAAACGGGGTATCAGGAACAAACAGCGTCAATCGCCCGAATCAGGGGACCCTTCTTGACGCCAGCGCAGTGCTTGTTCATACAAGGCTTTGCGAGGGAGGTGCGTCAAATCGGCCACCAAACCGGCCGCCTGCTTGACTGGCAAATGCTCAGACAAGGCCCTCAACACAGCCTGCACCTCGTCAGAGAGCCCTTGCGGCACATCCAGTGTCGTCGCGGCATGCACCACCACCACGAACTCGCCGCGATCTCGGTGCGCCTGGGCTTTGATCCATTCGGGTAAGTCAACCAAAGTCAAAGTCGCGATTTCTTCGAACTGTTTTGTCAGCTCACGGCAAAGTGTGACTCGGCGGGTGGGGGCAAGGCTGTGAAGCTCGCGGGCCAGGTCATTGATGCGGTGCGGCGCTTCAAATAACACCACGCTGCCTGGCCACGCCAAAGCAGCCTCCAGCGCAGTGAGTCTGGCAGCCCCTTTGGCGGGCAAGAAACCCATGAAATGGAAACCGCCACCCGAGGTATCGCCTGCCACGCTGAGCGCGGTGGTGACGCTGCTCACCCCTGGTATAGGCACCGCGCGCAAGCCTGCCGCTTGTACCTGAGCAACCAAATGCGCACCAGGGTCGGACACAGCAGGGGTGCCCGCATCACTGACGTAGGCGACACGCAAGCCTTGCTGCAAGGCTTCAATGACGTGATGGGCGGCCCCGGCCTCGTTGTGTTGATGTACGGACATCATGCGTTTATCAAGTCCCAGGTGCTGTAGCAGGCGCCCGGTGACTCTCGTGTCCTCACACGCCACCACATCCACCAAAGACAGGACTTGAATGGCGCGCAAGGTCATGTCGGCCAAATTACCGATGGGGGTGGCCACCAGGTACAGCGCACCTTTGGGATACTGCTGGCCAGCGGCCGCATTGGAGGCGGCCTGGAGCAGCAAGTTGGCATCGAAAGTCACGACAAAGTCCCGGGGAGATGAAGCGGAGGGCCGCGCCCTGGCCTATCTAGAGACACAAGGGCTGGTGCTGATTACGCGCAATTATCGGGTGGCGCGCGGCCCATCGGCGCATGGTGCTGAAGTGGACCTGATCATGCGCGATCCGGAGGGCACCTTGGTGTTCGTCGAAGTGCGTCAACGCAGTGGTGCCGAGCACGGTGGTGCTGCCGCCAGCATTGGCCGGGGCAAGCAGCGTCGCTGCATCCGGGGGGCGCAGCATTATTTGATGACCCTGAACCCGTGGCCTCCGTGCCGGTTTGATGTGGTGGCGATTGATGGTGAGGTCTTGCAGTGGCTGCCGGCGGCGTTTGATGCGAGCTAGCGCTGCATTTTTGTGAGACCAGGTGTCATATCATCGCGGCCATGTCAGACCCACAAATTCAACCGCCGTTTTTGCCGCAGCCTTTCTTGGAAACGGCTGATGTTCTCTACCAATCCGCAGATCGTCTGGCGCTGCATTTGCAGTACGCGGCCCAGGCCATCACCCACACGTTGACGACGGGGGGCAAGGTGCTGTGTGCCGGCGTCGCCGAGGCCGAGTGGCTGGCTCAACAGAGTGCGTCCTTGCTGGTCAAGGGCCTCGGCCGCGAACGGCCTCCGCTGGCCGCCTTGGCGCTGTCGGGCCGAGATGACAGCTTGTTGGCGCAGGTACGGGCCTTGGGGCAGCCGGGCGACATCTGGCTGGCCTTCTCACTGGAGAGCCATGAGCCCGCGCTGGTGGCCGCCACGGAAGCGGCCCGCGATCAAGACCTGACCTTGGTACTCTTCACTGGCGAGGCCGCCTCGGTGTTAGGGCCGTTGCTGAGGGACACCGATGTCTGGGTACCGTTGCCCGGACATCAACCAGAGCGGCTGTTTGCCGTGGCTTGGCTGGCCTTGCACAGTCTGTGCGAGGCGGTAGATACACATTTGCTAGGAGACTTGGCATGAAAAATGGATTGTTGAACGTACGAACGGTGAGCCGTTGTGTGGTGCTGGCCCTGTCCCTTCAAGTGGTGGCAGGCTGCGCACCCTTGATGCTTGGCGGCGCATTGGGTGGTGCCTTCATGGCCACCGACCGGCGAACCTCGGGCACCCAGGTCGAAGATCAGGGCATTGAATTCAAGGCGTCCAATCGGATCCGGGAAGCCTTGGCAGACACAGGCCACGTCAATGCCACCGCTTACAACCGCACCGTGTTGTTGACAGGGGAAGTGGCCAGTGAAGCGGACCGGGAGGCTGTCGCGCAGACCGTGGGTCGCATTGAAAACGTGCAGTCAGTGGTCAATGAGTTGGCGGTGCTTGGGAACAATTCGCTCTCCGGTCGCGCCAACGATGTGCTGCTGGAAGGCAAGATCAAAGCCAGTTTTGTGGATGCGCGCGATTTGTTTGCGAACGCCTTCAAGGTGGTGGTGGAGCGCGGCGATGTCTACCTGATGGGCATGGTGACCGAGCGCGAAGCCAATCGGGGCACCGAGGTGGCCGCGGGCGTGAGCGGCGTGCAAAAAGTAGTGA
>JAZJZP010000111.1:3985-6018 GCA_040389805.1 Pseudomonadota bacterium
ACCGGAGTGTAAATGGGCACGTCTCATTCGGGTGATGAGCTGGCCCGCAAGCTGCCGGCCCCCGCCCCCACGGCATCCAACAGCCAACCCTGAGTCTGATCAGCGCAGGCGGCGGATCAGACTGGAGGTATCCCAGCGACCGCCGCCCATGCCTTGTACATCGGCATAGAACTGATCGATCAGGGCCGTGCTGGGCAAGCGGGCACCGGAGCGGCGCGCTTCGTCTAGGCACAGGCCCAGGTCTTTGCGCATCCAGTCGACCGCAAAGCCAAAGTCAAACTGGTCGTCGACCATGGTGGTGCCACGGTTTTGCATCTGCCAACTGCTGGCGGCGCCTTGTGAGATGACGTCAAGCACGGCGTGCATGTCCAGGCCCGCTTTTTGGCCGAACGCCAAGGCCTCTGACAGCCCTTGCAACACTCCGGCCACGCAGATTTGATTGACCATCTTGGCCAACTGACCGGCGCCGCTGTCGCCCAGGTGCGTCATGGCGCGGGCATAGGCTTGCATGACGGGGCGCACACGGGCAAAGGCCTCGGCCTCGCCACCACACATGATGGTCAGGACGCCGTTGATCGCGCCCAGGTTGCCGCCGGAGACTGGCGCATCGATGAAGCGCAGGCCGCGCTCGCGTGCAAGCTGTGCCAACTCACGTGCCACGGCAGCCGAGGTGGTGGTGTGATCGACCAGGATGCTGTCGTTGTGCATGGCCTCGAACGCCCCATGGGCACCCGTGGTGACACTGCGCAGGTCGTCGTCATTGCCCACGCAGGTGAACACGATTTGAGCGCCTTGTGCGGCCTCGCTGGGCGTTTCGGCCCACTGCCCACCTTGCTCTGCCACCCAGGCCTGGGCCTTGGTGAGCGTGCGGTTGTAAACCGTGACGTGGTGACCGGCCGCGATCAAGTGAGCGGCCATGGGAGCCCCCATGGTGCCCAGGCCCAAAAAGGCCACCCGCTGGGGCGGCACGGGGTCATACACCTTGGAAGACATCAGACGATCTTGAAGTGTTCCGTACCCGACGACAGGTCTGTGTTACGTGCACGCTGGCTGTTGAGCTTGATCTGCAAGCGCAGGTCGTTCACCGAGTCGGCATTGCGCAAGGCGTCTTCATAGGTGATGTCGCTGTTTTCGTACAGATCGAACAAGGCTTGGTCGAAGGTCTGCATGCCCTGCTCGCGCGACTTTTTCATGATCTCTTTGATCTCACCGACCTCGCCCTTGAAGATCATGTCGGAAATCAGCGGCGTATTGAGCAGGATCTCGACCGCGGCGGCGCGCCCCTTGCCTTCTTGGCGGGGCAGCAGGCGTTGTGACACCAGGGCCTTGAGGTTGAGCGACAGGTCCATCAGCAACTGGGCGCGGCGCTCTTCAGAGAAGAAGTTGATGATGCGGTCGAGCGCCTGGTTGGCGCTGTTGGCGTGCAAGGTGGCCATGCACAGGTGACCGGTTTCGGCAAAGGCCACGGCGTGTTCCATGGTTTCACGGTCGCGGATTTCGCCCATGAGGATCACGTCTGGCGCCTGGCGCAAGGTGTTCTTGAGGGCCATGCCCCAGCCATCGGTGTCGATGCCGACCTCGCGCTGGGTCACGATGCAGTTTTTGTGCGGGTGCACGAACTCGACCGGGTCTTCAATGGTGATGATGTGGCCGTAGGAGTTCTCGTTGCGGTGATCGACCATGGCCGCCAGGCTGGTCGACTTGCCGGAGCCGGTGCCTCCCACCAGGATGACCAGACCACGCTGGGTCATGGCTACTTCTTTGAGGACCTGGGGCAGGCCCATGCCGTCAATGGTGGGCAGTTGCTGCGGGATGGTCCGCAGGACCATGCCGACAAAACTTTGCTGCACAAACACGTTGACCCGAAAGCGACCGACCCCGCCCGGCGAAATCGCGAAGTTGCACTCCTTGGTGCGTTCGAACTCGGCCGCCTGCTTGTCGTTCATGATGGCGCGCGCCAAGGCCATGGTGTGCTGGGCCGTGAGCGGCTGGGGCGACACCTTGGTCACCTTGCCATCGACTTTGATGGCGGG
>JAZJZP010000112.1:0-1267 GCA_040389805.1 Pseudomonadota bacterium
GCCTATCCGTCATCCGTGCTGATGAACGCATTGCCGGCCCACGTGGCCGGGGTGGGTGAAATCATCATGGTCGTGCCCACGCCCCGGGGCGAGAAAAATGCCCTCGTGCTGGCCGCCGCCCATGTGGCCGGTGTCAGCCGCGCCTTCACGGTGGGCGGCGCGCAAGCCGTGGCCGCGCTGGCCTATGGCACTGACACCATCCCCAAGGTGGACAAGATCACCGGCCCTGGCAACGCCTATGTGGCCAGCGCCAAGAAACACGTGTTCGGCCAAGTCGGCATCGACATGATCGCCGGCCCCAGCGAGATCCTGATCCTGGCCGATGGCACCACGCCGCCCGACTGGGTGGCGATGGACCTCTTCAGCCAGGCCGAGCACGACGAGCTGGCGCAAAGCATTTTGCTGTGCCCCGACGCCGAATACATTGCCAAAGTCCAGGCCGAGATCGACCGCCTGTTGCCCACCATGCCGCGCGCCCACATCATCCGCGCGTCGCTGCAAGGGCGGGGCGCCTTGATCCTGACCCGCAGCATGCAAGAGGCCTGCGAGATCAGCAACCGCATCGCGCCCGAGCACCTGGAGGTCTCCTCCAACGACCCCCACCAGTGGGAGCCGCTGTTGCGCCATGCCGGCGCCATCTTTCTGGGCGCCTACACGAGCGAAAGCCTGGGCGACTACTGCGCCGGCCCCAACCATGTCTTGCCCACCTCCGGCACCGCACGCTTCTCGTCGCCCTTGGGCGTCTATGACTTCCAAAAACGCTCCAGCCTGATCGAAGTCAGCGAAGCCGGTGCTCAAACCCTGGGCAAGATCGCGGCCGTGCTGGCCTACGGCGAGGGTTTGCAGGCGCACGCCCAGGCCGCCGAGTTCCGCCTGAAACGCCCGTGAGCTTTTTGCAGACATTGCCCATGTCCACCACCGACCGCCTCCTCGATACCTTCCGCCCTGACGTGCTGGCCATGCACGCCTACCCCGTGCAAGATGCTGCGGGCTTCATCAAGCTCGACGCGATGGAGAACCCCTTCACGCTGTCGCCTGAGCTGCAAGCCGCGTTGGGGCAGCGCCTGGGCGCCGTGGCCATCAACCGCTACCCCGGCACGCGCATCAACGACCTGCACACCGCGCTGCGCCGCCATGCCCAAGTCCCTGAAGGGTATGGCCTGGTGCTGGGCAACGGCTCTGACGAGTTGATCTCGCTGCTGGCCCTGGCCTGTGCCAAGCCCGGTGCCAAGGTAGACGAGATTCTTCACCGCGTATATCTCTCGGA
>JAZJZP010000112.1:1277-2934 GCA_040389805.1 Pseudomonadota bacterium
TTTGTCGGCGTGCCGCTCACAGCCGACTTTGAGCTGGACGTCGATGCCATGGTGGCGGCCGTGCGCGCACACCGCCCGGCCATCACCTACATCGCCTACCCCAACAACCCCACGGCCAATTTGTGGAACGACGACGCCATTGAGCAGATCGTCCAAGCCGTGGCGACCGAAGGTTGTGGCCTGGTCGTGATGGACGAGGCCTACCAGCCCTTCGCCAACCACAGCTACCTGGACCGTCTGCGCCAACATCCCCATGTGCTGTTGATGCGCACCCTGAGCAAGTTTGGCCTGGCTGGGGTGCGGCTGGGCTATCTGATCGGCCCGCAGGCCCTGGTCACGCAGGTCGACAAAGCCCGCCCGCCCTACAACGTCAGCGTGCTCAACTGCGAGGCGGCGCTGTTCGCCCTGGAGCACGAGGCCGAGTTCACCCGCCAGGCTGAGGTCATCAAGTCCGAGCGCGCACGCCTGCAGACGGCCCTGGCCGCCATGTCTGGTGTGCAGGCCTACCCCAGTCACGCCAACATGATCCTGGTGCGGGTGCCCGATGCGGCCGCCATCTTTCAGGGCCTGAAGGATCGCGGCATACTGATCAAAAATGTGTCGGGCATGCACCAATTGCTGGCAAACTGTGTCCGATTGACCGTGGGTTTGCCGCATGAAAATGACGCCATGATTGCCGCCTTGCAAGCCACTTTGAACTCCATCCCAACATGAACGCTCCTGAGACGGCCACTCACGCCGCCAACGCCTGTGCCCCTGAGGTCCATGACGCCCGTGTGGCCGAGGTTACCCGCCACACCGCCGAGACGCAGATCACCGTGCGCGTCAATCTGGATGGCACCGGCGCCGCCAAGCTGCACACCGGCATCGGTTTTTTCGACCACATGCTGGACCAAATCGCCCGCCATGGTCTGATCGACCTTGACATCCATGCCGTGGGTGACCTGCACATTGACGGTCACCACACGGTTGAAGATGTGGGCATCACCCTCGGGCAGGCCTTTGCCAAGGCCGTGGGCGACAAGAAGGGCATCCGCCGCTATGGCCACGCCTACGTCCCGCTCGACGAGGCCCTGTCCCGCGTCGTGATCGACTTCTCCGGTCGTCCGGGTCTGGAGATGCACATCCCCTTCTCGGCCGGCAGCATTGGCGGCTTTGACACCCAGTTGACCTACGAGTTCTTTCAGGGCTTTGTCAACCATGCCGGCGTGACCCTGCACATCGATAACCTCAAGGGCGTCAATGCCCACCACCAGTGCGAGACCGTGTTCAAGGCCTTTGCGCGCGCCTTGCGCGGCGCGCTGGAGCGCGACCCACGCATGGCCGGCGTGATCCCGTCGACCAAGGGCTCCCTGTGAGCTTGGCCCCTCTGTTCATCCTTTGACTCCCATGAGCCAGACCTCGACAGTCGCCGTCATCGATTACGGCATGGGCAACCTGCGATCGGTCTCGCAGGCCGTGGAACACGCAGCCAAGGACCTCAACGTTCAGGTGGTGGTCACCAATGATCCCGCCGTGGTGCGCGCCGCCGAGCGCGTCGTGCTGCCAGGGCAGGGCGCCATGCGCGATTGCATGCGCGAGTTGCGCGAAGCCCATGGTGGCGACCTGCTGGGCGCCGTGCTGGACGCGGCCGCCAACAAGCCCCTGATGGGGGTGT
>JAZJZP010000112.1:2944-15481 GCA_040389805.1 Pseudomonadota bacterium
GTCGGCATGCAAATGCTGCTGGACCACTCTGAAGAGCAAGACACCCCCGGACTGGGTCTGATCCCTGGCCAAGTGGTCCGTTTTCGCCTGGATGGCCTGCGTCAGCCCGATGGCAGCCGCTACAAAGTGCCGCAAATGGGCTGGAACACAGTCTCCCAGTCACGCCACCCCGGTTTGTGGGGCGGTCAGCCTCACCCGGTCTGGGCGGGCATCCCCGACAACAGCTATTACTATTTCGTCCACAGCTACCATGCCAAAGTGGATAATCCGCTGCACACGGCGGGTGAAACCGACTACGGTGGCCGCTTTACCTGCGCTGTCGCCCGAGATAATATTTTTGCGACCCAGTTCCACCCAGAAAAGAGCGCGCAGCATGGTTTGGCCCTGTACCGCAACTTTCTGCTCTGGAAACCCTGAACCTGCGGCCCGTGTCCCGGTGCCGCGCCCTTTTCTCATCAACCACCTGCTACGGCCATGTTGCTGATCCCCGCGATTGACCTGAAAGACGGCAAATGTGTTCGCCTCAAACAAGGCGACATGAATGACTCCACCACCTTTGGTGAAGACCCGGCCGCGATGGCCCGACGATGGGTGGATGCGGGCGCCCGGCGACTGCACCTCGTGGATTTGAACGGCGCATTTGCTGGCAAACCCGTCAACGAGGCCGCCATCAAGGCCATCATCAAAGAAGTCGGCGAAGAGATCCCGATCCAACTGGGTGGCGGCATTCGCGACCTCGACACCATCGAGCGCTACCTGGACGATGGCCTGAGCTTTGTCATCATTGGCACGGCGGCGGTCAAAAACCCCGGGTTCTTGCGTGATGCCTGTACCGCTTTTGGCGGGCACATCATCGTCGGCCTGGACGCCAAGGATGGCAAGGTGGCCACCGATGGCTGGAGCAAGCTCTCGGGCCACGAAGTGGTCGACCTGGCCATGAAGTTCCAGGACTACGGCGTCGAAGGCGTCATCTACACCGACATCGGCCGCGACGGCATGCTCTCGGGCATCAATATCGATGCCACCGTCAAACTGGCCCAGGCGCTGACCATTCCGGTGATCGCCTCTGGCGGCTTGTCCAACCTTGCCGACATCGAACGCCTGTGCGCGGTCGAGAGCGAAGGCGTGGGCGGCGTGATTTGCGGCCGCGCCATTTACAGCGGCGACCTCGATTTCGCCGCCGGGCAAAAGCGCGCCGACGAACTCAACGGCGGTCGCTGAGGTGCTGGCCAAACGCATCATTCCTTGTCTGGACGTGACCGGTGGTCGCGTCGTCAAGGGCGTCAATTTCGTTGAGCTGCGTGATGCTGGCGACCCGGTTGAAATCGCAGCACGCTACAACGAACAGGGCGCCGATGAGCTGACGTTCCTGGACATCACCGCGACCAGCGATGGCCGCGACGTGATTCTGCACATCATCGAAGCCGTGGCCAGTCAGGTCTTCATCCCACTGACCGTGGGTGGGGGCGTGCGCACGGTGGACGATGTGCGTCGCCTGCTCAACGCGGGCGCCGACAAGGTCAGCTTCAACTCGGCTGCTTTGGCCAATCCGCAGGTCATCCGAGATGCCTCAGACCGCTACGGTTCTCAGTGCATCGTGGTGGCCATCGATGCCAAGCGCCGTCAGGGCGACGACCTGGCTGCGCGCGGTCCCGGTTGGGATGTTTACAGCCACGGCGGTCGCAAGAATGTTGGTCTGGACGCGGTGGCTTGGGCCACCAAGATGGCTGAACACGGTGCGGGCGAAATCTTGTTGACCAGCATGGACCGTGATGGCACCAAATCGGGTTTCGATCTGGAGCTGACCCGGGCCGTGAGCGATGCGGTTGGCGTGCCTGTGATCGCGTCCGGCGGTGTAGGCACTCTGGACCACCTGGCGGACGGCGTTCAACAGGGCGGGGCCGATGCGGTGCTGGCTGCCAGCATCTTTCATTACGGTGAATACACGGTCGCGCAGGCCAAGGCACTGATGGCACAACGTGGGATTCCGGTCCGGCTTTGAACCCTATATTTTGGGCCTTTGTGCTTTTTGCGGCAGGCATGGCAATAGTGCGCACAAGGGTATGGAATTCTCATCATCGGCTGTAAGGGGATGGGCGTAATCTGGCTGAGAGTCCTAACTCTCAGGAGTGAACATGCCTTTAGCCCCACGTTTCAAACCCCTTGCACTTTCGACGCTGACCGTGTCGCCAGGGGTGCCCCAAACGCAGCGTCAGGCCCAGCCGCAAGACCCGGCCATGAGCTTGCTGACCGACCTCAATCACAGCGCCTGCGTGATTGCCAGCGACCGCGACAGCCTGGAGCGCACCTTGCACGTCATGATGCGTGCCGGGGTTCGCATGGTGTTCGTCTCCGGTGCCAGTGGCCAACTGGTGGGTATGGTCACCGCCGATCTGTTGCAGGGCGAGTCGCCGGTGGTGCGCGCGTCCCGCGACCATGTGACCCACGGTGAGCTGACGGTCAGTGATGTGATGGTGCCCATCACCCGCTGGGAGGTGCTCGACATGTCTCAGGTGCGCACCGCCCGTTTGGGCGACATCGTGGCGACCATGCACGAGCATGGTATGCGCTACCTACTGGTCACCCAGGTCAAGGATGGCAAGACCGTGCTGCGTGGCCTGTTCTCCGCCAGCCGTCTGGAGCAGGCCATGGGCACCTTCATTGGCAGTGATCTGCATTCGCGCAGCTTCTCCGAGTTGGAGTCCGTGCTGGCGCATTGACCCTGCTGGCACCGTTTGGCCTCAGGCCGGGTTGTCGATCTCGATGAACTGGTGCGCCAGGCCCAGCTCAGCGGCCACCGCTGCACCCAGCGCCTGCACGCCGTAGCGCTCACTCGCATGGTGTCCACAGGCCACAAACGCCACGCCAGATTCGCGGGCGTAGTGAGCCTGCGGTTCTGAAATTTCGCCGGTCAAGAAGGCATCGGCACCAGCGGCAATCGCCCCTTCAAAATAGCCCTGCGCGCCGCCACTGCACCACGCCACCTTGCGCAAGGTGCGACCATCACCCGGGACCACGGTGGGGACGCGGCCCAAGGCCGTTTGAACGTGCTGCACCAAGGTGTCCAGTCCCCAGACCTGCGGCGCGTCGCCGATGAAGCCCAAATCTTGTTCGCCAAACCGCGCTTGCGCCGACAACCCCAGGCGCTGACCCCATTGGGCGTTGTTGCCCAGTGTGGGGTGGGCATCCAGCGGCAGGTGGTAGGCCAGTAAATTGATGTCGTGTTTTAGCAACAGCGCGATGCGCTGCTTCATCCAGCCGGTGATGCAGCCATCCTGGCCTCGCCAGAACAGCCCATGGTGGACCAAGATGGCATCCGCTTGGGCCTCAATGGCCGCTTCGATCAGTGCTCGACTGGCCGTCACGCCCGTCACGATCTTGTGCACCTCGGATTTGCCCTCAACTTGCAAACCGTTCGGCCCATAATCCTTGAAACGAGCCGCCTCAAGCAAACGGTTGAGGTGGGTATGCAAGGTGTCTCGATCAGTCACGGCAGTCCTTTATTGGTCTGTGATTTCAATGCGCAAACTTTGGTTGATTTTCTCGCAGACCGTCACCGTCGGCGTGGCGGTCGTGTTCGTGGTGTCCACGTTCAAGCCGCAATGGATCCAGTCTATGCCCTGGCGCGATTCGCGGCCGGTCGCGTCGGTCACCACGATCATGGCGCCCAAGGCCGCGGGCGGTGCGGCGAGTGTTGGCGCTGTGCAGAGCTTCAGTGACGCGGTCAAGCACGCCGCCCCTGCGGTGGTCAGCGTGGTCACCAGCAAGGCGGCGAATCGCCGTGGGTCGCAACAAAATGATCCCTGGTTTCGCTATTTCTTTGGCGACCAAGAGGGCCAGCCCCAAACGGGCGTGGGCTCCGGCGTGATCGTCTCGCCCGATGGCTACGTGCTGACCAACAACCACGTGGTCGAGCGCATGGACGACATCGAGGTCATGCTCACCGACGGGCGCAAAGCCAGCGCCAAGGTCATTGGCAGCGACCCCGACACCGACCTGGCCGTGCTCAAGATCGAGTTGGATCGCCTGCCCGCCATCACCTTTGGCAACTCCGAAACCTTGCAGGTGGGCGATGCCGTGCTGGCCATTGGCAATCCATTCGGGGTGGGGCAGACCGTCACGTCCGGCATCGTCAGTGCCTTGGGCCGCAACCAGTTGGGCATCAATACCTTCGAGAACTTCATCCAGACCGATGCCGCGATCAACCCCGGCAATTCAGGTGGTGCCTTGATCGATGCCAATGGCAACTTGATGGGCATCAACAGTGCCATCTACTCCCGCTCAGGCGGCAGCATGGGCATCGGGTTCGCCATTCCGGTGTCCACGGCACAAAACGTCATGGAAAGCCTGATCCGTGACGGACAGGTGACCCGAGGCTGGATCGGCGTGGAACCCCGCGACCTCACGCCCGAAATCGCCGAGACCTTCAACCTGCCGGTCAAAGAGGGTGTTCTGATCACGGGCGTGTTGCACAACGGTCCGGCCGCCCAAGGCGGGGTGCGACCCGGTGACGTGGTGGTGCAGATCGGCCAAGCACCGGTCGCCAACACCTCGCAATTGCTCAATGTGGTGGCGGCGTTGAAGCCCGGCGAATCAGCCAAGATCAAAGTGCAACGCGCGGGGCAGGGCTTGGTGTTGGATGTGGTCGTGGCTCAACGCCCCAAAACCCAGCGCAGCAATCCTCAAGACGAGTGATCGGTGGGCGAGGCCTCTGAATCAGGCTGTTTGGGCTTGCTGGTCCATTGGGCCGCCCAGATGCCGACCTCGTAGAGGATGCACATGGGGATGGCCAGGGCCAGTTGAGAGACCACATCAGGGGGGGTCACCACGGCGGCGATCACGAAGGCGATCACGATGAAGTAGCGGCGAAACTCCTTGAGTTTGTCGACCGTCACCATGCCCATGTGTGCCAGGATGACCAGCACCACGGGCACCCCAAACGCGGCGCCGAAGGCCAGGAACATATTGAGCACGAAGCTCAGATACGACTCGATGTCAGGCGCCGCCGTGATGCTCTTGGGCGCAAAGCTCTGAATGAAGGTAAAAACCTTGCCAAACACGAAAAAGTAGCTGAACGCCACCCCCGTGAAGAACAGCAAGGTGCTCGACACGATCAAGGGCATCACCAGTTTCTTCTCGTGTGCGTACAGGCCGGGGGCCACGAAAGACCACAACTGGTAGAGCACCACGGGCAGGGCCAGCATGAACGCCGCCATCATGGTGATTTTGATGGGTACCATGAAGGGCGAGATCACGTTGGTGGCGATCAGGGTGGCGCCCTTGGGCAGATGCTCTATCAAGGGAGCCGCCAGCAGATCGTACAAGCCCGCGGGGCCTGGGTAGAGGGCCAGCACGCCAAAGGCCACGGCCACGGCGATGGCGGCACGCACCAAGCGGTCGCGCAGTTCAATCAGGTGGGCAACGAAGGGTTGCTCGGCACCCTCCTGTTCGTTTTGGCTGGGATCTTGGTCGCTCACTGAGAAGGCTAGGTCCGAAAAAATTAACGCTGAGGCGGGCGGAATCGCGCGACGCGCGCGGCCCCGGACTGGACATGGCGGCGGACCCCATGCTGTTGTTTGTACCAAAGCGGCATCGCGCCACGCTTGAGTCGCCAGTTTTTGCGCACGGGCGGCATGAAGCTGATGTAGGGCGTCGACGTGAGGTCGTTGTAGAAGCTGCCCGAGCCATGACCATCGTCACCCATGGCATTGACCTCAGAGCGAAGGTGCGTCATCCCGTCGTTCACGGAGTGTTCGACATTGCGGGCTGCCTCTTCCAGTCCGCTCTTGACCTTCTTGAGCTCGTCCATGTCGATGGAGCGACTGACTTCCGACTGCACTTGCGCGACATAGCGCTGGGCTTTACCCACGAGCAAGCCCACCGTGCGTGCGACGCGCGGCAGTTTTTCGGGGCCAATCACGATCAGGGCCACCGCGCCAATCAAGGCGAGCTTGTCGAAACCAAAGTCAATCACGACTTGGTCTTGGCTTCAACGTCGACGGTGTTGGCGTCGTTCTTGGCGTGATTGCTGACCTTCTGAGTGGCGGCGGTCTGTTGGGCGGCGGTAGGCTCATCAGTGCCACCGTCCTTCATGCCGTCCTTGAAGCCCTTCACGGCCGAACCCAGGTCGCTGCCGATGTTCTTGAGCTTCTTGGTGCCAAACACCAGCATCACGATCACAAGCACGATCAACCAGTGCCAAATGCTAAATGAACCCATCTCTGTCTCCTAAATGGTCTTGCGACCCAGTAAAAATCAACCCTTGGCCCAAGGGCGAGGGCCCCCCATCACATGCACATGCAAGTGGTAGACCTCTTGCCCACCATCTTGCCCGTTATTGATCACCACACGAAAGCCGTTCGTCACCCCTTGCTCCGCCGCCAGCTTGGGTGCCAATGCCAACATCTTGCCCAGCAAGGCCTGGTGTTGTTCGGTGCAATCTTGCAGCATTGGAATGTGTTCGCGCGGCACGATCAAAAAATGCACGGGCGCGGCGGGCCGGATGTCATGGAAGGCGACGAGCTCGTCGTCCTGATAAAACATCTGGCTGGGGATTTGCCCCGAGGTGATCTTGCAGAACAGGCAGTTGGGATCTTGGCTCATGTCATTGGTTCTGGATGAAGTGGGTAGTCTGCTCGATGAAGGCGTTCAAGCGGCACCCGCTTCTCGCGCCTGAACTTGACGCATGGCGAACTCTTCCAGGCCGGACAGGCCTTCTCGGCGAGCCAATTCGCCCACGACGTCCGCAGGGCTCAGCCCCAAGTGCGCCATGGCGACCATGGAGTGGAACCACAAATCGGCAAATTCGCCGACCAGGGCCTTGGTGTGCTCGGGGCAGGGGTGGGCCGCGGCGTCCTTGCCGGCCATGACGGCTTCTGTGGCCTCTTCCCCCACCTTTTTGAGGATGGCGTCGGTCCCCTTGTGGAACAAGCGGGCCACATAGCTCTTGTCCGGGTCGCCCCCTTTGCGGGACTCGATCACGGCGGCCAGTCGCAACAAGATATCGGCGGTATTGGCGCAAGACTCGGTCATGGTTTATTTTCTTATTTGTAAATGTGTTCGGGATCTTTGAGGACGGGGTCGACGCTGCTCCATTGGCCGTTTTCGTACCTCTGGAAGAAGCAGCTGTGGCGCCCGGTGTGGCAGGCAATCCCAGGCGTGTGCCCCAGTTGCTCGATGCGCAGCAAGATCACATCATTGTCGCAATCGAGTCGAATGTCCTGCACTTTTTGAGTGTGCCCCGACTCTTCACCCTTGTGCCACAGGCGTTGGCGCGAGCGGCTCCAATAGACGGCCTCGCCCAGCTCGACCGTGCGCGCCAAGGCCTCGCGGTTCATCCACGCAAACATGAGCACGTCACCGCTGCTCGCCTCTTGGGCGATGACGGGGACGAGCCCTTGATCATCCCAACGAATATTGTCCAACCAGTTCATGGGCTCAAGTGTAGCAATTAGGGGGCCAATAGGCGGGCAGGGCCTTGGCGGGACCCGGTCGGTGCTGGGACAATTGGGCCATGCCTATCCTCAATCAAGTCCTCAAACCACTGGCCCTGACCATGGGCGATGCCTGCGGTATCGGGCCGGAGATCATTGCCCAACTCTGGCTGGACGCGGATGTGCCGCAGGCGGCGCTGGTCGTGGCGTGTCCGCAGGTCATGCGTCGTGCGCTGGCCTGGGCGGCGGGGGCGCGTGGGTTGGCGTCGGCGCCTGCCGTGGTTGAACTGCATGACCCGGCGCAGTGGGCCTCGGTCCCGGTGGGTGCCATCCCTGTGTGGGCGCCGCCCGGTCTGCCGACCGATCTGATGGCGGCCCCGTTGGGCCAGGTCGATGTTCGCGCCGGGCTGGCGGCGGCGGCCTGTGTGCGTGCTGCCGTGCATTTGGCTCAGCAAGGCGTTGTGGCGGGCATCGTGACCGCACCTTTGCACAAAGAGGCGCTGGCGCTGGCAGGTGAGCCTTATCCGGGGCACACCGAGTTGCTGCAGGCCGAGGGGGCGCCGCCGGGCCAGCCTCCGGCGCCTGTGCGCATGATGCTGGCCAACGATCAGCTCAAAACCGTGCTCGTCACCATCCACGTGTCCTTGCGGCAGGCCATCGAAGGGGTCACGTTTGAATCGGTGCTGGAGACGATCCGCATCACCCACGCCAGCGCGCGGCTGTGGGGGGTGCCTCAGCCTCGCATTGCTGTGGCGGGGCTCAATCCGCACGCGGGCGAGGGCGGGCTGTTTGGTGATGAGGAAATCCGCATCATCGGCCCAGCCGTCGAGGCCGCTCGGGCCTTGGGCATTCATGCCACAGGCCCTTTGGCGCCCGACACCGTGTTCATGCGGGCGCGCGATGCCAGCGATCACCCCGGAGAGTTCGATGTGGTGGTGGCGATGTACCACGACCAGGGTTTGATTCCCGTCAAGTACATGGGTCTGGATCAGGGGGTGAATGTGACCTTGGGCCTGCCCTTTGTGCGCACCAGCCCCGACCATGGCACCGCGTTTGATTGGGCGGGCACCGGCCGGGCTGATCCGTCCAGCCTGGCGCAGGCTTGGCGCATGGCCAGGCAACTGCTCGGGGCGTAGTGGCAGCGCGTCGTTAAGCGGCGGTCTTGGTTAACGCGGCCAGTTGGCGGCGTGCGCGCATGGTGGCGCGCTCAATCAGTTCGGATTGCTCATAGGCCTTGAAGCGCCCGCTGTCGCACATCTTGGCCAGCGTGCGCCCGGTCAGCGAGATGGTCTGTTTGTGCTGGTGGCCTTGGGTAAAGATGAAGAAGGTGCGGCCTTCGCTGACCCAGGTCAGGCGCACTTTCTTCCAGTGTCCTTGCATCAGCATCTGGTAGGCCGTGCCCTTGTTGATGTGGAAGGCCAGTTGCATGCCCGCCGTGGGGGTGGGCGGGGCATCGAGATTGATGTCGATGTCCAGCAGTGAAGGATCGTCCGGGGCGGCACTGTCCAGGTCGATGTCCAGGGCCGTATCGCTGGCCACGGCGGCCTCGGACACGAAGCCAGACTGCTTCACCTCTTCGGCACTCAGGGCCGTCACCACCGTCAGCAAAGGCGCTTCCTGGAGGTTGTCCAGTGCCACAGGCAAGGGGTCGTTGGCGGCTTCGTCCCGGCTGGGGATGTTGATCTTTTCGACCTTGTTGAGCTGTTGCTCCAGCAAGCGCTGTGTCAGGTCGTGGTGGGGTTGCGTCTTGAGCGATTCGGCATGTGCGGGCAACAGCTTGGCGAAGAAGGCTTGTTTGGCCTCCTCGGACCATTGAATCAAGGCCAGCCCTTCCGTGATGTCCTTCATCAAGGTCGGGAGTTTCATCAGAAACTCTTTGCGCAGTTGCGGATTGCCTTTGGGTTGAACGCTCAACGCCAGTTCACGGCCTGCCTTTTTGACACGTTGTGCCAGCGGGGATTGCGCGCCATCGCGGGCGCTCGACATGACCTGCACCTGGCTCCAGATTTGCGTCAAAAAGTCCCGGACAAAATCGGGCATCTCGACGGAGGCCAATTCACGTTTGAGCACCAGCATGTAGCGCTGCTGTACGCGAAGATCTGCCTCTTTGCCGCTGAGCAAGGCGGCGACTGCTGCATTTTCAGCACCATCCTGGCGGTTTTGCTCCTCAATGAACGCTTCCAGTTCGTCCAGCTTGGATTCGTAAACATCCATGCGTTCGAAGTCGCCGTCAACCACATCGTCGACCAGGGCGGTGACCTTGTCCACGCAGGTCTTTCCATTGTCCTGGTCGTTGTCATCCAGGGTGGCTGACAGGGTCGCGATGCGATTCACGAAGCGACGTACTGGGTGCTTGCGTGAGTTGAAAAAACTCATGTCATGCAATGCGACCCGCAGCACAGGCAATTGCATCCGTGCAATCTGGCGGGCCATCTGCGGCGAGACCTTGGGGTCTGACAAGACCTGGTCAAACAGCGCCGCGACAATGTCAATCACCATCTGATCCAGTGCCGCCCCACCGCTGGCATGAACCAGCTCGTCGCGGTGCGCGCGGATCATGTTCACGGCCATCATCGGGCCAGCGAAGCCGCCGTTGCCTCCAGCATTGCCTGATAACGGGGCGCTGTCTGTGGACCCCGCCTCGACGCCGCTCCATCCTTGCAGCATGGGGATGCTGTTGAGTCGCCGGATCAGGGCATTGAACTCTCCTGCGCTGGTGATTTGCCCTGAGGAGGCCGCGGCGGCCATGGGGGCTTTTTCACCCGGACTGACGCCGGTGAAGGCCGAGGCTGGCATGGACACGCCAAACATGTCGCTGAGCGCTTTGGCGGCACGTTGGTGTGCTTCCAAAGGGCTGTTGCCGCTGGGATGTCCGCCGTGGTGGCTGTGCGCCCCCAGGTCTGCGCCGGCTGGGGCGGTTTCTTGCCAGTTGCCGGGCTGGGTTGCCGGGCCGCCGGGCAGGCTGCCTGGTTGGGTGTTGCTGCCGACGCCTGAGCGAGACTTGCTGACACTGGGCCCGGCAGGGCGCACCCCTTGGGCTCGCAGGTCGCTCACGGTCTGTTGGTAGCAGAGCCGCAACTCCGTCGGCAGGTGTCGCCCAATCTGTTGAGCCACGAGGGTGTTGACTTCCGCGTCGGTGCTCACCTCGGCGAGGGCTTCAACCAGTGCATTGCTCAGCAACGAGGGGCGCAGTGGGTTGTGATCCGCCTGGTGGTCGTCCAGCAGTGGGGACAGGTAATCGTGGAGGGCCTTGAATTCGGTCTCGCAATCGCTGGCCAGACTTTGTGCCAGCCGTTCGGCCACCACGGTGCGCTCAACCTCGGCGTTGTCCACCAGGCTCAGTGAATTCCAGTCGGTTTCTGCAAAGGCGGTGCTGTTCTCGGTTTTACGCCGAGCATCTTTACCCGCCCGCAACTGCAACTCGCGCGAAAATGCCTGGTTGAGTGCCCCCGTTTTGCGCTGCAGATCAAATTCCGCCGTCAACAACTGTTGGCGATGAGCGTTGCTGGTCGCCGAAGAAGCCAGGAGGCCCAGCTGACTGGCTGTTTTTTCAACAGCCGCTGCCATGGCCACCTGGATGCGGCTGAGCGAAGCCTGCAAGATGGGGGCAAGACGAGGGTCGGTCACAGGGCGGGTCCAGTCAGATCAAACAAGGGGTGCATTGCTGCGCCACCACTGTCCCAGAAAGGGACTTCCTTTGATCTCTGGATATCGGCCGCCCAGGCGTCTACTTTTAGCCTTGTTTCAAACTGTCACGTATTTCTCGCAGCAGCACGATGTCCTCTGGCGTGGCGGCTGGGGCTGCAGGGGCTTCCTTCTTGATGCGATTGATCTGTTTGATCATCAGGAAAATGATGAACGCCAGGATCATGAAGTTCAAGGCGACCGTCAGGAAGTTGCCGTAGGCGAACACTGCGCCGGCTTTCCTGGCCTCTACCAGTGTGAGCCCTGCAGTTTGACCCGCCAGGCCAATGTAGTAGTTGGAGAAATCAAGCCCGCCGACCACCTTGCCGACCAAGGGCATGATCAAGTCATTGACCACCGAGTCAACGATCTTGCCAAAAGCGCCGCCGATGATCACGCCAACGGCCAGATCGACCACATTGCCTTTAATGGCGAACTCTTTGAATTCTTTAGTAAAACCCATGAACAGGACTCCTTTTTGATGAGAACAAGATTGCACTTCTGCGCCAGTGTGAAGTATTAACGCAATGAACCGTCTGTCAATGTGGAGCTGTAGTTTGACGTGGTTGTGAGGTGCCAATCGGACGTGGAGGCGCTGATTCACGGTGACTTTGGGCATGGTTTGGGGCAGCGGTGTCGCGGCGTCCGCTAGAATGTCAGGTTGACCCCCAATCTCAAGTCATCGTCTCAGAGGAAACCATGAGCAACCAGCCAGTGGATCAAAGCCGCCGTACATGGGTGACCATGGCCTGCGCTGCCGGCGGCGTAGGCGGTGTGGCCACCGCTATCCCTTTCGTTTCAACTTTTCAGCCGTCCGAGCGCGCGCGCGCCGCGGGTGCGGCTGTCGAGGCTGACATCAGTGCCCTTAATCCAGGCGAAATGATGACCGTCGAATGGCGCGGCAAGCCTGTCTGGATCGTGCGACGCACGGCCGAACAACTCGCTGCGCTGGACAAAATTACCGGTGAATTGGCCGACCCGAAATCGGAACGCAAGCCCGCTGAACTCACCCCCGAGTACGCCCGCAATGTGCACCGTTCGATCAAGCCAGAAATCCTGGTGACCGTTGGTATTTGCACCCACCTGGGATGCTCGCCAACGTCGAAATTCCAAGCCGGAGCGCAACCATCCTTGCCTGACAACTGGCCCGGTGGTTTCTTGTGTCCCTGCCACGGCTCTACGTTCGACCTGGCTGGTCGCGTGTTTAAAAACAAGCCCGCGCCGGATAACCTCGAAGTGCCGCCGCACATGTACCTGTCCGATACCAAGATTCTCATTGGTGAAGACAAAAAAGCCTGACAGGAGAGCTTGACATGGCAGAACTCAAAGAAGCACCCGCTGGCGCAAGCGCCGGCGCCAAGCTGTTGAACTGGGTCGACAATCGTTTTCCGGCTACCAAGCTGTGGAACGAGCATCTGGC
>JAZJZP010000112.1:15491-16812 GCA_040389805.1 Pseudomonadota bacterium
AAAAATTTCAATTTCTGGTATTTCTTCGGATCGCTGGCACTGCTGGTGCTGGTACTCCAGATCGTGACCGGGATCTTCCTGGTGATGAACTACAAGCCCGATGCGGCCACGGCATTTGCCTCGGTCGAATACATCATGCGCGATGTCCCTTGGGGCTGGTTGATCCGCTACATGCACTCTACGGGGGCCTCCGCCTTCTTCGTGGTGGTCTACCTGCACATGTTCCGAGGCTTGCTCTACGGCTCGTACCGAACACCGCGTGAGCTGGTCTGGATCTTTGGTTGTTTGATTTTCCTGTGCCTGATGGCAGAAGCCTTCATGGGCTATTTGTTGCCGTGGGGCCAGATGTCCTACTGGGGCGCCCAGGTGATCATCAACTTGTTCGCCGCGATTCCATTCGTGGGACCGGACCTCGCCATTTTGATTCGTGGCGACTACGTGGTCGGCGATGCCACCTTGAACCGCTTCTTCAGTTTGCACGTCATTGCCGTGCCGCTGGTGCTGCTGGGCTTGGTGGTTGCGCACATCATTGCGCTGCATGAAGTGGGCTCGAACAACCCTGACGGCGTTGAAATCAAGGCTAAAAAAGACGCACAAGGTCGTCCCTTGGATGGCATTCCCTTCCACCCGTACTACACCGTGCACGACATCATGGGTGTGGTGGGCTTCCTGATTGTGTTCAGTGCCATCATCTTCTTTGCGCCTGAGTTCGGTGGCTACTTCCTGGAGTACAACAACTTCATCCCGGCCAACCCGCTCCAGACACCTTTGCACATTGCCCCGGTCTGGTACTTCACCCCGTTCTATTCCATGTTGCGTGCCACCACTGACGATCTCGTCAATGTGCTGTGCGTGATCACGGGTCTGGCGGCGGTGCTGAATTTGATCAAAGGCCAAGGGACTGGCAAGACCAAAATCATTGTTTTGGTCGCCGCGCTGGTTGGGGTCTTCCTGCTCAAGACGTTCGATGCCAAATTCTGGGGTGTCGTCGTGATGGGTGGTGCTGTGGTTATCTTGGTGTTCTTGCCTTGGTTGGACAAGAGCCCCGTCAAGTCGATCCGCTACCGTCCTGCGTTTGTCACTTACTTGTATGCCGTGTTTGTCGTGTTCTTTGTGGTGTTGGGCTACCTCGGTATTCAACCCCCCTCAGTCGTTGGAACACTCATCGCTCAAGTTGGTACGATTTTCTACTTCGGCTTCTTCTTGTTGATGCCGTGGTGGAGCCAGTTGGGAACCTTCAAGAAGGTGCCTGACCGTGTGACCTTCACGCCCCACTGATCGCCGCCGGGCTGTATCCGGTGGCGGTATACCTGCCGTACGC
>JAZJZP010000113.1:0-3178 GCA_040389805.1 Pseudomonadota bacterium
CTGGCGCGCCTGAGGGTCGGCGCTGTCCATGGCCTGGACGCGGTACTGCTCAAAATTGAAGGCTTCCATCGCCTTCAACTCGGCCGCCCCAAAACCGGCCTGGGGCACGACCACCTTCAACTCCTGCCCCGAGGTCTGCACCCAGGTCGAGCCCGCCTTGGGGCTGACGCAGATCCAGTCCAGCCCCGCTGGCGCGACGAGCGTGCCATTGGTTTCGACCGCGACCATGAACCCTTGCGCATGCAGGGCTTCGATCAACTCGGGATCGACCTGCAACAAGGGCTCGCCGCCGGTCAGCACCACAAAGCGACGCTGGCGCTCCACGTCGGCGCCATCGGCCCAAAACGAGGCAATGCGCTCGGCCAGAGCCTGAGCCGTGGCGAACTTGCCGCCGCCCAAGCCGTCGGTGCCCACAAACTCGGTGTCGCAAAACTGGCACACGGCCTGCGCGCGGTCCGCCTCGCGCCCACTCCACAGATTGCAGCCGGCAAAACGGCAAAACACCGCCGGACGACCGGCATGGGTGCCCTCGCCCTGCAGGGTGTAAAACATTTCTTTGACGCTATAGCTCATGTCAACGCAACCCAGTCCACCAAACGGTCAGGCTGGATGCCACGACCAAGGCCGCATAGGTGCCCATGGCCCCGTCACGTCCCAACACCAACAGACCGGCCATCAACACCAAGGCATTGACCGCGGCCACCCATGTCACCTGCCGAACCAACCCGGCCGACTTCAACTCGCGCCACCACACCAGGCGCGCCATGGCCGGCAGCAGCAGCGCCATGACCAGCGCCGGCAGGAAGAAATTCCCCACATGGATCAAAGCATTCAGCACATCCATCGAACACTCTCACCCATGATTTACAGCCTATCGCCGAGATGCCGGCAAGTTGTTGTGCAATTGCCTGCGAATTTTGAAAACCCTCGATTTTATAATCGTCCGCTATGACCGTCCTGACACTGGGTTTGAACCACACCACCGCCGCCGTTGATTTGCGGGGTCGGTTTGCGTTTGCGGTCGACCAATTGGGCCCGGCGCTCACCACCTTGCACACCCGTTTGACGGGCTCTCCTCAGGGCGCGGCCCACCCGGAAGTCGCCTTGCTGTCCACCTGCAACCGCACCGAGCTGTACTGCGCCGTCGGCAGTTTGACCGGCCAGGCCCGTGGCATGCAACAGGCCGCCATCGAGTGGCTCGCCAGCACGGGCGGCGTTGGCCATGATGAATTGATGCGCCACACCTATGTGCTGGAAGGTGGCGCCGCCGCCCGCCACGCCTTTCGGGTGGCCAGTGGCCTCGACTCCATGGTGCTGGGTGAACCCCAGATTTTAGGACAAATGAAGCAGGCGGTGCGTGAAGCCGACACGGCCGGCACCCTGGGCACGACGCTGCACCAGCTGTTTCAGCGCTCCTTTGCGGTCGCCAAAGAAGTGCGCACCTCGACCGAAATCGGCGCCCACTCCATCAGCATGGCCGCCGCCGCCGTGCGCCTGGCCAGCCAGCTGTTTGAAGACCTGAGCCAGACCAAAGTGCTGTTTGTGGGCGCGGGCGAGATGATTGAACTCACCGCCACCCACTTTGCCAGTCGCACCCCGCGCAGCATGGCCGTGGCCAACCGCACCCTGGAGCGCGGCGAAAAACTGGCCAACCACCTGGGTGCCCAGGCCATGCGCCTGGCCGACCTGCCCGATCGCCTGCACGAGTTCGACATCGTCGTCTCCTGCACCGCCAGCACGCTGCCCATCATTGGCCTGGGTGCGGTTGAGCGCGCCCTCAAGGCCCGCAAACGCCGCCCGATCTTCATGGTGGACCTGGCCGTGCCCCGCGACATCGAGCCCGAGGTGGCCCGTTTGGACGACGTCTACCTCTACACCGTCGACGACCTCAGCGCCCTGGTGCAGACCGCGGGCGAAAAACGCCTGGCCGCCGTCAGTCAGGCCGAAGCCATCATCGAAACCGGCGTGCAAGGCTTTGTCCACTGGCTGGACCAACGCACCACCGTGCCCCTGATCCAGGCCCTGCACACCCAAGCCGATGCCTGGCGCCTGAACGAAATCGCCCGCGCCCGCAAACTGCTGGCCAAAGGCGAAGACATCGAAGCCGTGCTCGACACACTCTCACGAGGATTGACTCAAAAAATGCTGCATGGCGCCATGGCCGAACTGCACAGCGCCGACACGCAACAACGCCCCCAGGTCGCGGCCTCGCTGGCCCGGCTGTTTTTGCGCGGCGACCTGTCGAGCGCCCTCACCCCGCCTGCCAGACCCAAGCCCCACGATGAGGACCCTGCGTGAGCGGCGGCCTGGCGCCCTCGCTGGCCTCCTCCCTAGAGCGTCTGGCCCAGCGGCTGCGTGAACTCGACGCCGCCCTGTCCGACCCCGTCGTCGCCGCCGACAACAAGCGCTACCGCGAACTCTCGCGCGAACACGCCGAGGTGTCCTCCGTCTGCGAAATGGCCCAGCGCCACGCGCAACGCAGCGCCGACCGGGACAGCGCGCGCCAGATGCTGGACGAGGCCAGCAACGACCCCGAACTGGCCGCCATGGCATCAGATGAGATGACCCAGGCCCAAGCCGACCTGGTCCGCATTGAAGCCCAACTGCAAACCGCCCTGCTGCCCAAAGACCCCGACGACGTGCGCAACGCCTTTGTCGAAGTCCGCGCCGGCACCGGCGGTGACGAATCAGGCCTGTTTGCCGGCGACCTCACCCGCATGTACACCCGCTACGCCGAGCGACAAGGCTGGCGCTGCGAAGTGATGTCGGCCAGCGAATCCGACCTGGGCGGCTACAAAGAAATCGTGCTGCGCTTTGAAGGTGCGGGCGCCTACGGTCAGCTCAAATTCGAATCCGGTGGACACCGGGTGCAGCGCGTACCCGCCACCGAGACGCAAGGCCGCATCCACACCAGCGCCTGCACCATCGCCGTGATGCCCGAGCCGGACGAAACCGAAGCCATCAAGCTCAATCCGGCGGACCTGCGCATCGACACCTTCCGTGCCAGCGGCGCCGGCGGCCAGCACATCAACAAGACCGATTCGGCCGTGCGCGTGGTGCACTTGCCCACCGGCATCGTGGCCGAATGCCAGGACGGCCGCAGCCAGCACGCCAACAAGGCCAAGGCCCTGCAGGTGCTGCAGGCGCGGATTCAAGAAAAAGACCGCAGCGAGCGCGC
>JAZJZP010000113.1:3188-4804 GCA_040389805.1 Pseudomonadota bacterium
GACAAACACACCACCGGCGATGGCTTGGTGAGTGCCCTGCAAGTGCTGCAAGCCCGCATCCAGGAGAAGGAGCGCAGCGAGCGCGCCGCCAAGGAAGCGGCCCTGCGCAAGAGCCTGGTCGGCACCGGCGACCGCTCCGACCGCATCCGCACCTACAACTTCCCGCAAGGCCGCTTCACCGACCACCGCATCAACCTCACGCTCTACAAGCTTGCCGCCATCATGGAAGGCGAACTCGACGACGTGATCGCCGCCATGCTCACCGCCCAGGCCACCGAGCAACTGGCCGAGCTGGAGGCCGCCAGCGGTGTCTGAGCCCCTCTCGGCGCCCCTGACGCCCGCCGCGGCACTGCAACAAGCCCGTGCCCTGGGCGTTGATCGGCTCGATGCCCAGGTGCTGCTCAGCACCTTGCTGCAGCGCCCCCGCAGCTGGCTGCTGGCCCATGACCAGGATGCCCTCGACCCCTTGGTGGGCAAGCGCTTCACCGCCTTGCTGCAACGCCGCGCCCTGGGCGAACCACTGGCTTATCTGCTGGGCGACAAAGAGTTTTTCGGGCTGACCCTGCGCGTCACCCCCGACACCCTGATCCCCCGCCCGGACACCGAAACCCTGGTCGAGTGGGCGCTGCAATGCCTGCCGACCACCCCCACCGAGCGCCCACTGGAGGTGCTGGACCTGGGCACCGGCAGTGGCGCCATTGCCCTGGCCCTCAAGCACCAACGCCCCCACGCGCACGTGGTCGCGGTCGATGCCAGCGCGGGCGCCTTGGCCGTCGCCCAAAGCAACGCCCGCACCCTGGGCCTGGACCTGGAAACCCACTGGGGCTCCTGGTTTGAACCGGTACAAGCGCGCCGCTTCGACCTGATCGTCAGCAACCCGCCCTACATTGCCCAAGGCGATCCGCACATGACCGCGCTCAAGTTTGAACCTGAGCAAGCGCTCACTTCCGGGCCAGACGGCCTGGACGATATCCGCCACCTCGTGGCCCACGCCCCAGCGCATCTCAAGCCCGGGGGCTGGCTGCTGCTGGAGCACGGCTGGGATCAGGCCCCAGCCGTGAACGCGCTGCTGACCGCCCAAGGCTTCACGCACATCACCACCCGGCTCGACCTCGGAGGCCAAGTCCGCTGCACCGGAGGGCAAACCCACCCCTGAGCGACGCCCACCCCCCCTAGAAAGGCGCATCAGTTTGTAAACAGAACAGGAGAATGCTCACATCTCCGCTGCACAAGCCAAATCAGTCGGCGTAGCATGAAACTGTTCTGTAGGAGAGTTCACCATGAACCGCCTTCCATGCCCGCCACACCGTCCGCTAAATGTTTGCCAACTGGCCATGGCCGCCTTGGCGCTAGCCACGCCGCTGTGCCACGCCCAGATGGTGCCCCAGCCCGAACACGTCTTGCACTCCTTGGTCTCTGGTGCTCCAGACAAGGGCCTGAACTTGGCGCAAAGCAACTTTTGGCCACATTGGGAAGGCCGCATCGGCGTCACGCTTGACCGCGCCGCCGATCCACTCAAAGACTCCTACGTATTGGTCACCCCCCGACTCAGCAGTGCGCTCAGTTTGCGCAGCGCCCATGTGCTGTCCGACTACTATTTCGCCAATGGCTTTCGC
>JAZJZP010000114.1:0-349 GCA_040389805.1 Pseudomonadota bacterium
CCGAGTTCTACACCCGCCTGGGTGCCGATGAACGCCTCTACGCCAAGTACAAGGCCCTGGCACTGTCGCCCCAAGGGACGCAACTGAGCCCCGCACGACACCGGGCACTGGACTTGGCCCTGCGCGCCTTTGTGCTGGGTGGCGCTGAACTGCAAGGCGATGCCAAAAAGCGCTTTGCCGAGATTCAGGAACAGCAGGCCGCCTTGTCGCAGGCGTTTTCTGAGCACGTCATGGATGCCACCGACGCCTACGCCTATTACGCGCGCCTGGACGAGCTGCCCGGCGTGCCCCAAGACGTGATCGATGCCACCCGCGCGGGCCGGGATCGGGCGACGGCCCGCCGCGCCGC
>JAZJZP010000114.1:359-1167 GCA_040389805.1 Pseudomonadota bacterium
CAAACTGACCCTGCACATGCCCTGCTACCTGCCGGTCATGCAGTACGCCACCCACCGGCCCCTGCGCGAAACGCTCTACCGCGCCTACGTCACCCGTGCCAGCGAAACCGGTCCCACCGAGCGCGACAACACCCCGCTGATGCAGCAAATTGTGGCGCTGCGCCAAGAAGAAGCCGCGCTGCTGGGCTATCCCAGCTTTGCCGATGTATCACTGGTACCCAAGATGGCCCAGACCCCAAAGCAGGTCACGGACTTCTTGCGCGACCTGGCACACCGCGCCCGCCCCTATGCCGAGAAGGACATGGCCGAGTTGCGCGAGTTTGCCCGTACCGAACTCGGCCTGGACGACCTGCAAGCCTGGGACACCGCCTTTGCTGGTGAAAAACTCAAGGAAGCCCGCTACGCTTTCAGCGACCAGGAGGTCAAGCAGTACTTCACCGAGCCCACGGTGCTGGCAGGTCTGTTCAAGCTGATCGAGACCCTGTTCGATGTGAACATCAAGCCGGACACCGCGTCGGTCTGGCACGAGTCGGTTCGGTTCTTCCGCATCGAGCGTGCGGGCAAGCTGGTCGGCCAGTTTTACCTCGATCCCTATGCCCGCGCCGGCAAACGTCCGGGCGCCTGGATGGACGACGTGCGTGGTCGCTGGAAGCGCCCCGACACCCACCAAACCCAAACCCCCGTGGCCCACCTGGTGTGCAACTTCGCCAAAGGCGTTGGCGGCAAGCCAGCCTTACTCACCCACGACGACGTGACCACCCTCTTTCACGAGTTTGGCCATGGTCTGCACCACATGCTGACCCAGGTG
>JAZJZP010000114.1:1177-1903 GCA_040389805.1 Pseudomonadota bacterium
GCATCAGTGGCGTCGAGTGGGATGCGGTCGAGTTGCCCAGCCAGTTCATGGAAAACTTCTGCTGGGAATGGGATGTCATCCAACAACTCACCTGCCACGTTGATACAGGTATGTCGCTACCGCGTGCCTTGTTCGACAAAATGCTGGAAGCCAAAAACTTCCAGAGTGGCCTCATGACCTTGCGCCAAGTCGAGTTCTCGCTGTTTGACATGCGCCTGCATGCCGAACTGGGCCACGAGCAGAACATCCAGCCCCTCGTCGACGAGGTCCGGCGCGAGGTGGCGGTCAACATTCCCCCCGCGTTCAACCGCTTTCAGCACAGCTTTTCACACATCTTTGCAGGTGGATACGCGGCGGGCTATTACAGTTATAAATGGGCTGAAGTGCTATCAGCCGACGCCTATGCCGCCTTTGAGGAGGCGTCCACTAGCTCGGCTGGCGTACTCAACGCCGAGGTCGGTCGCCGCTACCGTGAATCCATCCTGGAAGCGGGCGGTAGCCGGACCGCCATGGAGAACTTCAAGGCCTTTCGGGGCCGCGAGCCCAGCATTGATGCACTCCTGCGCCATCAAGGCATGAGTTGAACTACAAGGTGAACCAGTCCATGAGCCGTCATCTGTCCATGTTTATCCGTCTGAGTGCCACCCTGGGTGGGCTGTTGGTATTGAGCAGTCCTGCCTGGGCGCTTTACAAAGTGGTCGGCCCGGATGGCCGGGTCACCTACAC
>JAZJZP010000114.1:1913-13905 GCA_040389805.1 Pseudomonadota bacterium
TGATCGCCCCCCGGTCGACAAGCCCGCCATCTCGATCAAAACCAATGGTTCGGTGGTGGCCGCCGACAACCTGCCTTTTGAGCTCAAGCAGGTGGTGAGCCGTTACCCGGTCACGCTGTACTCGTCATCCAAGTGCAGTCCCTGTGATGCCGGTCGGCAATTTCTGCAAACGCGCGGCATTCCGTTTGTTGAACGTACCGTTCAAACACCCGACGACATCAAAGCGCTGCAGCGTCTGGAAAACAACGACCAAGTGCCCATTCTGAAGGTCGGCAGCAAACAACTGCAGGGCTATTCGGTGTCTGAATGGACCAGTTACCTGGACGCCGCAGGCTATCCGCCCAAGTCAGCGCTGCCCGCCAATTACCGCCAGCCAGCAGCCACGCCGTTGGCGCCCCCTGCGGCAGCCTCAGTGCCAGAGGTGGCCTCACCCAAGGTTGAGCCCGCTCCAACGGCCCCCACCTCGATGCCCGGCTCATCGCCTGGTTTTAGGTTTTGAACGATTGAACCAGCGCGCCCCCTGAGGAGCGTGCGTTAAAACGTCAAGGTCTTGACCCCCTCGGCCGTGCCCAATAGGCACACCGAGGCGCGGTTGCGAGAGAAGATCCCCACGGTGATCACGCCGGGCCATTGATTCACCTCGGACTCCATCTGTGCCGGGTCCGTGATGCGCAGACCTGAAACATCAACAATGACGCTGCCGTTGTCCGTGGTCACGCCTTCGCGCAATTTGGCCTGCGCGCCCATGGCGGCAAAGCGGCGCACCACCTGTGCCGCCGCCATCGGAATCACTTCCACCGGCAATGGGAACTGCCCCAGCGTCTGCACCAGTTTCGACTCGTCGGCAATGCAGACAAAACGCTCAGCCAGGTCGGCAACGATTTTCTCGCGGGTCAGGGCTGCGCCACCGCCTTTGATCATGTCGCCCTGGTGGTTGATTTCATCGGCCCCATCTATGTAGACCGCCAACGAACTGACCGATTCAGCCGGCAACACCTTGACCCCCAAGGTGAGTAAACGCTCCGTGCTGCGCACCGAACTGGACACCGCGCCCAACACCAACTCAGGGTTGATCTTGAGGGCTGCCCCCAGCGCATCAATGAACTTGTCGACCGTTGATCCGGTGCCCACGCCGACGATGCTGCCAGCTTGCACGTAGTCCAGGGCCGCGCGGCCCACCAGGGTTTTCAACTCGTCTTGGGTCATGTTGTCTCTCAATCAAAAATCAGGGCATCGGTCGGCCAGTCAGCCACATCCAGGCCGACACGGCGCCAATGAGCACAGGCTGGTGCACCATGTAAAACGTCAAACTCCAACGTCCCAACAAGGCCAAAACTAGATTGTCGCCGCTTCGGGCGCCCCCAACGAGCCACTGCGGACGCTTTGCCAACATCCATTGCGTGAGCGCCAGCCCCCACCACATCACCCCTAACCACGGCAGCAGTGGCACGTAGTCCTCCGTGAAGGGCTTGTGGGTCACCAGACCAATCCAGTTGGTGGTGCGGCTGTCAAAAAATGGGTGTTGAATCCACAGGGGCAAGCTCACCGCGACGGCCCCCAGGGGCCACAACCAAGCCCCCAGCGACGCACTCAGGCGAGCCACGATCAGCATCACCGCCATGCCATGCAGCACGCCAAAGTAGATGAACGAGTGGGGAAACATGAACCAACTCCCCAGCGACACCAGCGCGGCACACCCAGCGATCTGGGCCCAGCGACGCCAAAAGCGCGACCAGGACTGCCCTTGCGCCGTGGCCACTGCCTGCCCTGCCCCGGCGCACAACAAGAACAAAGACAAGATGCAGGTGCGCTGCGTCGTCCACCATGGGTCGGTGTACAAATTAAACGCGACCAGCCGGTTGTGACTGAGGTCAAAGCAAAAATGGAAGACCGCCATCCACACCAACGCAACACCACGCACGGTGTCCAGTCGGTTGAACCGTGGGCTTTTGGGCTTGGATAAATTCATGCTCATGTCGATAGTATCGATTTCAGAACATCCAGCGGACTTTGCACGCCACCGCCACCCACCTTGAGGACATGGGTGTAGATCATGGTGGTGCTCACGTCGGAGTGCCCCAACAACTCTTGCACCGTGCGGATGTCGTAGCGGGCCTGCAGCAGGTGCGTGGCAAACGAATGCCGCAGCGTATGTGGCGTCGCCGGTTTCGCCAATTGCGACAGGCCCAGCGCCCGTTTGAAGGCGCGCTGAATCGTTTGATCCTGCTCATGGTGACGACGCATCACCCCCGTGCGCGGGCACACCGAGACAGCCGCTGCCGGGAACAGCCATTGCCAAGCCCACGTTAGCCCCTGCCTGGGATACTTGACCTCTAGAGCGCCTGGCATCCAGACCCCGGCCACGCCTTCTCTCCGGTCTTGTTCCCACAGGACCCGGGCATGACCCATCTGCTCTCGCAAACCTTGAACCAGCCGGTCGGGCAACATGACCATGCGGTCCTTACCGCCTTTGCCATCGCGGACGATGATGGCCCGGTGGTCAAAATCAATGTCCTTGATGCGCAGGCGCAGCCCCTCCATCAGTCGCAGGCCTGTGCCGTAGAGCAGCTGCCCCACCAAACGATATTTCGGCTCGAAGGCCGTCAGCAACTGCGTGACTTCGGCAGGGGTGAGCACGGTCGGGAGCTTGCGGCTGCCTTTGGGTCGACCGATGTCCCCCAGCCACGGCACATCAATGCCCAACACCTTGTCAAACAGAAACAGCAAGGCCGACATGGCCTGACGATGGGTTGACGCAGCCACCCCTCGGTTGGTGGCCAAGTGAGTGAGGTACTGCTCGACCTCCCGGATGCCCATCTCGCGCGGGTGGCGCAGCTGATGAAACTGAATGAAGCCCTTGATCCAGTAGACATAGGCCTCTTCGGTACGGATGCTGTAGTGCAGGTAGCGTATGCGCTCTCGGACCTGATCGAGTAAGCGGGGAGCCTGCAGAGGCGGCAACTCAACTGAGGGATTTGGCGACCTGTACGGCCCCTTAACATCTGTATGCATATACAGTAGTCTGCCATGCGGTTTATCGCGCCACCACCCCTTGTGGGGGAGCTTCAACCCCAAAAAATCAGGCCATCTAACACGCCCCCGACTCTGATGCACTCGCCTTGTGCGCGGTCCCTGCTGATTACAATTTCAGCCTATTGCACGCATCTCATTTGAATACCAACCCATGAACTTTGCCGAAAATCTCAAACAACTCCCGTCCGTCGCTCACCTGGCTGGACTGCAATTGAGCAGCCCTGATGGCCAGGTGGTCGCCACCATCGAGAACAAGCCCGGTCAGGCGGGCTCTCTGGCGGTGTATGCCGCCATGGCGCAGATCCACGGGAGCATCAACAGCGACGCGTCCCTGGCTGCGCTGGACATCTACGCCGAGCACACCGAGGACGCCCGGCTTCACCCCGGCAAGCATCCCAATATCGACCGATTGCTGGCCATTGCGGCAGGCAGCGCGCCACTAACCGTGACGCTACTGCCCGCCTAAAGCGCTCAGCCCACCCACTTGCGCGCGTTCTGGAACATGCGCAACCAGGGGCTGTGATCACTCTTGTCGCCGCTGGTCCAGCTCAGTTGAGCATTGCGGAAGACGCGCTCAGGGTGGGGCATCATGGCCGTGAAGCGACCATCGGCCGTCGTCACACCCGTCAACCCACCGGGGCTGCCGTTGGGGTTGAGCGGGTAGACCTCGGTCGGGGCTCCCGTGTGGTCCACAAAGCGCATGGCTTGCTTGACGGCGGTGGCATTGCCCCGCTGCGAAAAGTCAGCAAAGCCTTCGCCATGGGCCACGGCGATCGGCAGACGGCTGCCCGCCATCCCTGAGAAGAACAAGGACGGGCTCTCCAGCACTTCGACCAGGCTCAAGCGCGCCTCAAAGCGGGTGCTCTGGTTGTGCGTGAACTTGGGCCAGTCGTGCGCGCCCGGGATGATGGACTTCAGGTTGCTGAGCGCTGCCATCATCTGGCAGCCATTGCAGATGCCCAGGGCAAAGGTGTCCGTGCGGCCAAAGAAGCCGGCGAACTGCTCGGCCAGTTGGGGGTTGAACATGATGGAACGCGCCCAGCCTTCACCGGCGCCCAAGGTGTCGCCGTAGCTAAAACCACCGCAAGCAATGAAGCCCTGGAACTGGTCCAGACAAGCACGCCCGGCGTGCAGGTCACTCATGTGCACGTCAAAGGTGTCAAAGCCACCCAGGTGCATGGCGTAGGCCATTTCCACATGGCTGTTGACGCCTTGTTCACGCAAGATGGCCACCTTGGGCCGGGTCTTGTTGATGAAGGGCGCGGCCACATTTTGTGTGGAGTCAAAACTCAGGTGCACATGCAGACCAGGGTCGTTGGCTTGGCCCACCAACGAGTGCTCGCTGTCGGCGCAGGCGGGGTTGTCGCGCAGCTGCGCAATGCGCCAACTCACGTCGTCCCAGGTCTGGTGCAGGTCAAGCAAGGGGGCACTGAACACCGCTTTGGCGTCACGCCACACTTCGACCACGCCCTTGGCATTGGGTTTGCCGATCACATGGCTGTGCTTGGACAGGCCATGCTCGCGCAGTGTTTGCATCACGGCATCGCGGTCAGCGGTGCGCACTTGCAGGACCACGCCCAGCTCTTCGCTGAACAAGGCCTTGAGCGTCAACTCATTGCGCCGCTCACCCACTTGGCCAACCCAGTTCTTGGAGTCGCCCATGTCGGCGCGGCTGTCGCTGATGCCGTCGCCCTCAAGGACCAGCATGTCCACATTCAGGCTGACCCCCGTGTGGCCGGCAAAGGCCATTTCGCAGGCCGTCGCCCACAGGCCGCCATCGGCGCGGTCGTGGTAGGCCAGCAGCTTGCCTTGGGCGCGCAGCACGTTGACGGCCAGCACGGTTTGCTTGAGCAACTCGGGGTTGTCGAGGTCGGGCACAGCCTGACCAAACTGATTCAAGACCTGCGACAGGATCGAGCCCGCCATCCGGTTCTGGCCCTGGCCCAGGTCGATCAAAATCAGGCTGCTATCCAGGGCCTGACCGCCTTCGCTGGTGATCAACTGAGGGGTCAGCGTTGGCCGCACATCGTCGATCGAGGCAAAGGCCGTGACGATCAGGGACACGGGCGCGGTGACCTGCTTCGTGTCAGCACCGTCAGACCAGCGCGTGCGCATCGACAGCGAATCCTTGCCCACCGGAATGGACACGCCCAAGGCGGGACACAGCTCCATGCCCACGGCTCGCCACACGCGGCCATCCAGTTGGCGGACAGCTTCACGCGGGTCAGCTCAATGGGGGCGGCCAGCAAGTTGGTGATGGCCTCGGCCACGGCCATGCGGCCAGAGGCGGGGCCATTCACGGCGGCCAGCGGTGTGCGCTCGCCCATGCTCATGGCTTCGCCGGCAAAGCCCTTGAAGTCGGCCATGGTCACCGCGCAGTCGGCCACGGGCACTTGCCAAGGGCCGACCATCTGGTCGCGGTGGTTCATGCCGCCCACGGTGCGGTCGCCAATGGTGATCAAAAAGCGCTTGCTCGCCACGGTGGGGTGGCGCAGCACATCAAGTGCCACCTGATCCAAGGCCACGCCTGTGAGCGTCAACTCATCGGTCGCGTGGACCACGCTCTTGACATCACGGTGCATCTTGGGCGGCTTGCCCAGCAGCACGTCCATGGGCATGTCGATCGGCTTGTCGGCCTGGGGCTGGGTGCTGTCCTCCAGCACCAGCTGGCAGACATCGGTGGTGACACCGACCACGCCAAAGGGGCAACGCTCACGCTCGCACATGGCCCGGAAGATTGGCAGGCTCTCGGGCGCAATCGCCATCACATAGCGTTCCTGGCTCTCGTTGCACCAGATCTCTTTGGGTGCCATGCCGGACTCTTCAAGCGGCACCTTGCTCAGGTCAAACCGGGCGCCCTTGCCTGCGCCATCGACCAACTCAGGGAAGGCGTTGGAGATGCCGCCCGCGCCCACGTCGTGGATGGCCAGAATCGGGTTGTGTGCGCCCAGACCCCAGCAATGGTTGATGACCTCTTGAGCGCGACGCTGAATTTCAGGGTTGCCACGCTGAACCGAATCAAAGTCCAGATCGGCGGCGTTGGTGCCCGCCGCCATCGAACTGGCCGCACTGCCGCCCATGCCGATGCGCATGCCCGGGCCACTCAACTGAATCAGCAAGGTGCCAGCCGGGAACTGAATCTTGTGCGTCTGGTCATCACGAATCGTGCCCAGACCACCGGCAATCATGATGGGCTTGTGATAACCGCGGCGAATGGCTTGATCGCCCTGCCCCACGCTCTGTTCATAGACCCGAAAGTAACCCGCCAGGTTGGGCCGGCCAAATTCATTGTTGAACGCCGCACCGCCCAAGGGGCCGTCAATCATGATCTGCAGCGGGCTGGCAATGTGCTCGGGCTTGCCAAGCGGGTGCTGCTCCCAGGGCTCATTGGTGCCGGGCAAGTGCAGGTTGGACACCGAAAAGCCCGTCAAACCGGCCTTGGGCCGTGAGCCACGCCCCGTCGCGCCTTCGTCACGGATCTCGCCGCCCGCGCCCGTCGATGCGCCGGGATACGGAGAAATCGCGGTGGGGTGGTTGTGGGTTTCGACCTTCATCAGCACATGGGCCAACTCGGTCGTGGCCGCGTACTGCGGGGCGTTGGTGTAGCCCGAGGGCATCCAGCGCTCAATCGTGTGCCCCTGCATGACCGACGCATTGTCGGAATAGGCCACGATGGTGTGCTGCGGGTTGAGCTTTTCAGTGTTGCGGATCATGCCGAACATCGACAAGGCCTGCGCCTGCCCGTCAATCGTGAACTCGGCATTGAAAATCTTGTGGCGGCAGTGCTCACTGTTCGCCTGCGCAAACATCATCAACTCAACGTCGGTCGGGTTGCGCTTGAGGCCGGTGAAGGCGTTGACGAGGTAATCGATTTCGTCATCCGACAAGGCCAGGCCAAACGTCTTGTTGGCGTGCTCCAAGGCGGCACGGCCCTGCCCCAGCACGTCCACGTGCTCCATGGGCTGACCGGGTTTTTCGTCAAACAGGTGGCGAGCGTCTTCACGGCTCAGCATGACGCTTTCGGTCATGCGGTCGTGCAGCAAGGCGGCGGCCGCCTGCAGGTCGTCAGGCGACAAGGGCTTGTTGCCCCCGGTGAGCGAGCCCAACAACCCGGACTTGAGTGTCAGGCGGTATTCGGTCACCCGCTCAACCCGGCGGATGCTCAAACCACAGTTGTGCGCAATGTCGGTGGCCTTGGAGGCCCAGGGCGATACCGTACCCAGGCGCGGTGCCACCACGATCAAATCACCGTCAACCGGCCCCTCATAGGGGTCGCCATAGGTCAGCAGACCACTGAGCTTGTCGGCCTCAGCGCCCGACAAGGCGTGATCGACGGCCACCCAATGCACATGGCGCGCGTGCACGCCCGTGATTTTGGGGTTGAGGGCCTGCAGCTTGGGCAACAAAGCCTGAACTTGGTGGGGGGCCAGGGCGTTGCCGCCCTCAAAATGCATCAGGTGTTGGGTGCGATCGGTCACGGCGTGGGGGCCCTCAGGGGGCTTTCGTTGGACTGGCGTGCGAGGAAACCCGGCATTTTAGTCGGCTGGAGACCACTTCTGGTTCTTTTCTGATGACCCCCTCTGCGCAAGTGCTGCCCGAAATCGGGATAATCACGGCCCTATGAGCATCACCATCAAGACCGGCGCCGAAATCGACGCCATGCGAGTCGCAGGCCGTCTGGCCTCCGAGGTACTCGACTACCTCACCCCGTTCGTGGTTCACGGCGTCACCACGGAGGCGCTGGACAAACTTGCCCACGACTACATGGTCGATGTTCAGGGCACCATTCCGGCACCGCTGAACTACGCGCCGGGCGGCCACAAGCCCTATCCCAAATCCATTTGCGCCTCGGTCAATCAGCAGATCTGCCACGGCATCCCCAATGAAAAGGCCCTCAAAAACGGCGACATCGTCAACCTTGACATCACCGTCATCAAAGACGGCTGGCATGGTGACACCAGTCGCATGTTCATCATTGGTGAAGGCTCGATTGCGGCCAAACGCCTGTGCGCCATCACCTATGAATCCATGTGGCGCGGCATTGCCAAGGTCAAACCCGGCGTGCGCCTGGGCGACATTGGCCACACCATCCAGACCTTCGTTGAAAACCAGGGCTGCTCGGTGGTGCGTGAATACTGCGGCCATGGCATTGGCCAACGCTTTCACGAAGAACCCCAAGTGATGCACTACGGCCGCCCCGGCACGATGGAAGAGCTCAAGCCGGGCATGACCTTCACCATTGAGCCCATGGTCAACGCGGGCAAGCGCGACATCAAAGCCCTGGGCGATGGCTGGACCATTGTCACCAAAGACCGCTCTCTGTCAGCGCAGTGGGAGCACACCATCCTGGTCACCGAGACCGGCTATGAAGTGTTGACGCTCTCCAGCGGCAGTCCACCGATTCCCGACTTCATCCTGGCAGCACAAGCAGCATCCGCCTGAATTCATGACGCTGGACATCGCGGCCCTGCGCAGCCAGTTTCGCGCCTCCAAAGCTGAGTTGTTAAAGCAGTTTGGCGACAGCCGGGCGACCACCTCGTCGGCCACACGCCTGCTGCACAACTTGTCCAAACTGGTGGACCACACCCTGGTGCAACTGTGGGATCACTACAGCCTGCCCAAAGGGGCCTCGCTGGTGGCGGTGGGTGGCTACGGGCGCGGAGAGCTGTTTCCGTATTCCGACATTGATGTGCTGGTGCTGCTGCCGCTGTCTCCCTCGGTCGCGGGTGACGACAGCCTGGCCCAAAGCGTAGAAGGCTTCATCAGCGCTTGCTGGGATCTGGGCCTGGACATTGGTTCCAGCGTGCGCAGTGTTGAAGAATGCAGCGAAGAAGCACAGCGCGATGTAACCGTACAAACCTCACTGCTGGAAGCGCGCTTTTTGTGTGGCTCCAAAGCCCGCTTTGAAGAGTTGCACGACGCCACCTTTGCGCACCTCGATGTGCCCGCGTTTTTGCGCGCCAAAACATTGGAGCTGCGCCAGCGCCACACCCGGTTCGAAGACACCCCGTACGCGCTGGAGCCCAACTGCAAAGAAAGCCCCGGCGGCCTGCGCGACCTGCAAGTGGTCCTGTGGGTCGCCCGCGCCGCAGGCCTGGGCAAGACTTGGCACGAGATGGCCGCCAAAGGCCTGCTCACTGCCTTTGAAGCCCGCCAGCTGCACCGCAACGAAGGCCTGATCAAGCTGATCCGAGCCCGGCTGCACCTGCTGGCTGGCCGCCGTGAAGACCGCCTGGTCTTTGACCTACAAACATCCGTCGCCGAAAGCTTTGGCTACACCAACACCAAGGCCCTGCGCGCCAGCGAAGCCTTGATGCGCCGCTACTACTGGGCCGCCAACGCCGTCACCCAGCTCAACCAGATTTTGATGCTCAACATTGAAGAGCGCATCCATGGCTCGCAAGACGCCCCGATGCGTCCGATCAATGATCAGTTTCTGGACCGCAGCGGCTTTCTGGAGGTTGCCAGCGATGACCTCTACCAGCGTGATCAACACGCCATCTTGCAGACCTTTTTGACCCTGCAACTGGACAACACGCTCAAAGGCCTGTCGGCCCGCACCCTGCGCGCCCTATACAACGCCCGCGACCTGATGAACGGCGATTTTCGCCGCGACCCCGTCAACCACCAGACCTTCATGGCCATCCTGAAGGCGCCGCAAGGCCACACGCGGGTCATGCGCTTGCTCAATCAGACCTCCGTGCTGGGACGCTACTTGTGGGTCTTTCGGCGCATCGTCGGCCAGATGCAGCACGATCTGTTTCACGTCTACACCGTGGACCAGCACATCCTCATGGTGGTGCGCAATGTGCGGCGTTTTTTCATCCCGGAGCACGCCCACGAATACACGTTTTGCACCCAGTTGGCCTCCGAGTGGGACAAGCCCTGGTTGCTCTACATCGCCGCGCTGTTTCATGACGTGGCCAAGGGCCGTGGCGGGGACCATTCTGTCCTGGGAATCCAGGAAGTGCGCAAATTCTGCAAGGCCCACGGCGTGGCGCCGGAGGATTCGAAACTGGTCGAATTTTTGGTTGGCGAGCACCTCACCATGTCACGCGTGGCCCAAAAGGAAGACCTGAGCGATCCCGATGTGATCATGGCCTTTGCCAAGCGCATGGGCAGCGAGCGCAACCTCACCGCCTTGTATTTGCTCACCGTGGCCGACATCCGCGGCACCAGCCCCAAAGTCTGGAATGCCTGGAAAGGCAAACTGCTCGAAGATCTGTACCGACTCACGCTGCGGGCCCTGGGTGGCGCGCGCCCGCACATGGACGCTGAAATCGAGGCGCGCAAACAGCAGGCCAGGCACTCGCTGGCCCTGTACCAACTGCCAGACGGTAGCGAACAGGCCCTGTGGAAGACGCTGAACATGAGCTACTTTGCTCGCCACGACGCGCCCGACATTGCCTGGCACACCCGATCCCTGTGGCAACTGGTAGACACCCCCAAACCCATCGTGCGTGCGCGCTTGTCATCCGCAGGCGAAGGATTGCAGGTGCTGGTGTATGCCCCCGACCGTGCTGATTTGTTTGCACGCATCTGCGGCTACTTTGACCGGGCCGGCTTCACCATTCAAGACGCCAAAATCCACACCTCAGGCAGCGGCTATGCACTGGACACCTTCCAGATCATGTCCGCCCAAAATGCCCTGCATGAGGGCGTGCACTACCGCGACCTGATTGCGCTGGTTGAAACCCAATTGGCCGAAGCCTCTGCATCGGACCAGCCCATGCACGAACCCAGCCTGAGCAGGCTATCGCGCCGGGTGAAGTCCTTCCCGATACCCCCGCGGGTCAGCCTGCGTCCCGACGAGCGCGCGCAGCGCTGGCTTTTGAGTGTCTCGGCCAGCGACCGATCTGGCCTGCTCTACGTCATTGCACGCGTGCTGGCACGTCATCAGGTCAACGTGCAACTGGCCAAGGTCAGCACCTTGGGTGAGCGGGTTGAAGACACCTTCTTGGTCACCGGCCCTGGGTTAAGCCAGGACAAGTCTCAACTGCTGCTTGAAACAGACCTGCTGGATGCAATCGCATCCAAAGCTTAAAATCAGCTCAACACACATAAACTTGCTCAAAATAGCCAAAAGAGATAAAGTTTATGCATGTCCAAGGCATCACCGATCCCTATCGGCATTGCCTCCTGAGGCAGCCAATGCCCTGCTCCGCTTAGGAGAGCATTTGGCGATCGCTCGGGTGCGACGCAAGGAGCCCCAGCGCCAGTGGGCCGCACGCATCGGCGTGTCGGTACCCACCTTGATCAGAATGGAGCGTGGAGACCCCAGCGTGAGCGTCGGGGTTTACGTCACCGCCTTGTGGATGATGGGCCGTGCAAACGCCCTGGGCGATATCGCGGCCCCCGACCTGGATCTTGGTGCGCTCGAACTGGATGTGCGGGCCGCCATTCGCACACGTGCCGTGCGCTCGCAAGCCTCCATCGAAGCGCGGTTGGCCCGAAAGGCCAAAACACCATGACCCGAGGATCAAACTACAAGGTCGTCGATACTTTGTTCCTGTGGTATCTCGGTCGACCTGACCGCCCCGTCCTCGTGGGCGATCTCCACCTTGTGCAATCAGCACGGGGCGTGTCCCTCCACTACCGAGCTGACTGGCTGCAAAGCGGATTCCCACTCAGCGAAGACCTGCCGCTGATCGACATCGAGCACCTTCCCCGCGAAAAAGACGCTGCCGTCGGGGCCATCGACGATGCACGCCCCGATCGGTGGGGTGAGCGCATCATTCGCCTGCTGGAGCGCCCCTGGCGCCACGATGGGCGGCGCCCGACCCAAAGCGCTCTTGCAAATGGACGGCCATGAGTGGGTGTTGAAGTTTGACGAGGCCGACCAGTCCTGCGCCCCTTTGGTTGAACACGCGACCATGACCTTGGCCGCCAAAGCGAACATCACGGTTGCTGAAACCCGCCCGATCCAGTTGGCACGCGGCATCGCTGTTGCCGTGAAGCG
>JAZJZP010000114.1:13915-14144 GCA_040389805.1 Pseudomonadota bacterium
CCGCAACGCCGACGATCACGAAAAAAACCATGCCTTGATCGTGACCGATGCCCAGAACTACATCTTGTCGCCCGCTTTCGATGTCCTGCCCACAGGTCAAGCCTTGGGTTACCAGTCCATGGTGGTCGGATCCGAAGGCGCGGTCTCTAGCATTGAGAACGCGCTGTCCATGGCATCGGCCTATGGACTGAACCACCGCCAGGCACTCACTCATGTGCACGGCGTGGTT
>JAZJZP010000114.1:14154-15568 GCA_040389805.1 Pseudomonadota bacterium
ACCTGCTCGAACAAAGACGCCTGTTTGGCTCATGACCAGACACCAAGCCACCGTCCGCCGTCAAGCGGGCTCTTTGGGCTCCAGCATCATTTCGAGGCGTGAAATCTGATCGCGCAGCAACAGCCGTCGTTTCTTAAGACGGCGCAAAGTCAGGTCATCCACGGGGGTTTGATCACCCGCAAGATCGATCAAACTGTCAAGATCAGCGTGCTCCATGCGGAGTTCGATCAATTGGCGAGGGGGGGAGCGAAGGTTTTCTTGCATCAGAAACGCAACAGTACACGGTATCAGGCGCCGAAACAAGGGATGACCCGAGGACTCGCCGGTCCCCGTCCCCAATCAATTAGGGATTATAGTTTTCATATGACTTTCACACCGACCAGTTATCGGCTCGTGGCCGCCACAGGCATCCATCGAGGCGATCGGCCCTACCAGCAAGATCAGGTCGAAATCCTTCCTCATCCCCGCGTTCCCGGCTGTCTGTTGGCCGTGGTGGCCGATGGCATGGGGGGCAAGAGCGGCGGCCGAAAAGCCTCTGACCAGGTCATCATGACGGCACGGCAGGTTTTTGACCGCTACGTCCCCTCCAAGGACGAGGCCGGACAAAACCTGCAGCAACTGGTGGAAGAAGCCCACCTGATGATCAAGCTCACGGCCATGGCTTTTGAGGAAGAGCCTCACAGCACGGTCGCCGCCTTCATCATCAACCCGGATCTGTCAGCCGCCATCGCCTATGCGGGCGACTCACGCGTCTATCACTTTCGTGGACCAGAGATGATCAGCCGCACGCTGGACCACTCCTACGTGCAGCGACTGGTCAGCGAAGGCCAGATCACTGAAGACGAAGCCAACGTCCACCCGCAGTCCAACTTGCTCACGGGCTGCCTTGGCACACAGCAAGACCCACCCACCACCATCCTGCACATTCATCAACTCGAAGTAGGCGACTCGCTACTTGCCTGCAGCGACGGCCTTTGGCACTACTTCACGCCCAAAGAACTGGGGGCGATCGTGCATACCCTCACGCCCCGCGAGGCCGCAGAAATGTTGGTTGGCAAGGCACGTCACCGAGCCCGTGCGGGTGGTGACAACCTCTCGCTCGCGCTGGTGAGGGTCGAGTCCTCGAACTGACAGCGTACTGGTGCCAAGGCCACCTCTACGGCGTTGACGTGTGAACCATCACGTCAACGACGTATCGACGTTGCGCTTTTCTTCGCTCAGGTATTCCTTGGACTGCATTTCAACGAGGCGAGACACCGTGCGTGGAAATTCGTGCGAGAGCGGCCCTTCGGTGTAGAGCTGCTCCGGCGGCACTTCCGCCGAAATCACCAGCTTAACGCGCCGATCGTACAGCACATCGACCAACCACGTAAACCGCCGGGCTTCTGCCGCCAAGCGCACTGGCATGTGCGGG
>JAZJZP010000115.1:0-13552 GCA_040389805.1 Pseudomonadota bacterium
ACTACAGATTCCCGAGAGCCGTCCTGGCTCTGCTCCTGATGGAGCAAAAGGCGTCGCAGTCGTTACCTGCCCTCCAAGCTCTGGTCCTTGAACCGGAATTCGCCATCGCCCCTGAGGTGATGGCCCTGAGGTCTTCTTCGCAGTGCATGCACCGATGGCCCCGCCAACTCCCTGAGTTGGGCGTTCCTGAAACGCGCCATGGTCTTCGAGCACGCAGTCGGCACCCGATGCTGAACCGCTGTTCCCGCCATCCCTTGAGCACGCGCCTCGGCGCACCGCACGGTTGTGTTTGCCTCTTTAGGCTCCCCGTGCGACCTCGCTCATGAACTCGGCACCGCCCTGGACTTTCGGTCAGGGGTGGACCCATGCGAGTGGATGGCGCTCCGAATCCAGAACTGATCCACCACAGACGCGAGAGGCCAGACCTCCGCGCCGATGCCGCCCATGCCCCAGAGGCAAACCGGCATCACCAACCCCACGGCTGCAGAAATGCACGACTGGGACGGATCACCCGTTTCGTTTTTAAGAAAGACCGAGTTGGCCGGTGTCGATGCATCAACGCAGGCACACCGACCGACAAACCTTTGGGTAGGCGCCGCACCAGTCGTGGTCGCGTGCGGCGCTGAATGCTTGACCACGACCCGATGGGGCGACGGAATCCGCGCCATCGGCGATCTCCATGGGATTCAACCTTCACTCACGACCAACCCGCTGTTCGGGCGGCGGGCCCTTGACCATGGGCACACATCATGTCTGACTCATCCATCACTCGATCCACAAGGCCCAGATCATCACGGAGCCGGGTTCAGGAAGCATCCAGCCCTGGACGCTCAAGCCAGCACCAGCCCGCACGCCGTCAAAGCTGGGCGGGCAAGTCACCCCAGGACATCCTTGCCCACTACCCCACGGGCAAGACGCCGCCGCTCAAGGTGCTGGAAGTGCTGATCGAACTGTTCAACGCCCTGCACACCTCGATGGCCAAGACCGTCTCACACAAGACACGGCAAGAGCGCGCCCAGTTCCTGCGCCGATTCTTTCGGGACTTGAGGACAAAGGCCGGGTTCAAGACGGTGCCTGACCCGCGCAACCTGGGGCAAAAGCACATCCGGGCCATGGTGCAGGTCTGGCAGCAGGAGCACCTGGCCCCGGCGACGATCCAGACCTACCTGAGCTTTCTGCGAGGCCTGGCCATGTGGATGGGCAAGCATGGCTTCGTGCGATCACCGGACCACTACGGCCTGAGCGTTGACGAATACCAGCGCCATGAGTACGCCAGCCGGGATAAAGGTTGGTCGGCAAATGGGGTGGACATCGACGCCGTGATCACCCAGGTCTGTGACCATGACCGCTTTGTGGGGGCTTCGTTGCGATTGATCCGCGCCATGGGCCTGCGCCGCAAGGAATCGGTGCTGTTTCGGCCGTTTGAGAGCGTCGTGCCCTTCGAGTCCACGGGCCTGCCGCCCGAGGACAAGTTGGCTGATCGGTACGCCAGGATCAAGGGCAAGGGAGGCCGGGTGCGCCACATCCCGCTGGACAGCCCTGCGCGGCTTGCCGCCGTAGCATTCGCGCAGGGCGTGGTCAGCAGCCAGGATGCCCACATGGGCAACCCCGCCCATGACCTGCGCAAGAACCTCAGGCACTTTGACTACGTGTTGACCAAGTTCGGCATCACCGTGCGCGAACGCGGGGTGACCGCCCACGGCCTGCGCCATGAGGTGTTGATCGGTCACTATGAGGCCCTTGTAGGAACCCCACCCCCGGTGCGTGGCGGGCAGATGGTGCCACCGGAACTTGACCGTCAGGCCAGGCAATCCGTGTCCAGATTGGCCGGGCATGCGCGCATACGCGCTTCGGGGGCCTACCTTGGTGCGGTGCGAGTGCAGCGCCATCCTGGATCACGTGATGCGGATGGCATGGACGACGCGCCGCCAGAGCGGGCGTGACCAACGCCAACGGCGCAGAGCCCTTGCCTGCGCCGGGTTGGTTGGAAAAGCTCTGTGAGCCTCAGGCCGCTGACTCCGCGAGTTCATCGGCCTCAGAATGGGAATCGTCCAGGCTGGCAGCCCCGCCTTCGCCTGTCGTCGCAACCGAGGCAGCTTGGCCCCGCAGGCATGGCGGCAACCAACCGGAGCCCGCCAAGGCCAACTCAGCGGCCACCACTGCGGCATCCTTCTTCATACCTGCCAGCGGCGCTGCCGCGTTGATGTCCACCGCCTCGGTGACCACGTCCACCACGCGGCTCTTGGACACATGGTTCAGGTAGGAAGGGCCATTGGCTGTCCACCAGCGGCGCATGTCCAGACCCAAAGCCTGTGCCAGCGTGTCAGTGCGTTGGGTGGGTGACTCCACGCCCTGAATGCCAGTGACTGAACAGGCAACCACCACGGTCAGCAGTTGGAGCACCGTGGCTTGATCTTGTGCCAGCAACCAGGGGAACACGGTATCCAGATCTTGCGGCAGTTTCTGCGCCCAGGCACTGCGCTCAGCCTCCAAGCGGAGCCATGCCGGGCTTGCCTCGATGTCATCGGCTGCGGACTGCAGTGCAGACTGGCTGTCCGTGACCGATACATCCAGCACCTGTGGGTGCTGGTGGTAGCGGTAGTCGCGGCTCAGGAACAGCTTCTGGGCTAACTGAGCCGTGAGCGCGACCAGGGCCACGTCCGGGCGCGCAATCAATTCGGCCTGCACGGCGGCGACACGGTGTGCCGTCAGGCGGCGCATCAGCTTGTCGGAGTGAACCGGGCGACCCTTGGCCGGTGCACCGGACAACATGTCGCCTTGCAAACCGCCCTCGCCTGCCTGCCCTGCGCCCCGCGTCAGGACATGGGCCACCACGCTGCGGTCCTCCGGGCGGATCAGACCGCATTTCACCGTGGCCGCGCCGTTGTGCCCCACGTGGACCACGCACCCGGCCTGCTCCATCAGATCGGCAGGCCACACACTCAGTTCGTCTTCGATGACCTTGATCCGCTGTTGCAAGGCTGCTTGCTCGCCTTCAAGCTCCTGGTATGCCGCGCCGTCATCCTGGTCGGCGTCATCGCCGTCCATGTCTTCCAGCACATCCAGGCGTTGTTGCACAGCCTGCATCGCAGCTTCCAATTCCGCCAGCGCGGTGGCCTCTTGCTCTGTGGGTTCGCGCCGGACTTTGCGCAACTCGGCATGGCCGGTGTACTCGTCACGGTCATAGCGCACCCGCACATCCACCCATTTCCAGCCTTCGGTACGCACCTGCTTGGCCTTCTTGTTGAGTTTCTCCACGGCCAGACGTTCCAGCAATGGCGCGTCCAGCAGGTAAGCCTTCTTGTCATCGTCGCTGAAAAGGTCACGGCGTGTGGGCCCACCGGCCTTCTCGTAGGCCTTGAGCGTCACGTACTTCGCCACCGGGTCACGGTCGGACTCGATGTCGCCCTGCGTCAGCAATTGCCGCAAGTAGTCGGGGCGGCGGTTCCATTGCGGCAAGCCAGCCCAGGCCTGCTCCTGCTTCTCGTGGTCATCGACCGAGGCCAGCACCATCAGGCATTCCAGGCTGATGTCATCCGCCCTGAACTCGTCCATCAGCCTGGGCGACACGCTTGCCAGCCTCATGCGGCGCTTGACCACCAGGGGCGTGACACCAAAGGCCGCAGCCACTGTCTCGACGGACTTGCCCTCGCCCAACAGGCGCGAGAAGGCCAGGTACTCGTCGGCGGCATGCATGGGCACATGGAAGATGTTCTCGGACAGGCTGGCCATCAGCGCCTTGTCGGCGGGCACGATGAGGATGGGTACGGGGTAGTTATCGGGGATGTCGCCATTGCTCATCAGCAAGTTCAGCGACTCCAGGCGGCGGCCACCGGCGCACACTTCAAACATGCCACGCGGGCCCTTGACGACGATCAGGTTCTGCAACACGCCGCAGTCCAGGATGGACGCAGCCAACTCGGCGATGCTCATCTTGCTGGTGCTGCCACCTGAGCGCACCTGATGGTCTGCCGACAGCACCAGCTTGTTCAAGGGCGCGGTGGTACGGGGGGATGCTGCAATCACGGCATCGATCTCTGCCTTGGTGAATTTCATGGGGGGCTCCTGCACGGTTAAGGGACATGCCTTGTGCGTGTCCATGCATTCAGAATCTCATCCGGCCCGCTGAAATCAAGGTCGTGAACTTGCCCCTCTACGGCCCCCACAAGCACCGCCCCCAAACAATCAAGCCCCCTCCCCCCTTCGATCCACAAAGGACTTTGGGCCGCAGCCCTGGCTTGAAGCGCTGTACCATTTCCACTGTTTCGGTCTGGTTGCCACGCGCGCAGATCACCCACGCTTGATCGGTCAGGACACGCTGTAAGTACGCGCCGATATTCACCGACGAGGTCTTTCGTTGAACGCATCGGCTACCGCTCCGCTTTCTGTCCTGCGCTTCTGGCGTGATCTGGAAGTCTTCAACATCCCGACCGCACCATCGGCCAAGGACAGCAGCGACCAGGTCAAGATCGTCACGCTCAGACGCGGCGATGTCCTGCCTTGGCAACACCCTCACTATCAGCCAACACAAGAGCATGGCTACGTCCATGTCGTCTATGTGGGCGTGGCCGACACGGAGGACCTCTCCCGGTTGATGCTGCAATCGGTGTTCCCCGGGGAAGACCTCAGTGAGCGCGAACGCCAGCGCGCAACCGGAAACGGCTGGCTTGCCGCATTCGTCGCCAACGAAGATGGCCACCCCAAGCTCGACAGCTACCTGCCTGCCAGCTTCGCCCACGGGGTCGATGCCCTGTGGCATTCGGAGCCGCTGGAGAACGTCAATGCCCGACTGGCACGCGCCACGGATGAGTTCGGACAACGACGCCACCACCTGCGGCCCGTCGCCACCGACGCGCAGCTAAAGCCGCCCACTGACCAGCCCGACACCCCACCAGCGCCAAGCCCCTTGACCTGGACCGATCTGGACGAAGAGTTGCGCACCGTGTGCAAGCTGATGGGCCCAGGGGCAAATGTCACCGGCCTGGACTGGCGGGTGGTGGTTCAGGTGGCACGGGTCAAACGCAAGAAGCTTGACGACAGGCTCAAAAGTGCGGTGGACTACCTGAATTCCTTTTACCTGGATGACCTCAACCGCCTGATCACACAGGCGGGCAAGAACAAGCCCTTTGGCAAAGCCCTGACCACGTTTCTGGGCGCGCCCATCGCGCCCGAACAACGCATCGACATCCTGAACGACCACGCGGTCATGGGTGAATTGGTGAGCGTGGCCCGCTTGCCCAGCGCACGTTGGCCAGCCTCAGCAGAGACCCCACTGGTGCTGGCTCAGCAAGCTGCGGTGGCCCAGGTGCTCAGCACCTTGGGGCGCGATGGCGGCACGCTGGGCATCAATGGCCCACCGGGCACGGGCAAGACCACCTTGCTGTGCGATGTGATCGCCGAGGTGGTCACCGAGCGTGCGCGCAAGATTGCCGCGCTCAGCCGCCCCATCGAGCTGTTCGAAGACAGTGTGAGCGTGGCGGGCAAGAACTTCTTCCCGCTCAAGGCCAAGGTGGTGGGTGGCTCATCCATCGTTGTGACCAGCACCAACAACAACGCGGTCAAGAACATCACGCAGGAGCTGCCTGCGCGCGCGAAGGTGCACAGCGACTTTGCCTCAGCCAACTACTTTGACGAGGTGATCCGCGAGGTGTTCGCGGCCCAGAAGGTGGTGGACGACGACAAGCAACCCATCGACTGCTGGGGTTTGGTTGCAGCCGCGTTGGGCAATGCAGGCAACCGCCGCTCTTTCGCCCGGGGTTTTTTTCGGGATGAACCACGTCAGGCACCCAACACCGAAACGCCATCGCCCGGCAACGCTCAAGAAGGCGATGCCCCAAGTGCGACCGCTCAAGCCACCACGCCTACACCCGTCGATCCGTTGCCACCGACGATCAAACAACTGCTGGAAGCCGCCAGCAACGACTACACCCGCTATCAGGGCGAATGGCATGCGGCCAAGAAGTCCTTCCTGGCGCTGCTGGGTGACTTCGATGCACGCCGTGGCGTCTTGCTCCAGGCCGAAAAGGCGGCTCAGCGGATCGATGCCTGCCAGCAGCGGGTGAATACCCAGCGTGATGCCGCGCAGGCCCAGGCGCAAGCGATTGAGCAAGCCAGCCGCCACCTCGCGCAGCTTCAGGACAACAAGGCCATCCAGCATGCCTTGGTCGATTCCCGCCGGGCCACACTCGACCAGGCGCGTTCGCAATGCCTGCCCAAACTGTGGGACAAGCTGTGCGCCTTGTTTGGGCAAGACACCGAACGCATGAAGGCGCTGCGCGCCACGCTGGTCGAGCCCACGCTGGCCTTGGCGCAAGCCGCCGAAGCGCTGGCCCAATTGGCGCAGGATGTCGCCGTGGCCGAGGCACGGCTTGAGCAACAGCGCGAGGTGCACCGCGCCCAGGCCTTGAGACTACAGGGTTCCGAGCGCGAACTACAGGGCCACCAACGTGCGCTGAAAGCCGGACACGACACCGGGGCACGGCACTTCCCTGATGCCAGTTTCTGGCAACTGCCCGCCGATCAGCGCCATCGCGCGTCGGTGGCGGTCAGTCCCGCTCTGGATGCACTGCGGGCCCGCATCTTCCTGCAAGCCATGGAACTGCACCGCCTGACGGTGCTGGCCAACGCAGGCAAGTTCATCGGCAACCTGCGCGCCGTCAACGGCATGCTCACCGGTTCGCTGAAAGACAAGCTGCCCCTGGAGCAGCGCCCCCTGTTGTGGGACGCTTTGTTCTTCATCGTGCCGGTGGTCTCGACAACCCTCGCCTCCTTCGACCGTCTGTTCGCTGGCATGGGTCAGAACAGCCTGGGCTGGCTGCTGATCGATGAAGCAGGACAAGCCACCCCGCAATCTGCAGCCGGTGCCATCTGGCGCAGCCAGCGGGCGGTGCTGGTAGGCGATCCCTTGCAGATCGAACCCGTGTTCACCGTGCCCTTGATGCTGGTCGAAGAGTTCCGCCGCCGCCACGCCGTAGACCCCATGTGGTCACCCAATGACGAATCGGTTCAGACCCTGGCCGACCGCGTTACACGCCATGGCTCCTGGGTCACATCCCAAGTCACGGGCGCCGTCGTAGATACGGAGAAGGCTAAGCCCATCTGGACTGGCATGCCCTTGCGCACGCACCGCCGCTGCGACGATCCCATGTTCAACGTGGCCAACCGCATTGCCTATGCCGAACAGATGGTGCATGGCCGTGTGGACGATCTGGGCCAGCCTGAAAAAGCGAAGTTCACCTGCGTGCTGTGTGACAGCGCCTGGCTGGACGTGCGCGCCACCCGCGCCAGCCATCCGGTCATCGAAGACGAACTCCATGTCCTGGTGAACTGCCTGCGCCAACTTCAACAGCAACCGGCGTTCACACCTGCCAGGAAGGCCGGGGGCAAGGTCAAGGCCGCCAAGGTGTTCGTGATCTCGCCGTTTCGCAAGGTCAAGAACGCCTGCATCAAGCGGATCAAGGATGCAGGGTTGGGCCAGATCGAGTGCGGAACCGTGCACACCTTCCAGGGCAAGGAAGCAGAAATCGTGTTCCTGGTACTGGGCACGGCCCCAGGACAGGCCGGATCAGGGGCGCGTGCCTGGGCCTCGGGCAAGCCCAACCTGCTGAATGTGGCGATCACACGGGCAAAGCATCGTCTGTATGTGATCGGGGATGTCGAGCAATGGGGTGGGCTGAATCATTTCAGCGAGTTGAACCAAGCCCTACCCATGATCAAAACGATGCACAGGGAGCAAATGGCCCGGGTCGCCCCAATGCACTGATCTGCCGCGCCAAGAGTTATCCACAAAAACTGGGGATAACTTTGAGTGGCCAACGATTCAACACCCAGGAAACGCCAGCGTGCTCTCGGGGCGCCTGATTTTTGGGCAACACAATGGACTGGTCGGCCCGAACCAAACTCAAGATATGGTGCTGCCTGGTGGGAACGCGAACCCCACATACGACGATCGTCACAAGGACAAATCACCCGACCGGTGACGGCATTTGCCCGGCACGCCTCAGGCAGCGAAGACTAGTTTAACAACATGCCCAGGCCCACGTGCTAGACGGACAACTGGGCCACGTTCGCTGCAGTTCGCAAGTCAATGTACTCGCCGTCCATGCGCCAATTTTCAAAATTGTTCAGGGCTGCTGCAACCTTTTCAAAGCGAATGACAAACTCCTTTGCGTCGGCCACGCCAAGTGCCTTCAGGATCCCCGATTTGATGGCACCACCACCGGCCTTCACAAACAGCGGCAAGCGCTTGCCATCCAGATACAAGAGCGTGCGCGGGAACCAGAAGTCCCTTGTCTGGCCCTCGGGTTGCTGAACCACTGAGCGCAGGCTCAGGAACACGTCAGCCTGCATCATCTCGGTGAACGTCGTACCACTCGTGCTGACGCGGTCGTGGATCATGTCGGTCTGGACAGAGATGCGGCGCAGGCCCAGGCGCTTGTTGCGCCTATCGTCCAATGAGCGCAGATACGGCTCGAACTCCAGGAAGCTGCGATCACGCTGGTCACCATTGCGGTGAAAGACGAACACCTCGCTGCACACGTGATCCAGGGTTTGCCAGGCTTGCTCTCGGAGCAAGGCCGCAACGGTCAACAACATGAACTCCCACCCCAGGAAGCGGTACACATCGAACCACTCCTCACGGTACGAAGTCATGCCCTCAGGCGGAGTGCGCAGGCCCAGGATGTGCTCCAACAACTCAAGAACCCGCCGACAAGCCCTCGGTGCGTCTTGGGCAAAAGCCGCCTTCATGGACACGTATTGATCGAACTGATCCCGCAGGGGCTTCGCGCGGCCGATCGCCGCCACGATTTCGTCGTCATAGTCAGGGATCTCTTTGGGCACCAGGAGCTTGCCAAGTTCAATCTGAAAGCGCTTGAGGTAAGCGGCTTCCAGGCCATCTGCCGTGGCCTTGCCTTCCTCCGTGGCGCTGCGAAGAGCCTGAAACTCCCGCACGGGAATCGCGGTGGCCAGCTCATCATCCAGGAACTCGGGCACCGCCCCCAACTCGGGCCTTTTGTACTTGGGTCGATCGTAGATGGCGCGCAAGAGCTGATCGAAGCCGTCGCCATAGACATCGTCATTCGACAGATCGATGTATATCCTCGACTTCATGAAAGTGGGCAACACGGCCAGCCGGTTGGCGTCGTACTCCACCACGATGGGGATGAACTTCTCTTGCTTGACTTGCCCGTAGATCTCCGCCGAAATGATTTCGGTCTCGGTGCCCACCCCGCCCTTGCGCGCATCGGCCTTGGCCTTGTAGTGCGAGTCACAAATCACCAGGACTTTCGAGATGTCGGGATCAGTGACCATGCTCTCCATGAAGGCAAACTTGTCCTGCCCTTCCTTCAGATCCCATTTGTCGAGGCGAACCATCACACCGTTGGCCATCAATTTCGAAGCCAGGGACTCAACAAAATCTTCATGTGCGGGTGAAGACCAGCTGTACGACACAAAAATAACCGGACGTTGAGTTGAGGTTGCCAACGAGGACTCCAAAATAAGATCGACACCAGAAAACTGGCAAATGCGTACGCTGTGTATCTAGGCCGGTTCTAGGCCTATCGTGCCCAGCCGAGCTCACGAAGCACAAACCCCAGAGCCTCAATGGCGAACGCGCCGTCTGCTTCCGTGACGTCACGGGTGCCCAGGCGCTGCTGCTCATTGGACTTGCCCCTGGGGTGGAGCTTGCAAACCACATCTGCCGCCGCGCGAAACAGCTTTGATTCCGGTGGCAGCTTCGCGATCAACGCGCCAAGGTCTTTTTCGACGATCTTGGCATCCTCGCCGGCATCCAGATGAAGGTGCGCGGACAAAATCACCCCCATCGCATCACGACACAGATCCACCACGGTGATGCCGCTGGATCGGTGCGCCCCGTCCACCACCTTGGTCACCGCTGCACTCACCCGGTCTCTCGCTTCTGCGGGAATCGCGTCCATGAGCAGGTCCGGCAAGAAACCCAGGTTTGAGCGCGCACGCATCGTCACCACGTCCTCGTCATTGCCAGATCGCTCGACCGACACGATGTTCCAAACCGTGATGGCCGTCGCTGCCCCCAAGACAACCAGCGTGCGTGGCGTGGTCACCAGTCGCTGACTCACATTGCCCATTGGGCTGAACGAAATCAGCGACTTGGTGAATCGTCCTTCATGGGCTTGGTGTCCGACATCCTCGGGCAAGACCGGGTGCTTGTGGACCCACCACTGATCAGGCTGTTGCCGCCCTGCAACTTCGTAGAACCGGCCCCGCCTGATGCGACTGACAGGGTCAAAGTAATCTTCCCTGAAGACGCACATGGCACTGCGAAGGGCACCGCTGCTGGGCACTTTGCGCCAGTCGGCCTCGGCCTGAACGAAGGTGGCAACCGAAACCATGGGGGCGGGTGAGACGCCATGCCCATGGTTGGACAGGCCCTCGTACATCAGCCAAGTATTCGGATCGAATGCAATCATTTCTGCTTCTTGAAGCCATGGAGCGGCCTTTGGCCGACAAAATATCATCAAATGTTATAGGAGCAAACGCATGGCCAATACAGACCAACCGGTCTGGCTCAAGGTGATGGAGCATGGTGCCGCAGGGGAAGCCCGCACAAAGGCGTTTTTGCTGGATCGCTTTTGGGTGCTTGAACGTTCGGTGGACATTGACGGAGCGGACTTTCTAATCCAGCCTCGATCCCTCTCCGACAAGTTTACTGACCGTGCACCGCCCAAAGTTGGCGTGGTGCAAGCGAAGTACTACCAGGACCGCAAGACCACTCACTACATTCCATGCGACTACGTCAAGGACAAAGATGGCAAGCCACTGCGGGGATTCTTTGCGATCCTTCATGTCGGCAGCGAGGATGCCTCAGAGATGTTCCTTCTGTCGGCACAGGACATCACTTCAGCCCTTGAACAAACAGATGATGACAAGCCGCGGTACATCCTTGGCAAGAAGGCACTCGACCAGCAGTACCTGATCAAGAGCAGAAAACAAGCGCTGGACAGGATTTCTCAAGACATTGCCACCCGACCTTCGTTGGCATCGTTTCAGTTCCTGGATCAAGTCAACGTACCTTATCGGCAAATCTCCGAAAGCAACATCGACTACAGATACACGCTTCCGCTGCCAAACCCCCAAGCTGACATTCCAAAGATCTACTTGGAATACAGAGGAAAGTTGCGTTCTCTGCTGTATGAAATGGAAGAGGCTCTGGTCGCGATCGACACGATTCTCCAAACACCCGATCCCCGGATAGCCGTTGCCGAACTGGAAAAGCTGGATCAGTTTCGTGGAGGTTCAGGACACCGAGATCGACTCACATTTGGTGGGTATGGATCCGACATGGACTGGTCATATTTCAGAGAAGCACTCGATGACCATGAAAAGCAGGAGGCTGCGCTGCGAGCTGTGGGGAAGCTTGAGGCCTTTGTGACTTTGTCCGAGCAGGCCCGAGCGCAGATTGCAGCTCAGGCCAAACCGCTTGAGGAGTCGGCAAAAGAAGGTCAGACCTTATGGGCGGGTCTCCAACATGATCCAACAACGTTGCAACTCGGCTCGTTGGCGCTGCGGTTACTCGGACCCAACGAAGAGGCCCCCTCAGCGCCGCTGACTGCACAGAACACCCTTTTCGCCATCGGTCGTCAGAAACTACAGGTCCTGAGATCTGCGGATACTTTGTGGCATACGCTGATGACTGCTGTGCTTCATCAAGTTTGCCCCACGCTGAAAGATGAAGAAGACTAGACAAGCAGCGGGGCCATGCACCGGATCTGAGTGGGCCACCTCGGACTGCTCGGCCTGATGCCAGCCAATCCGCCGCAAGTGCTGTGCTCAGATTGGCATGGACATCGGCTGAAAGCCGTGGACGGCTAAGGCCGCCATAAGAAATCACCGGTTCTCGCTGGCGATTTGACGTGGCGCCAGCTTGGCAGACGCGCTTGGTGCTACCGCAGCACCATGCATCGCCGCATACTCCGAGCGCTACCTGTGGACATCGCGTTCACGCAGCCTTCAACGGAGATTTCGGTCTCCCTGAAGTCCAGCCTTGCTGGCGTCGCAGTCGTCACCTGCCTTGTAGAAGCTGAACCTCGGTTCAGCTAGGCCATGTCAATGGCCTTGTGCCTCGTTCAGCCCTCATGCTGAACACCGTGTCATCGGCGCACCTCACGGTGCCGCCGCCGAGCCGCTTCAACCGCCAAGGCTGAAGCATCCCAAGTTGGGGAACCACCATGTTCCCCATCGGGACGAGGCGTTCCCCTTCACACCCTGAAGGAGAACGTCATGAACGCATGCCCTCATGCGACAAGGGAAACGCGCGCCATCTGCGTGCTGTTGGGGGGCTCCGGGCTTGCCCGCGAGCCTGTGATCCGTCCTGCAGTGCTACCCGCATTGCTGAAGCCTGCGCTGCCTGTCTCACGACAGGTTGAACAGGTCATGGCCTACCGTGCTGCCGCCTGAACCACTTGACCGTGGTCCAGCATCAGCACATCGATACCGTGGCGATTGACCTCGCCCGCAGTTCGGGTCGAACACGAGACGAAGCTCTGGCCTTCGTTGCCTTGCCCGTCTTGTGCCCGCCCGCGTTCGCATCCCATTGAAGCCGAGCCCGATTGTCGGGAGCCCTCGACTTCATGGGATGCGAACCGTCTTTCTTGTGCCTCGGCCATTCGGCTGTGCTGCACTTCCACGCAACCCCTTGGGGAGTCCACCGTCTCCCCGCCGGGATAGGTGTGCCCTCCTCCTTTCTGGAGTTCACACCATGAAACATGAAGCGTCCCGCGTTCGCCCCAAACGCAGCTGTGTCGAGATTGAGGAGTCTCGTGCTTGGATGGGCTTTTACCGCCGCGTGGGTCAGGACCCCGTCATGGCCGCCGAAGTCATGGCCCAGTTGGAAGCTGACCCGATGATGAAGCGTAACCACCTGGCCCTGTACCTGTGCTGCAAGCAATCCTTGCGGACACACAAAGCCACAGCCGCACGCAACAGGCGCATCGGTCAGTTCGTGCGTTGGCTGTTCCATGGCGTTTTTGTTGCGCCAGCTTTGGCACTTCGCCACATGCTGCGCCAAGGCGGCGACATCGCCGTTGAATGCCTGCCACCTACGGCCAACGAGCCGGCAGCAACCCAAGTCAAGCGCCTGAAGAAAGCGCCGGAGTTTGCCCAGGCTCAATCGTCTTTTGAAGCTCAAGCTCCTGTGCCCAAGGACGCGCCATCCGCCACGTCGGGAGAGCCGTCAAAGCCCAATGCTGTGTCTCAAACAGCCTGATTCCCCGCACGTCAAGACCACCGCGTCTTGACCGTGCCGGGGCCAGCGCCCTGGCCCTGCCCAGATCGACCCACGCGCCTGCCCATCTGCTGGTGGTGCATGCCGCGTCCTCCCCCATTTCGCCCGCATCTGCCCGAGTGGCAGTGCGGCACACCCACGGAAGGAATTTCCCATGACCACTGCAACCGACGCCTTGTGCGCCATCGAGAAGCGTGCCCACCGGGCCATCGTGCCGGAACTGTGCTTGCTGATCAAGGAAGTGCAGGCCCTTCAGCCTGGCCTGGCAGGTGATGACAGCGCACA
>JAZJZP010000116.1:0-2284 GCA_040389805.1 Pseudomonadota bacterium
CCGCCGGAGAGAACTCAACATGAAGAAAATTCTTGCCTCTTTGCTGGCCACCTTCGCATTGCTGGGCGGTGCCCATGCCAATACCGCACTGGTGTTGGACAAGTTCCCCCAAGAGCGAGTGACGGATCTGGCCGCGTTGCAAAACGGCGCCAAGCTGTTTGTCAACTACTGCCTGAATTGCCATGCCGCGTCTTACGTGCGTTACAACCGCTTGAAAGACATTGGTCTGACCGATCTGCAGATCAAGGACAACCTCTTGTTCGCTGCTGAAAAGGTGGGCGACACCATGAAGGTGTCACTGGACCCGAAGGACGCGAAGACCTGGTTTGGCGCTACCCCGCCTGATTTGACCTTGGTGGCACGTTCGCGTGCCAGCGCGAGCGGGACGGGTTCCGACTATCTCTACACCTACTTGCGCACTTTCTACCGCGACGATACCCGTCCGACCGGTTGGAACAACCTGATCTTTCCTAATGTGGGCATGCCCCATGTGCTGTGGGAATTGCAAGGCCAGCGTGCAGCCAAGTTCGTTGAAGAGCAAGATCCGCACGATGCCAGCAAGAAGATCCATAAATTTGAAGGCTTTGAGCAGCTGACAGACGGTAAGCTCAAGCCCCAAGAATTTGACAGCGAAATTGCTGATCTGGTGGCTTACATGCAGTGGATGGCTGAGCCTATCGCGGGTCAACGTGTTCGGATTGGTGTGGGTGTTCTGATCTTCTTGTCAATTTTCATGGTCATCGCCTGGCGCTTGAACGCATCTTTCTGGAAAGACGTGAAGTGATCCAGAGGCGTCCGCGCTGAACTGTCAGTGTGGTCGTCCGGCGCAGTGCTTGTCCTTAACCGGACCACTGCGCTTGCGTTTTTTTTCGGTGCTTGCACCCTATCGTTATTTTTTCTGACTGAGGAGTCCTCCGCCATGATGGTGCTTTACTCCGGTACGACCTGCCCCTACTCGCACCGCTGCCGCTTTGTCCTGTTCGAAAAGGGCATGGATTTTGAAATCCGGGACGTCGATATTTTCGCCAAGCCGGAAGACATCGCGTTGATGAACCCCTACAACGAGGTGCCTATCCTCGTTGAGCGCGATCTCATTTTGTATGAGTCCCACATCATCAATGAATACATTGACGAGCGTTTTCCGCATCCTCAATTGATGCCGGGTGACCCTGTCGCGCGTGCCCGTGTGCGTTTGTTCCTGCTTAATTTTGAGAAGGAGCTGTTTGCCCACGTCAATGTGCTCGAAGGTCGCGGCCTGAAGGCCACCGACAAGCAATTGGAGAAGGCTCGCTCGCAGATTCGGGATCGTCTCACGCAATTGGCACCGATCTTCCTGAAGAACAAGTACATGCTGGGCGACGATTTCTCGATGCTGGACGTGGCCATTGCGCCTTTGCTGTGGCGTCTGGACTACTACGGGATTGAGTTGTCGAAAAACGCACTGCCGCTGTTGAAGTACGCTGAGCGCATCTTCTCGCGTCCTGCCTACATTGAGGCGCTCACACCGTCTGAGAAAGTGATGCGCAAGTGATCACTTGCCATCGGCCACTATGACTACGCCGAACGACATCGATAGCCAAGGGACGTCCACTCGTCCCTACCTGATCCGTGCTTTGCATGACTGGTGCACCGACAACGGCTTCACGCCGTACTTGGCGGTGTACGTGGATCATTCGGTGCGGGTGCCGCAGGAATACGTCAAGAACAACGAAATCGTCCTGAATGTCAGCGTAGAGGCCACGAGCCAGCTGCAACTGGGGAACGAGTTTGTTGAGTTCAAGGCGCGTTTTGGCGGTGTTTCGCGTGAGATCTGTGTGCCGGTGGACCATGTGATTGCCATTTATGCCCGTGAGAATGGGCAAGGCATGGCCTTTCCCGTGCCCAGTCTGGCCGAAGTCGGTGACGAGTCCACATCGGGCGATCTTGATGGAGAAGACCATCCCGCCGGTGATGCTGATGAGCGCGCGCCACTGCATCTGGCTCGGACGGCGAAGGCTTCTGTGTCGTCGGTCAAGGACAAGGAGCGTGGTGGCTCGGGCAAGGGGTTGAGCAAGCTGGAAGACAAGTCCTCGCGTAGCAAGGCGACTTCTCCGGTCAGCATCGTGACTTCAGAAAGCGAAGAGCCGCCTGAGATGCCGCCGCCAACAGGTGGTGGGCGTCCGGCCTTGCGTCGCGTCAAATAATTGACAAACAGTGCGCTACAATATCGCTCTGTCTTTATGACATGAAGCCGCTTTAGCTCAGTTGGTAGAGCAACCGCCTTGTAAGCGGTAGGTCGTCAGTT
>JAZJZP010000117.1:0-3832 GCA_040389805.1 Pseudomonadota bacterium
GGCCTTCTTCGGTCAACTGCTTGGCGTCCATCTTGGTCGGCGGTGCCATCCACAGCTTGACCGGGATGTCGCGCTTGTTTTCCAACAGCTTGGAGGCAGCGCGGAAGTGGCCAATGTTGGTCATGCAAGAGCCGATGAACACTTCGTCGATCTTGGCGCCAGCCACGTCCGCCAACGTCTTCACGTCATCGGGATCGTTAGGGCAGGCCAGGATCGGCTCATGGATGTCGGCCAGATCGATCTCGATCACGGCAGCGTAGTCGGCATCGGCGTCGCCTTTGAGCAGGGACTGATCCTTCAGCCAGGCTTCTTGAGCGGCGATACGGCGTTGCAGCGTGCGTGCATCTTCGTAGCCGTTGGCGATCATGTTCTTCATCAGCGTGATGTTGCTGTTGATGTACTCGGCGATCGGCTCTTTGTTCAGGTGCACGGTGCAACCAGCGGCAGAACGCTCGGCGGAGGCATCAGACAGCTCGAATGCTTGCTCGACCTTCAGGTCTGGCAGGCCTTCGATCTCCAGGATGCGACCCGAGAAGATGTTCTTCTTGCCTTGCTTGGCCACGGTCAGCAGACCCGCCTTGATGGCGTACAGGGGGATGGCGTTGACCAGATCACGCAAGGTGATGCCGGGCTGCATCTTGCCCTTGAAGCGCACCAACACGGACTCAGGCATGTCCAGAGGCATCACGCCCGTGGCAGCGGCGAACGCCACCAGGCCGGAACCCGCAGGGAAGCTGATGCCGATGGGGAAACGGGTGTGGCTGTCGCCGCCCGTGCCCACGGTGTCAGGCGTCAGCAGGCGGTTCAGCCAGCTGTGGATCACGCCGTCACCTGGGCGCAGGGACACGCCACCACGGGTGCTGATGAAGTCAGGCAACTCGTGGTGCATCTTCACGTCCACGGGCTTGGGGTAAGCGGCCGTGTGGCAGAACGATTGCATCACCAAGTCGGCGCTGAAGCCCAGGCAAGCCAGGTCTTTCAGCTCGTCACGGGTCATTGGGCCGGTGGTGTCTTGCGAGCCGACCGACGTCATCTTGGGTTCGCAGTAAGTGCCAGGGCGCACGCCTTGACCTTCGGGCAGACCACAAGCGCGACCGACCATCTTTTGAGCCAGCGAGTAGCCCTTCTTGGTGTCGACCGGGTTTTGCGGCAGGCGGAACAGGGTGCTGACGGGCAGGCCCAGGGCTTCACGGGCCTTGGCGGTCAGGCCACGGCCAATGATCAGGGGAATGCGGCCGCCGGCGCGCACTTCGTCAAACAGCACGTCGGACTTGACCTTGAACTCGGCGATGACTTGGCCGTTCTTGAGGGCCTTGCCGTCGTAGGGACGCAGCTCAACCACGTCGCCCATGTTCATTTGCGACACATCGAGTTCGATGGGCAATGCGCCAGCGTCTTCCATGGTGTTGTAGAAGATCGGGGCAATTTTGCTGCCCAGACACACACCACCGAAACGCTTGTTGGGCACGAAGGGGATGTCTTCGCCGGTGAACCACAGCACGCTGTTGGTGGCCGACTTGCGGCTGGAGCCGGTGCCGACCACGTCGCCGACGTAGGCGACCAGATTTCCCTTGGCGCGCAGCGATTCGATGAACTCGACTGGGCCGCGCTTGCCGTCTTCTTCAGGCGTGATGCCGTCGCGCTTGTTCTTCAGCATGGCCAAAGCGTGCAGCGGGATGTCAGGGCGGCTCCAGGCGTCAGGGGCAGGCGACAGGTCGTCGGTGTTGGTCTCGCCCGTCACCTTGAGGATGCTGACGGTGATGCTGGCGGGCACTTCGGGGCGCGAGGTGAACCATTCGGCATCGGCCCAGCTTTGCAGCACGCCCTTGGCGTTGGCATTGCCCTTGTCGGCCTTTTCTTTCACGTCATGGAAAGCGTCGAACATCAACAAGGTCTTTTTCAGGCCTTCAGCGGCGATACCACCCACGGTGGCGTCGTCCAGCAGTTCCACCATGGGGTGGATGTTGTAGCCGCCGAGCATGGTGCCCAGCAACTCAGTGGCCTTTTCGCGGCTGATCAGCGCGCACTTTTCAGTGCCGTGGGCCACGGCGGCCAGGTAGGAGGCCTTGACCTTGGCGGCGGCGTCCACACCAGCGGGCACGCGGTGGATGATCAGATCCACCAGGGTGGTTTCTTCACCAGCGGGTGGGTTTTTCAGCAGCTCAATGAGCTCGCCCGTTTGCTGGGCGCTCAGGGGCAGGGGGGGGATACCCAGCGCGGCGCGCTCGGCAATGTGTTGGCGATAGGCTTGCAACATGGTGTTCACCTGGGAAGAGTGGGCAATGACAGATTCAAACGAATTCACCGCAGCGAAGGCGGGAAAATTCGCACAGTCTGCTATTTTCGCCTACGTCTGTGGTGAATGACGCCCCAAGGGCGAGAAAAAGCTTCTCAGATCAAGACTATGTCGACGTCTTACGGGTTGCCTGCGGGGCTACCGAAGATGGATTCGCGCGGCGGCTGCTGGGCCAGGTTGGCCTCGGCAGCACGTTGCGCTTCGTGAACGCAGCCATCCACCACACGGTGACCGGCCAAGTGGTCCATCAGCATGGACTTGGTCAGGATCTGAACGAGCAGCATGGTGCCCTTGAAGTCTTCCAGGCGGGTGGTACCGGTGGAGGTGAGCGAGGGCTTCATCAGCCAGGACTTGTTGCCAAATTTCAGATCGAAATAACCGGCGTTGGCCTTGCGTGGCGTGACCGTCACGCTCTTGCCGAACTCGCAGGCATAACGGCCCGTCAGCACCCGCTCTGCGGCTTGCAACTGATCCATGGTGGCTTCTGGCAGGTTGGCGATCTTGTCAGCCAGTTTCTGCTTGACCGACTTGGCCGGGGCAGCGTGGGCCAGTTGCGGGCCAAAAGTGGCCGCCACCATGCCCAGCACCAGGCCCGCCGACAGGGCCAGCGTGCGGATACGTTGATAGCGTTGGATGGACTTCTTCATGGCGGGCGCCTCAATCACATGCGTTGATCAGTGGTTGATCTTGCCACCAAATGGGAGCCAAGATCGTGAGAGAAAACCACCCACCTGTGAAGGCGGTTACGAATTGTTCTTTCAGAACGTGTCGCCTGGAACGCGGACCCAGCCTTCCATCAGGATGCGGGCGCTGCGGCTCATGATGGCTTTTTTGACGGTCCATTCACCGTTGACCTGGGCGGCCTCAGCCCCCACACGAAGGGTGCCCGAGGGGTGGCCAAAGCGCACCGCCGTGCGTGCGCCACCGCCGGCCGCCAGGTTCACCAGCGTGCCCGGCACGGCGGCAGCGGTGCCAATCGCCACGGCGGCCGTGCCCATCATGGCGTGGTGCAGTTTGCCCATGGACAGGGCGCGCACCAGCAGGTCCACGTCGCCCGTGCCCACGGTCTTGCCACTGGAGGACACGTACTCGGCGGGCGGCGCCACAAAGGCGATTTTTGGGGTGTGCTGCCGCTTGGCGGCCTCACTCACCTCCTTGATCAGGCCCATGCGCAAGGCGCCGTAAGCGCGGATCGTCTCGAAGCGGGCCAAAGCGGCGGCATCGCCATTGATGGCGTCCTGCAATTCGGTGCCGGTGTAGCCGATGTCGGCGGCATTGACGAAGATCGTCGGGATGCCCGCATTGATCATCGTGGCCTTGAAGGTGCCCACGCCGGGCACTTCCAGGTCGTCCACCAGATGGCCGGTGGGGAACATGGAGCCACCGGAGCCGTCCTCGCCTTCATCGGCGGGGTCCAAAAACTCCAGCTGCACTTCAGCGGCCGGGAAGGTCACTCCGTCGGTTTCAAAATCACCGGTTTCCTGCACTTCGCCGTTAGTGATGCGCGTCCACCACTGGCATGTCTCACACCGTAGC
>JAZJZP010000118.1:0-4635 GCA_040389805.1 Pseudomonadota bacterium
TGAGGCGGGACATGTGGGCGTTGGTGCGTGGACTGCAACAGTCGGGCGTGACCATCATCCTGACCACGCACTACATCGAAGAGGCGCAAGAAATGGCCGACCGCATCGCGGTCATCAACAAGGGAGAAATCATTCTGGTCGAGGAAAAAGACGAGTTGATGCGCAAGCTCGGCAAGAAACAGTTGACCCTGCAACTGGCACAGGCACTGGCCCACATTCCGCCGGGGCTGGAAGCCTACTCATTGAGTCTGGCCGACGAAGGACGTGAATTGACGTACACCTATGACTCGCTCGATGAGCGCACGGATGTGACGGCATTGCTGGCGGCCTTGCAAGAGGCGGGGGTCAGGTTCAAGGACATTCAGACCACGCAAAGTTCGCTGGAAGATATTTTCGTCAACCTGTTGAAGGACGGATCATGAATTGGCATGCGGTTCAAGCGATCTTCAGATTCGAGATGGCGCGTACACGGCGCACGCTGATGCAGAGCATCATCTCTCCGGTCATTTCCACCTCGCTTTACTTCGTGGTTTTTGGTGCCGCCATTGGCTCGCGCATGCAGCATGTGGACGGCATCAGTTATGGCGCCTTCATCGTCCCGGGTTTGATCATGCTGTCGTTGTTGACGCAAAGTATCTCCAATGCGTCATTCGGTATCTACTTTCCCAAGTTCACCGGCACGATTTATGAGCTGTTGTCCGCACCCGTGTCGGCTGTCGAGATCGTGCTCAGCTATGTGGGGGCGGCAGCGACCAAGTCGATCATGCTGGGATTGATCATCCTGGCCACGGCGGGCCTGTTCGTGCCGCTTCACGTCGAGCATCCTCTTTGGATGTTGCTGTTCCTGGTGCTGACCTCCGTGACCTTCAGCCTGGTGGGCTTCATCATCGGGTTGTGGGCCGACAGCTTTGAAAAACTGCAAGTGGTGCCACTGCTGATCATCACGCCGCTGACTTTTTTGGGCGGCAGTTTTTATTCGATCAAAATGCTGCCGCCCGTGTGGCAGACGGTCACCCTGTTCAACCCGGTGGTCTATCTGATCAGCGGCTTTCGCTGGAGTTTCTATGGTCAGGCTGACGTAGACGTCGGCATCAGCCTGGGCATGACTTTGGGTTTCATGGCTGCGTCGCTGGCCGTGGTCGCCTGGATCTTCAGGACAGGCTATAAGCTCAAGCGTTGAGGCTGTGTTCTCTATGAGCCTTAGCCTTGCAGCAGCACCAAGTAGCCATGGATAGGCTTGCTGTTGTCGATGCGGATGTGCGTCGGCACCATTTCCAGTGTGGTGAATTTGTTTTCGGAAGCCAGTCTGTCGATGTAGGTGGTGGACTGGGAATAGCGGCCCGTATTTTCTAGTTGATATTCTGGCTCCAGACCTTGGCCAACGTGGTCACTTGCCGAGGCTTCAAGGGCTTCGATGGAGAAAGCAAATAAACCGCCCGGGCGCAGCAATCTTTTAGCCTCCGTGACGATGGCATCAATTTTCCCGATGTAGATAAATACATCCGTGGAAATGATCAAATCGTAGCTTGCATTTTTCTCATTGCTCATCATCGGCAAGAGGTCTGAGCATTCCAGTCGCTGATACAGATTGCGAGCCTGGGCTTTCTCCAACATCTTGGTTGAAAGGTCTACGCCAACCAATTGGCTTGCCATCGGTGCAAAGGCCAATCCGGCCAAGCCGGTGCCGCATCCCAAATCCAGGATGTTTAATTGTTCGGCAGGTGGGTTCGAGTTTTTTACGACCAGTGCTGCCAATTTTTGAGGCGCATCGTACTTCAGCACCTCTTGTAAATGGGCGTCGAACTTTTCGGCGTACGAGTCGAAGACTCCGGTGACATATTGGACAGGAGCGCGTTCGGTCGTGTGCCCTTTGAGTGATGCCACTTGATGCTGGGCCTCGCCGTGTTCTGGTTGTAAGCTGAGCAAGCGCTCATAGCTGGCGAGGGCCTCATCCAGCTTGCCTTGATCCCTGAGGGCCGCGCCAAGATTGCCGTGCGCCTCGGCGTAGTCAGGTTTCAGTTCTATCGCCCTTCGGCCGCAGGCGACCGCATGCTCAAGTCGCCCGAGTTCTTTCAGGACAACCCCGAGGTTGTTGTAGACCTCGTAATCCATGGGCATCAGCAGCGCGGCTTTTTGCATGGGGGCCAGCGCATCTGCAGTCCGTCCCATTTGCTTCAGAACGGCCCCCAACACCTTCCAGCCAAACCCGTTTTCAGGGTATTGCTTCGCCATGGATTGGGCGAGGGTTTCGGCTTCAGCGTATCGCCCCTGTCCATAAAGCGTCACCAGCATTTGACGCTCCAGCGGGCTGGGGTCTTTCGCTTGGCCTTTGCGCAAGGGGGTGGCCAACATGTTGGGCTTGGGCAGTTTGCTCATGGGTGGTGTGTCCTGTTTTTTTGGGCATGGGGCGCGCGGGGCGCGAGTTGATGCCTGCACGGACCACGACCAACGCCGCACCCGCCCCTCTCCCTTGGATTTTAAGGGATGGAGCGGCGGGCGAACCTTGTGACCTACCCTGGCCTTTATTCAGCGTAATCGCTGACCGGCACGCAAGCGCAGAACAGGTTGCGGTCACCGTAGACGTTGTCGACGCGGCCCACGGGCACCCAATACTTTTGCTGACGCAGGCTGCTCACGGGGTAGGCCGCTTCGTCGCGGCTGTAGCCATGTGTCCAGTCCGACTTGAGCAAAGAGGCGGCCGTGTGAGGTGCGTTCTTCAAGGGATTGTCGTCTTGCGGCCAATGGCCTTGTTCAACTTTGCGGATTTCGTGGCGGATGGCGATCATTGCGTCGCAGAAGCGATCCAGCTCAAACTGCGATTCGCTCTCGGTGGGCTCGACCATCAAGGTGCCCGCCACAGGGAAGCTCAGCGTAGGGGCATGGAATCCGTAGTCGATGAGGCGCTTGGCCACGTCTTCGGCACTGACGCCCGTGGCATCCTTCAAGGGGCGCAGGTCGAGGATGCACTCATGGGCCACGCCGCCACCCTTGATGGCCGGGTTGCCGCCGCTGAAGTGGATGTCGTAATGGTCGGCCAAGCGAGCGGCCACGTAGTTGGCATTGAGGATAGCCACTTCGGTGGCAGCCTTGAGACCGTCCGGTCCCATCATGCGGATGTACATCCAGCTGATGGGCAGCACGGCCGCGTTGCCCAAAGGCGCGGCAGACACGGCGCCGACTTGCTGTTCGGTGCCCAAGCCTGCAGCCCGGTGGGCGGGCAGGTAAGGCACCAGGTCTTCGACCACGCAGACGGGGCCGACACCAGGGCCGCCACCGCCGTGAGGGATGCAGAAGGTTTTGTGCAGATTCAGGTGGCTGACGTCGCCGCCGAACTCGCCAGGCGCGGCCAGACCGACCAGAGCGTTCATGTTGGCGCCGTCCACGTAGACGCGACCGCCATGCTGGTGCACGAGAGCGCAGAGCTCTTTGACGCGGGTCTCGAACACGCCGTAGGTCGACGGGTAGGTGATCATCACGGCGGCCAGCTTGTCGCTGTGCTGTTCGCACTTGGCGCGCAGGTCGTCCAAGTCCACATTGCCGTCGGCATCGCACTTGGTCACGACCACGGTCATGCCGGTCATCTGGGCGCTGGCGGGGTTGGTGCCGTGGGCCGATTCGGGGATCAGGCAGATGTGGCGGTGACCTTGGCCACGGCCTTCATGGCAGGCCTTGATGACCAGCAAGCCAGCGTATTCACCTTGTGATCCGGCGTTGGGTTGCAGGCTGATGCCCGCATAGCCCGTGGCTTGGCACAGCCAGGCGCGAAGTTGTTCATCGAGCAGGTCGTAGCCTTGCAACTGGTCGCGCGGTGCAAAGGGGTGGATGTTGGCGAACTCGGGCCAGGTGATGGGAATCATCTCGCTGGTGGCGTTGAGCTTCATGGTGCATGAGCCCAACGGGATCATGGTGCGGTCCAGGGCCAGATCCTTGTCGGCCAAGGCGCGCAGGTAGCGCAGCATCTCGGTCTCTGAGTGGTAGCGGTTGAAGACCGGGTGTGTCATGAACGCGCTGGTGCGGCGCAGGGCAGCGGGGATGGTCAATGCCACGCCAGCTTCAAAGGCAGCAAACGATGGCAAGGCTTTGTTGCCGCCAAAGATGGTCCACAGGTCGATGATGTCGTCGCGGGTGGCGGTCTCGTCCAGCGAGATGGTCAGACTGTCGGCGCTGGCGACGCGCAGGTTGATGCCTGCTTTTTGAGCGGCGGCCACTACGGCGTCACGGTCGGTTGGGGTCAGCACCTGGACGGTGTCGAAATACGAGGTATGTACCACCGTGCGTCCCAAGGCCTTCAGGCCTTCGGCCAGGATGGCGGTATAGCTGGCCACGCGAAGGGCAATGCGCTTGAGGCCTTCGGGGCCGTGATAGACCGCGTACATGCTGGCCACCACCGCAGGCAATACCTGGGCCGTGCAGATGTTGGAGGTGGCCTTTTCGCGGCGGATGTGTTGTTCGCGGGTTTGCAGCGCCAAGCGGTAGGCCGGGTTGCCATGGGTGTCGATGCTGACGCCGACCAGTCGGCCCGGCATGGAGCGTTTGAACTCGTCACGGGTGGCCATGTACGCGGCGTGGGGGCCGCCGTTGCCCATGGGCATGCCAAAGCGTTGGGTGTTGCCCACGGCGATGTCGGCACCCAAC
>JAZJZP010000118.1:4645-9711 GCA_040389805.1 Pseudomonadota bacterium
GGGAGAGGTGAGCAGCGTCAAAGCCAGCAGGTCGGCGGCCACGATGGCTTGTGCACCCTTGGCATGCAGGGCATCAATCAGCGGTCGCAGGTCGCGCACCTGGCCGTTAATGCCGGGGTATTGCATCAGGGCGGCAAAGCAGTCGTTGTTTTGCAGGTGCTCGGCCAGTTGAGCGGCATGGACCACGTCGACCGTGATGCCCAAAGGCTTGGCACGGGTCTGGATCACTTCGAGCGTCTGGGGCAGCACGTCATGGCAGACCACAAAACGCATGCTCTTGGACTTGCCCGCGCGGGCCGCCAGTGTCATGGCTTCGGCTGCTGAGGTGGCTTCGTCCAGCATCGACGAGTTGGCAATGGCCATGCCAGTGAGGTCGCACACCATGGTCTGGAAATTGACCAAGGCTTCCATGCGTCCTTGCGAGATCTCGGCTTGGTAGGGCGTGTAGGCCGTGTACCAGGCGGGGTTCTCCAGGATATTGCGCAGAATGACGCCTGGGGTGTGGGTGCCGTAATAGCCCTGCCCGATGAAGTTGCGCATCAGGCGGTTTTTGCTGGCGATGGCCTTGAGTTCGGCCAAGGCCTGTGCCTCACCCAGTGCGGCGGGGAGCTGCATGGGTTCAGGGCGCTTGATGGACGCAGGCACGATGCCGTCGATCAGGGCTTGACGTGATGCCACCCCCACCACGCTGAGCATGTGAGCTTGCTCGGCCTCCCAGGGGCCGATGTGGCGGGCCTGGAATTCGCGGGCGTTTTCTAGTTCAGCAAGGGTGGGGGTGTGGGTCAGCATGGTCGGGCGTCAGGCAAGTCAGTGGGGTGCAGAAAAAGTCGGTCGGATCAGGCGTTCTTGACCAAATCGTCGTACGTGGTTTTGTCCATCAACGCGTCAAGTTCAGCGGGGTTGGCGAGCTTGACTTTGAAGAACCAACCGGCGCCCAGTGGGTCGGTGTTGGCCAAGGCGGGATCGTCACGCAGGGCTTCGTTGACGGCGGTGATTTCGCCAGTCACGGGCATGTACACGTCGGCGGCGGCCTTGACGGACTCGACCACACCGGCCACGTCCTTGGGTTTGAAGGTGGCGCCAACGGCGGGCAGGTCAACGTAGACCACATCGCCCAAGGCGTCTTGGGCGTGGTGGGTGATGCCCACGGTGGCGGTGCCGTCAGCGTCGATTTGCAGCCATTCGTGGTCGGGGGTGTACTTGATGGTCATGGGGTGTTGTCCTTGATCAAAAAACGAAAGTATCGGGGATGAGGTTGATGAGCTGGTGGGCTCAGCCGCGGTAGTAACCGTTGGGAACGAAGGGCAGGGTGGTGACCTTCATGGAAACGCGCTTGTCGCGCACCAGGGCGAACACCTGCGTGCCGACCGCGGTGTGCGTCGTGGCCAGGTAGGCGAGCGCCACCGGCTGGTTGATGCTGGGGCCCAACGAGCCGCTGGTGACCATGCCAATGGCGGTGCCGTCTTCGCTGACCACTTGGGCGCCTTCGCGCACCGGCACGCGCTCGGTGCTGATCAGACCGATGCGCTTGCGCGTCGTGCCTTGGCTCAGTTGTGTATCGATCACCGCAGCACCGGGGTAGCCGCCAGCACGGGCGCCACCGGCACGGCGCACCTTTTGGATGGCCCAGGTCAGGGCACCTTCAACGGGGGTGGTCTCGGTGTTGATGTCGTGGCCATATAGGCACAGGCCGGCTTCCAGGCGCAGGGTGTCGCGGGCCCCCAGTCCAATGGGTTTGACTTCGGGTTGTGCGAGCAAGGCCCTGGCCAGAGATTCGGCGCGATCGGCGGGAACGGAGATTTCAAAGCCGTCTTCACCGGTGTAGCCCGAACGGGTCACGAAACAGTCGGTGCCGTTCAGCACAAAGTGGCCGCCGGTCATGAAGGTCAGCGTGGTGACGCCGGCATTCAATCGGGCGAGAGCGGTGACGGCCTGGGGGCCTTGCAGCGCCAGCAGGGCCTGATCGGGCAGGGGCTGCACGGTGCAACGCTGGCCGATGTGCTGTTGCAGGTGGGCGATGTCTTGGGTCTTGCAGGCGGCGTTGACCACCACGAACAAATCGTCTTGGCGGCGGGTGACCATCAGGTCGTCCAGGATGCCGCCAGCGTCGTTGGTGAACAGGGCGTAGCGCTGTTTGAACGGGGCCAGGTCGACGATGTCAACAGGCACCAGGCTCTCCAGCGCGGCAGCGGCATCCGCCCCTTTGAGCAGCACTTGGCCCATGTGCGACACATCAAACAGCCCCGCAGCGGTGCGGGTGTGCTTGTGCTCGGTCATGATGCCGGTGGCGTACTGCACGGGCATGTCGTAGCCGCCAAAGGGGACCATTTTGGCGCCCAGCTCGATGTGCAAGGCATGCAGGGGCGTTGTGAGCAAAGGAGCGGAGGACGAGTCAGCGGACATGGCAAAACCGAGCGGCGAGGCTCGTGAGGGCAAGGTAAATTCCAGAGACTGAACTCTGGGGCTGCCCTCGCTGTCCGCTTTACCTGAGAGATTGACCCGTCGCGACCATGGATGGTGCGGTGCAGGCTTGCCCCTTCGGTGGATTGGCTCACCGGGCTTGTTCAGCCACGGTCACCAAGCTCTCTCCAGTGAGGATCACTCTGAATCACAGAGTGCTTGCCAGTCCTTTTGCCTGAGCGTTCGACCCTGAACTCGTTCCGGGCCTGCGCCTTCGGCGACCCATCATCGTCACAAGGGCGAATGGGTGCTCTCCTAGCAGCCGCGATTGTAAGCGAGCGTTGCGTGGCATGGATAAAAAAAGCCTGCGTGGGGGGCGGGCATCAAGCACGCAGATGGCCTGTTTTTGCGTCATGCCATCGGCTTAAATGGGCGCAGTGACAGTCCGATTGAGCAGGGTATTGACTGATCTGCGAAAATAGCCCGATAAAAGGAGCGGGACTTTCCCGCAGACGCTGATGAATTCGCCGCAAGACTCCAGTACCGCCCCAGCCCCCGTGTCAAGCCATGTGAGCTTAGTTGCCCAAGCCCGTGTGCCCACCGAACACGGCACCTTCATCATGAAGTTGTTCCAAGAATCGCCCTCTGGCCTAGAGCACGTGGCCTTGGTGATGGGTGAGGTCGCGGGTACGGCACTCGTGAGGGTGCACAGCGAGTGCATGACGGGTGACGTTTTTGGCTCACTGCGCTGCGACTGCGGCCCCCAACTCAATTTTGCATTGGACGAAATTGGCAAGGAAGGCCGCGGCGTGGTGTTGTACCTGCGCCAGGAAGGGCGGGGCATCGGCCTGATCAACAAGCTCAAGGCCTACGCCCTGCAAGACGAGGGGCTGGACACGGTCGAAGCGAATTTGCGCTTGGGCTTTGCAGCCGATCTGCGCAACTTTGACGTGGCCGCTCAGATGCTGGAGTTGTTGGGCGTCACCTCAGTGCGCCTGATGACCAACAACCCCCGCAAGGTGTCGACCCTTGAAAAGCATGGCGTCAAGGTGCTGGAGCGGGTGCCGGTGCGCAGCCGATCACAATCTGAAAACCACGACTATCTGGCCACCAAGGCGCTTAAGTTGGGGCACCACATTGACTGGCTGCCCGAGCAACGCCCGGAAAAGTCTGACGACGGCTCAAAGCGCGGGTAAGCCCATCGCTTACCCAGGGTCATGTCAGCAGCAAGGCCAGCGCCACGATGGCGGGTAGCGCCTGCACAAAAAAGATCTTGCGGTTGACGCTCCATGCGCCAAACACACCGGCCACGATGACGCAGCCCAAAAAGAACACTTTGATGTCGTGCCCAGCGCTGCCCAGCAGCAGGCCCCATACCAATCCGGCCACCAAAAAGCCGTTGTAAAGCCCCTGGTTGGCGGCCAGCGCCTTCGAGGCAGTCGCAAAGTCTGGCTTCAAGCCAAACGCTTTGCGCCCCAGGGGCTTGTCCCAGAAAAACATTTCCAGCACCATGAAATACAGGTGCAGGGCGGCGACCAAACCGGTCACGATGGCAGAGGCGGTGGCGAGCATGGGAATCCTTTGGTGATCTCTGTGAATCATTGTCGTGGCTGAAACCTCAATTTCCCCGACAATCTACCCCCATGACGCTTGAACAGAACACCCCCACCGTTGCCCAGCCCGCTGGCGCCCCCAAAATCGGCTTTGTTTCCCTGGGTTGCCCCAAGGCCTTGACCGACTCCGAACTGATCCTGACCCAGTTGGCTGCCGAGGGGTATCAAACCTCCAAGACCTTCGATGGCGCCGATCTGGTCATCGTGAACACCTGCGGCTTCATCGACGACGCGGTCAAAGAAAGCCTGGACACCATTGGCGAGGCCTTGGCCGAGAACGGCAAGGTCATTGTGACCGGTTGTTTGGGGGCCAAGTCCGGTGCCGATGGCGGCAACCTGGTTCGCCAGATGCACCCCAAGGTGCTGGCCGTGACCGGTCCTCATGCCACACAAGAAGTGATGGATGCCGTGCATCTGCATGTGCCCAAACCCCACGATCCCTTCCTCGATTTGGTACCTGAGGCACGCGGCGTGGCGGGCATCAAGCTCACCCCCAGGCATTACGCCTACCTGAAGATCAGCGAAGGCTGTAACCACCGCTGCAGCTTTTGCATCATCCCTAGCATGCGTGGCGATTTGGTGTCGCGTCCCATCGGTGATGTGCTGACCGAAGCCCGCGCCCTATTCGAGTCGGGCGTGAAAGAGTTGCTGGTGATCAGCCAGGACACCAGCGCCTATGGCGTCGACGTCAAATACCGCATGGGCTTCTGGGATGGCAAGCCTGTCAAAGCACGCCTGTTTGACTTGGCTGAACAACTGGCCACCTTGGCGCAGCAGCATGGCGCCTGGGTGCGCATGCACTACGTCTACCCCTATCCTCATGTGGATGAGATCCTGCCGATGATGGCGCAGGGTCTGATCTTGCCGTACCTGGATGTCCCTTTCCAGCACGCGCACCCCGACGTGCTCAAGCGCATGAAGCGCCCCGCCAATGGTGAAAAAAACCTGGAGCGACTGCAGCGTTGGCGCGAAATCTGCCCACAGATTGTGGTGCGCAGTACCTTCATCGCCGGCTTCCCTGGCGAGACCGAGGCCGAATTCGAATACCTGCTG
>JAZJZP010000119.1:0-3435 GCA_040389805.1 Pseudomonadota bacterium
ACCCGATATGGTTTGCCGTCGTCATGTCCGAGGATGCGAACACGGTCGTATCCAACTCGGCCAGCCCGAAGGGGGCACCACGGGGCATGTCCGACTGAAGCCGCTTGAGCAAAGAGTGTCTTTGATTTCCAGCCATGCCATAAAAATATCACAAATTCCAATCAACCAGAAAAAATTGATTGAATCTGGCACCAAAAATTAAACAAGGCTTAACTTTTCCCACGACATCAAGGCAATGCAGATACCAACAACATCCGCCCTCCCGCCGATCCACCGCACATCAAGCAACCGATCTCAGGGCAACAGGCGTCGCTTTGCTACCTGCGATCCAGCCGTCCACCATATCTCCCCAACTTTGCAACATGGCCCGCCGCTGCTCCGCGTATTCCGCCTTGTTGTAGACGGCCCGCACCCCTTTTTGCTCATGCGCCAGGCACTTCTCGATCCAGTCGGAGTTGAAGCCAGCCTCGTGCAGCAGTGTTGATGCCGTCCGGCGAAGGTCATGCACGCAGAAGTGAGGAAGATCCACTCCGTCCTTCTGAGCCTTTTCCACCGCCGCCGTGATCACACGGTTGAGCGTTGCTTCGCTCATCGGCTTGTCGGTCTCATACCGACCGGGGAGCAGATAAGGGCTGCTTCCAGCACAGGTTTTGAGGCCCACCAGCAGATCGATTGCCTGGCTGCTGAGATAGACCACGTGCGCCCGTCTGGCCTTCATGCGCTCCGGCGGAATCGTCCAGGTGGCCGCATCAAAGTCCACCTCTTTCCAGGTCGCCAGCAACAACTCGCCTTTGCGGCACATGGTCAGCAAGATGAACTTCACCGCCAGTTTCAGCGTGGGCAAGGTCCCGAGAGTGTCCAGCGCTGAAAAGAACCGATGGATCTCACTTGGCGTCAAAGCACGCTCCCTGGGTTTGAAGGTGGCAATCGCCGACGCCTTCACCGCCTCAGCGGGATTCTCGATCTTGAGGCCTCGGGACTTGGCGTGCCGGTACACCTGCTGGATGACCTCGCGCGCATGAACCGCTGTAGCCGGGGCTCCCCGTGCCTTGATCTTCTCGCACAGCGCCAGCACCTGACTGGAGGTGATTTCTTCCAGCTTGCGCTTACCGAACTTGGGCAGCACATCACGATCCAGGATGCTCTTGCGCATCGCCGCCGTGCTGTCTGCCAGCCCGCCGTTGCGCAACCAGATGTCGGCAAAGGACTCGAAGGTGCCTGACTCTTGGCACTCCTTCCTCGTTTCAGACTTGACCCGCGCCGGTGACTCACCCCGGCTGACCATGTTCTTGGCCCTGGCCAGCAGGTCGCGGGCATCCGCCAGCGAAAGCGGATCGCCGTAGGTGATGTCCTCGGGCGCCCGCTTGGGTTGCGACGCCTGGAACTCATCGTATTGCCCCACGGTCAGCGTCTCGCGCCGTCCCCCCAGTCGATAGTCGTAGCGAAATGTCAGCGTTCCCTTGAGGGAGACGACGACGTACAAACCGTCGCGGTCCGCCACCTTGTAGACCTTGTCGGCGGCCTTGAGGTTCTTGAGTTTGGTATCGGTCAGTGCCATTGGGTAACCCCTTTCGTACCTTGCATCACTTACCGTCAGAGCATCAAGACGGTAAACAATCAAAGATCAATCGACTAAAAAAATCAACCGTCTTCTTTACCGACAAAAAACTCGGGATGTCATGGAACCTCATGGGACGTCAAAAACAAAAAAGCCCTTGAAGATCAAGGGCTTAAATGAAATTTTGGGACGTTCTGGGACGCCGTGAGGCGCTCTCAAATCATTCCCACTCAATGGTGGCAGGTGGTTTGCTCGACACGTCATAGGTCACGCGGTTGATGCCGCGCACTTCGTTGATGATGCGACCAGAGACCTTCTTGAGCAAGCTGTAGGGCAACTCGGCCCAGTCAGCGGTCATGAAGTCGCTGGTTTGCACCGCTCGCAAAGCCACCACGTATTCGTAAGTGCGCCCATCGCCCATCACGCCAACGCTCTTGACCGGCAAAAACACCGTGAAGGCCTGGCTGGTCAGGTCGTACCAGCTCTTGCCGGTTTCTGGGTCAATCGTGTTGCGCAACTCTTCAATGAAGATGTGATCAGCGCGGCGCAGCAGGTCGGCAAAGTCCTTGCGAACCTCCCCCAAAATGCGTACCCCCAAGCCGGGCCCCGGGAAGGGATGGCGGTAGACCATGTCGGCTGGCAAACCCAACGCCACGCCCAGTTCACGGACTTCGTCCTTGAACAACTCGCGCAGAGGCTCCAGCAACTTGAGACCCAGCTTCTCAGGCAAGCCACCGACGTTGTGGTGGCTCTTGATGGTGGCCTTTTTGCTGGCCGTACCACCGGACTCCACCACGTCAGGGTAGATGGTGCCTTGGGCCAGCCATTTGGCGCCCTTGTTGCCTTCGCCTTTGAGCTTCTTGGCTTCGGCTTGGAACACCTCGACAAACTCGCGTCCGATGATCTTGCGCTTGACTTCAGGGTCTGTGACACCCGCCAGATGGCCCATGAACTGCTCGGCGGCCTCGACGTGCACCACCTTGGCGTGCAGGCGACCGACAAACATCTCCATCACCATTTGGCCTTCATTGAGGCGCAGCAAACCGTGGTCCACAAAGACACAGGTCAGCTGATCGCCGATGGCACGGTGAATCAGGGCCGCAGCCACGCTGGAGTCGACACCGCCAGAGAGGCCCAGGATGACCTCTTCGTCCCCGACCTGCTCGCGAATCTTGGCCACCGCTTCTTCGATGTAGTTGCCCATGATCCAGTCGCCCGCGCAAGCGCAGATGTCGCGTACAAAACGGTTGAGCATGGCCTGGCCTTGCACCGTGTGCGTCACCTCAGGGTGGAACTGCACCGCGTAGTAGCGGCGAGCTTCATCGGCCATGCCCGCGATGGGGCAGCTGGGCGTCGAGGCCATCAGCTTGAAGCCTGCAGGCAAGGTTGCGACCTTGTCACCATGGCTCATCCAGACCTTGAGCATGCCGTGGCCTTCGGCCGTGGTGAAGTCGGCAATGCCGTCCAGCAAGGGGGTGTGCCCGTGAGCACGCACCTCTGCGTAGCCAAACTCGCGGTGATCGCTCCATTCCACCGAGCCACCCAATTGCACAGCCATGGTCTGCATGCCGTAACAGATGCCCAACACAGGCACACCCAGATCCCACACGGCCTGCGGTGCGCGCAGTTGGTGGTCCTCATAGGTGCTGGCATGGCTGCCCGAGAGAATGATCCCCTTAGGGGCGAAACTGCGGATGAATTCATCCGACACGTCGTTCGGATGGATCTCGCAATAAACGTGGGCTTCGCGCACGCGACGGGCGATCAGCTGGGTGACTTGCGAACCGAAGTCGAGAATGAGAATCTTGTCGTGCATGGTCAAAACCAATCAAAGGGTGGAGGCAACACCCGTGGTTGCAGCGAGGGCACGCTGACGC
>JAZJZP010000119.1:3445-4117 GCA_040389805.1 Pseudomonadota bacterium
ATACCCACCCAGGCTGCCATGGACTGAAGGAGGGCACAGAAATAGAACGGGGCACCGATGTGCCAATCACCCTGTGGGTAATGCGATACCGCCGCCAGCAAGGGGGAACCCATCAAAGGCCCCAGCACCGCCGCGATGCTGTTGATGGACGACACCGCGCCCATGCTTTCGCCTTGGCGCTTGGGGTCGACGGCATTGGAGATCAAGCCCTGGATGGTCGGATTGACCGCATAGCCAAACACATTGACCACGATGACCACATACATCATCCAGCCTTCAGGCACAGCGCCCCAGGCGGCAAACGCCAAGGTCGAGGAGATCAAACCAATGCTGGCCACCCTCGACGAGGGCATGAAGCGTTGAAACTGGCGCAGCAAGCCCCCTTGCACAATCACGGCCATCACACCTACTGCAAACAGTGACAAGCCATTGTCACGTGGTGTCCAGCCGAATTTAAACTCGGTGTAGAGCATCCAACTGGTGTGCAGGGTGAACTGCGCCAGGGTAGACAGGCCAATCACCCACAACAGCGATTCAATGCCCGTCAGCCCACGCAATCGGCGCAACGCCGAAACAGGATTGGCCGCCGCAAGGCTGAATGGGCGCCGCCGATCGGCAGGCAAGGACTCGGGCAAGACAAAGTATCCAAAGAGACAGTTGGCCAGATTAAAA
>JAZJZP010000120.1:0-3777 GCA_040389805.1 Pseudomonadota bacterium
CCAGATCGGGGCTGCGGTCGGCCTGTGATTCCAGCACCGCGCGGACTTCGGACAGGGCTTCTCGCAGGGTGATCAAGGCGGCGTGCAGCGGGTGGGCTTCGCCCAATTGCTGAAAGGCCATGCGTTGCTGCTGGGGGCCAAAGCACAGGCGCAGGTCGCGTGTGGCCGTGTCCAACGGGCTCAGGATGTTGGGCCAGTGGGCGGCGTCGCGGGCTTGCGCTTGACCCGTTGCCAGGGCGTCGCGCAACAGGTCCAGCAATTGCGCGGTGGCGATTGACTCCCCAAAGAACAAGGTGGCGGTGTCCGGCAGTTGGTGGGCTTCGTCAAAGATGATGGTTTGGGCGTTGGGTAACAACTCAGGCACGCCTTCTTCGCGCAACATCAGATCGGCGAAGAACAGGTGGTGGTTGACGACCACCACATCGGCGTCTTGCGCTTCGCGGCGGGCCTTCATCACAAAGCAGTCGGTGTAGTGCTTGCACTCGCTGCCCAGGCAATTTTCGCGGGTGGAGGTGACGCGCGCCCAGATGCTGGCGTGTTCGGGCACCGAGGGGCACTCGGCCTTGTCCCCCGTCGGGCTGAGGTGGATGAATCGGTTGATCAGGCCCAGGTCTTTGACCTCCTGGCGGCTGGCCAGCAAGGTGGCGTCCTGGTTGGCGCCATCCAGGTGGTGCCAGCACAGGTAGTTGCTGCGGCCTTTGAGCAGGGCCACCTTCACGGGCACCGCCAATGCCGCACGCACGGCGGGCAGGTCGCGGTGAAAGAGCTGGTCTTGCAGGGCCTTGGTGCCGGTCGAGACAATGACCTTGCCCCCTTCAAGCAGCGACGGCACCAGGTAGGCCGCCGTCTTGCCCACCCCGGTGCCCGCTTCAAGCACGACGGTGCTGGCATCGCTGATGGCTTGCGCAACCGCCTGTGCCATTTCGATTTGCTCATGGCGAACGTGGTAGCCATCAAAAGCGCGGGCCAGCGGGCCAGAGGCGGAGAAAATCGAAGGCAGGTCCATGGAGCTCAGGTCGGTGTGTCAGCGCCCATTGTCGGCGCTGCAAGGGTGCAGTTCAGGGCCCGGTGCGCACGACTGTGGCATTGAGCGCACGCTCCAGCGTTTCCATGCAATCGCGGCGGTGGGCATCGGAGGTGCTGGCGGCATCGCCCCAGCGCTTGGCCTCCAGCTCTTTGAGCAAGCGCTTGGCCTGCTGACGCACGACGGCGCGCACATCGGCACGGCTGCTGGCCGAGCGCACCACCAGCGCCGACAAGCGATTGACGTGCTCGCGTTGCAGGTTGCGGCGCCAGGACGCGTCCACGCCTTGGGGGGCGGATACGTGAGTGCCCCACACGGCATCGCTCAGGCGGCGGTGCAGTTCGCGCACGGTCAGGGGGGATTCGGGTCGGTCGCGGGTTTTGTCGATGTTGTCCAGCAGGCGCTCGGCCAGCGTGTCTGACATGAGGGCATCGAGGGCGCTGCGCTGGATGGCCAGCAGGCTGTCGGCCACCGAAAAATCAGTCCGGGATGGGAGCCCGGAGGCATCACCCGCGCTGTCGAGACGCTCCATGTAATCGGGGGCCATGCGTCGCTGCAAAGCGGGGGACAGGCTGAGGGCTTGCGAGGACAGCAGTTCTTGGGTGATCAGGTCGAGTGCGGCCCGCTGTGTGGCGGCTGGCAAGGGGTCCAGTGCGTCGCGGCCACTGCCTGGGGCATCGCGACGTGTGACCAGACCGCCCACTTGTCGCCACGCAATCGGTGCCGTCCGGGCGATGTCCCGAAGGGCATAGGACACGCGGCGACGCAGCAAGGTGGGGTCGTCCTGAGGGCCCAGGTTCTGAGTGCTCTGACGGGCGATCAGGTCGCGGTCCAGGGCGAAACGCTGGCGTGCAAACACGAGGGGGTCGCGACCCAGGTCAAAGGTCAGCGCCTGTGGGTCCAGGCCGAAGTAGTTGTCCTCGTCGGTGCCAAAGGCCAGGGCCTCGGCCATGGCGGGGTCGGCACTGCGCTCGGCAATCTTGCTCAGGGCTTTGGCATCGTCGGCCGGCAAGGACTTGTAGCCATACTCGATGGCCCAGTAGTCGTAGGGGCCGATGGTGGTCTGAAATGGGGCGGGCGCAGGGCGGCCGGGGGCTGGCAGGTTGATGGGGGAGTAGTCCATCACCGACGCGCTGATGCCCTCGCGCTGGGTTAGCACGGGGTCGGCCAGTTGTTCGGCCGTGTGCCAGCGTGAGCCCCGAAAGTTGTGGCGCAGTCCCAGGGTGTGGCCCACCTCATGCATGGTCGTGTCCTTGAGGTAGGCCAGAAAGAAGGCCCGCACTTCGGGGCTGTCAGGGTCCAGGAGCCCGCGAGATTCAAGGACCTCAAGGGCCAAGCCCAGTTGCTCGGCGGCCTCTTGAGCATGTTCGCAACGGTCGGGTTGGGGTGCCTGCGTTGATGGGCTGATGATTTGGCTGCGCAGGGTTCGGATGGCACGCGAGGACAAGCTCTCCAGCGCAATGTGTGCCTGCAGGATCTCGCCACTGCGAGGGTCGACGTGACTGGGGCCGATGGCGCCAAAGCTCGGTTGGCTGTTGGTCATCCAGCGGATAGACGCGCGCACGTCATCGGTTTCGATGGCCTTGGGATCCGATGAGGGCGCACGGACCTGGATCACGTCCTGGTAGCCGATGGCTTCGAAGGCCTTGTTCCACGCGAGGATGCCCTCGGTGATGGTGGCCCGGTAGTCCAGCGGAATGCTGGCGTCCAACTGATAGACCAGGGGGTGGATGGGCGGCGAAAGGGCGGCGGTGGCGTCCTTCTTTTCAAGGCGCCAGCGGTTGATGTAATGCTGGCGTGGCGTGCGGGTCAGGTCTTGGGTGAAGTCGGCCACGGTGCTGGTGAAGTAGCCCACACGGGGGTCTGCTGGGCGCGGTGTCATGGCGGGCTCGGGCAAGGGCGTCAAGCTGTAGTTCACGGTGACAAACAGGCTGCGCGGATCGGGTACCGAGACGGGCACGCCGGGTGCTGGGGTACCGGGGGCGCCGCTGATTGCAATCGAGTTGGTGGCGAAGTGGTGCAGCACCTCAAAGCTCAGATGGTTGGCGTGGGTGCTGGCGACCGTGAGGGCTGAATTGCGTGGGTCCAGGGCATAGCCTTGTTTGTAGGCACGTTGCAACTGCAGTCCCAGCCCCAGCAGATCGCTGACCAGCAAGGAGTTGGCTTCGATGAGGATGGCACCGCTTTGCGGGTGCGCGACACTGGCCACAGGCACGCTGGCCAGCAGGCTGGGTGAAAAGGCGGCTTGTACCGAGCGAGCTTGCGGCGTGCCTGCTTGGGCGGTGTAGGCCGCGTTGATTGCCAGCAATTGCACTTGCTGTTGAACTCGGCGGAACTCGACCCACTGGGGGCGGCCCACCTGACCAAAGCGGCTGGCCATCAGCCCGCCGAACAGCCCTGACTCGCCGATGCCGGTGGACAGGCTCGGTGATAGAAACAAGGCGCGCCCTAATGAAGCTGGCGTGAGTTCGATCCAGACCTTGTCTTGACGCTTCCACAAGGGCAGCAAACCGGCTGTGCGTTCAGCGCCTTTGATGACGGTATCGAAGGCTGGGGGCTGCCCGGCCTGAGGGGGGTGTGGTGCGCTCGAAGCGCCTGCGGGCGCTGAGGCGGATTGGGGTGCGTCGCCTGCTGCATTCTTGAGGGTGCTGCACCCGGACAAGGTCCAAGCCACCAGGGTCAGAGCCAGCAGGGAACGTGTTGGAGACGGTTCAAAACGCATGCGATGCAGATCGGGAGTGGAGTCTCACCAT
>JAZJZP010000121.1:0-1032 GCA_040389805.1 Pseudomonadota bacterium
CCTGCCGGCTCGTTCAAAGAGAACAGCCCTGCGGGCCAGTTCCTGTTGTCGCTCGGCGTGCAGAAAGCCGATTTCAACAGCTATGGCTCACGCCGAGGCAACCACGAGGTGATGATGCGCGGCACCTTTGCCAATGTGCGCATCAAGAACCTGATGCTGACCCCCAAGACCGATGGCTCGCGTGAAGAAGGCGGCTTCACCGTCTACCAACTGGAAGGTGACCACAAGGGCGCCAAGCTGCCCATTTATGACGCGGCCATGAAGTACCAGGCCGCCGCCGTGCCCACCGTCATTTTTGCGGGCGAAGAGTACGGCACCGGATCGAGCCGCGACTGGGCCGCCAAGGGCACGCAATTGCTGGGCATCAAGGCCGTGGTGGCGCGCAGCTTCGAGCGCATCCACCGCTCCAACCTCGTCGGCATGGGCGTGTTGCCGTTGCAGTTCAAGGGCAGCGACAGCTGGGAGTCGCTGGGACTCAAAGGCGACGAAGTGATCGACGTGCAGTTGGCCAAGGACATCCAACCCCAGGCCGATGCCAAGCTGCTCATCACCGGCAGCGATGGCCGCACGCGAACGGTCACCGTCACGCTGCGCATCGACACGCCCATCGAGGTGGACTACTACGCGCACGGCGGCATCCTGCCCTTCGTGCTGCGACAGTTGCTGGCAGATCAACTGTGAGTTGAATCAGCCGAACTGCGTCAATACCTGGTAGCCGCCTTTCGACTCTGCCAGCACATAGGCGCCCGCCCGCCAACGCACCGGCTCGCACCGCCCTGCCAGAACAGCACCGCGGGCATGCCGTGCCAGCGTGACGTGCGGCTGAAAAGGCCGCCCATCCAGCGGCAGGCCCAATCGCAACACGGCCAGACCCAGGCGCTCATGAAGGTCCCGCAACACATCGGGCACGGCGCGTGGCTGCAACACCGCCACGTTGTTGGGCCAGACCTCGGCGTGATCCAGGATCACGTCAAAGCGGTGGAAAGGCACCTTCAGCCCTTGCACCAACTCGGGCAGACGCTCGCGCGGAAC
>JAZJZP010000121.1:1042-6224 GCA_040389805.1 Pseudomonadota bacterium
GGCCGCGAGGCCGCGTCAGCCTGGCGCCCTCGGGCCAGCGATGCGCCGCCTGCCAGGCCAGTGCGCCCGCCAGGGCCCGCGGGCCGGGCCACAAGGCCAGAAACAGCTTGGCGGGCTGCACGACACTCAACCCAACGTGGCCGCGTATCTGGCGGGATCAAACCCCACCAACTTGACCACGCCGCGTTGCTCGATCACCGGCCGCTTGATCACGCTGGGGTTGGCCAGCATCACGGCCTTGGCACTGGCCGCATCCGTCACACCGGCTTTGGTGGCGTCGTCCAGCTTGCGCCACGTCGTGCCCTGGCGATTGACCAGCACCTCCCAGCCCACCGACTTGATCCAGTCGTCCAGCCGCTCCGCCGGCACGCCCTGCTTCTTGTAGTCATGAAAAGGCGCCTCAATGCCCTGCTCGGCCAACCAGACGCGGGCCTTTTTGACCGTATCGCAGTTGGGAATCCCATAAACCATGACGGAAGACTTGCTCATTGATCTCACTCCGAAAAAATCAAACCACCACAAGGTAGCATTGCATCCATGACGAATGCCGACCCCCAAGAACTCGCCAAATTCAGCGAACTCGCCCACCGCTGGTGGGATACCGAAAGCGAATTTCGCCCCCTGCACCAGATCAACCCCCTGCGCCTGGACTGGATCGACCAACAAGCGGCCCTCAAAGGCAAGCGCGTGGTGGATGTGGGCTGCGGTGGTGGCATTCTGGCCGAATCCATGGCCCGCCGTGGCGCCCATGTGCTGGGCATTGACCTGGCCGATCGCCCGCTGAAGGTGGCCCAACTGCACGCCATGGAAGCAGGCGTGGCCAACCTCGAATACCGCAGCATCGCCGCCGAGGCCCTGGCCGCCGAGCAGCCCGGCCAGTTCGATGTGGTCACCTGCATGGAGATGCTGGAGCACGTGCCCGACCCCTCATCGGTGGTGCGCGCCTGTGCCCAGATGGCCAAGCCGGGCGGCTGGATCTTTTTCTCCACCCTCAACCGCAATCCAAAGTCCTACCTGTTTGCCATCATCGGTGCCGAGTACCTGCTCAAGCTGCTGCCCAAGGGCACGCACGAGTTCGGCCGCTTCATCAAGCCTGCCGAACTGACCCGCTGGACGCGCGAAGCCAGCCTCAACGCCCTGCAGATGAAGGGCCTTGAATACAACCCCATCACCCGCCGCTACTGGTTGTCGGGCGACACCAGCGTCAATTACATGGTGGCCTGCCGCAAACCGGACGCGCGATGAACTCCACCATCCGTTGGTCCTTGCCCCCCCAGGCCGTTTTGTTTGACCTGGATGGCACGCTCGCCGACACCGCCGGTGACCTGGGCGGTGCGGTCAACCAGTTGAGGCTGAACCGTGGCCTTCCCGCCATGCCCCTGGAGATCCTGCGCGGCCATGCCTCGGCGGGTGCACGCGGGCTCATCGGTGTCGGCCTGGACATTCACCCCGGCCATCCTGAGTACGACGACCTGCGACTGGCGTTTCTGGACGCCTACGAACAATGCCTGGCCGATACCACGGTGTTGTTCGAAGGCATGGCCGAGTTATTGACCCAACTGGAATCGGCCGGACTGCCCTGGGGCGTGGTCACCAACAAACCGCACCGCTTCACCATCCCGGTGATGCAAGGTTTGAAGTTGGACCAGCGTGCCGCAGTCATCATCAGCGGTGACTCCACCGCCCATGCCAAGCCCCACCCGCTGCCCCTGCTGACCGCCTGCGAGCAGATCGGGGTCGACCCGGCCGCCACGCTCTATGTGGGCGATGACCTGCGCGACATCCAGGCCGCCATCGCCGCCGGCATGCCCAGCGCCGCCGCCGCCTGGGGCTACCTCGGACACGAGCACAACATCAATGACTGGGGCGCCGATGTCATCACCGCCCAGCCCCGAGATTTATGGGCGCTGCTTCAGACCGAGCGCCCGTAGTTGTCCTGGTAGCGAACGATGTCGTCCTCACCCAGGTAACTGCCCGACTGCACCTCAATGATCTCCAGCGGGATCGTGCCGGGGTTCACCAAACGGTGCACCGTCCCCAGCGGGATGTAGGTCGACTGGTTCTCTGACAGCATCAGCACCTTGTCGCCATTGGTGACCTCGGCCGTGCCGCTCACCACAATCCAGTGCTCCGCGCGGTGGTGGTGCATCTGCAAACTCAGGCTGGCCTTGGGCTTGACCATGATGCGCTTGACCTGAAAACGCGGACCAGAATCAATCGAGTCGTACCAGCCCCAAGGGCGGTGCACACGGCGATGCACAGTGCCTTCGCTGCGGCCACTCTGGGCCAGCGAGGCCACGATCTTTTTGACATCCTGACTGCTGTTTCGGTCAACGACCAGCACGGCATCGGGGGTCTCAACCACCACAACATTGTCCAAACCCACCGCCGTCACCAAGCGACTGGTGGAGTGGACCAAGGTGTTGCGGCTGTCTTGAATCAAGGCATCGCCCTGCGAGGCATTGCCTTGCGCATCGCGCTCACTGACCTGCCAGACGGCGTCCCACGCCCCCAAGTCAGACCAGCCCGCATCCAACGGCACCATGCGCACGACAAAACCGCTCTCGGGCTTGCCCGGGCACTGCTCCATCACCGCATAGTCGACCGACTCTGAGGGCACCACGCCAAACTCGTCCTTGCCTGGCCGCACAAACGCAGCGTCGGTGGTGCGCACGGCCCACGACTTGCGGGTGGCCTGCATGATGTCCGGACGAAAATGATCCACCGCAGCCAGCCAACGCGACGCCCGCATCACGAACATGCCGCTGTTCCAGAAATAGCCACCCTCGTCCAGATACCGCTGGGCGGTTGGCGCATCGGGCTTCTCGACAAAGGCCGCCACGGCGCGTGCACCATCGGCACCGACCTGGCCAGTACGGATGTAGCCAAACCCCGTCTCGGGGCGATCTGGTGTGATCCCCAAAATGACGATGTCGCCCTGCGCCGCACAGCGCACCGCGCTTTGCAGAGCCTTGGTATAGGCCGCTTCATCGGTCACCGTTTGGTCGGCGGGGGTCACGACCAGGATCGGGTCTTCACCACCCTCAACGGCCTGCAAGGCCGCCAGCGCCACCGCCGGTGCGGTATTGCGCCCCACGGGTTCAAGCACCAGCGACGAGGGCTCGCCTTTGAGCTCACGCAACTGATCGAGCACCAAAAACCGATGCTCTTCGTTGCCCACCACACAGGGGTTGGTCACCGTGATGTCGTCGGCGCCCAAGGCCTGCAAGCGCAGATGCGCTTGCTGAAACAAGGTTTGATTACCTTGCAGCACCAAAAACTGTTTGGGATAGAGGGCGCGCGACAGAGGCCACAGGCGCGTGCCTGAGCCACCGGCCATGATGACGGGGAGCAAATTCAATTTCATACGATCGGCCAAGTAAACAGCAAGCTCAAGCAGCAAACCCTTGCGGATTGTTGAACTGCCAGCGCCAGGAATCAGTGCACATGGCGTCCAGCCCACGAGACGCCTTCCAGCCCATGGTGTTGAACGCAAGGGTCGGGTCAGCGTAACAGGCGTCTATGTCACCAGGTCGACGAGGGGCAAACACCACCGGGACCTCATTCCCGCTGGCCTTGGCATACGCCTTGGCCAATTCCAGCACGCTGTAACCCTGCCCGGTGCCCAGATTGACCGTCAATGAACGCTGATGCTCGAACAAATAGCGCAAGGCAGCCACATGACCATCGGCCAGATCACACACGTGGATGTAGTCACGCACCCCCGTACCGTCCGGCGTGTCGTAGTCGTTGCCAAACACATTGAGGTGTTCGCGCTTGCCTGCGGCGACCTGCGCCACATAGGGCATCAGGTTGTTGGGGATACCGCGAGGGTCCTCGCCGATCAGGCCGCTCTCGTGAGCGCCCACCGGGTTGAAATAACGCAAAAGAGCCAACTTCCAGCGGGGGTCGCAGCGCTCCAACTCGCGCAGGATCTCTTCACCCATCAATTTTGTTTGACCATACGGATTGGTCACACGCAAGGCCGAGTCTTCAGTGATGGGCAAGCGATCGGGCTTGCCGTACACCGTGGCCGATGAACTGAACACCAGCTTGAACACATCGTGGCGCTTCATGGCCTGGCTCACCGAGAGCAAACCACCCAGGTTGTTCTCGAAATAGTCGAGCGGTTTTTCAACCGACTCGCCCACGGCCTTGAGTGCTGCAAAATGCACCACGGCACTGATACCGCCAAACTCGGTCTGAGCCAGATCAAAGCATCGATCCAGTACCGAGGCATCGCGCACATCCCCCTGGACAAACCGAGGCGTGATGCTCCCGATCGATTCCAGCCGCGCCAGCACCTGGGGTGAGCTATTGACAAAATTATCAACCCCCACCACATCAAACCCGGCACTTTGCAGTGCCAACCAAGTGTGTGAACCAATATAGCCGGTCGCGCCGGTCAGCAAGATGCAAGGCATGGTGATGTCACCTCAATCGATGGTGAAGCTGGCGCGGCAGCTGTAATAGGTGCCGTCAAAAGCAATCCGCGTCAGCTGGTCTGCCGTTTGTTTGTAGCTCTGAACATTGCAACCAAACCCAATGGCCCGTGAGTACTGGTAATCACTCGACAGGGTCAGTGTTCTATAGGAACTCTTACCATTCTGAACATTGGTTTGATAGATCCCGGTCCCTAGATCCGCTCTTTGGACATCATATTGATACCAACCCAGAGCAGCACCAAACCCAAGCTTGGAGGTTGCGCTCCAACGCAGCGACCCCAACAAGGATGTCGTGACGGTGTCTTGCGAGCGATCCAAGCTGCCAAAAACGTTATCCGCCTTGGCAGGATCACTGTCCGTGGTACGAGCCAATGTCAAGGCATACGTTGTCAAACCACGCGGAGTAAATCTCCAATTCACCCGCCCCGTCACGGCTTCCTCCCGCAGCGTCGACCGTCCACGATCCATCCCATGCAGTCTTCGTGGCAGTCGGGGCATGAGTCCGTGGCGCCTTGAGGCGCAGCCGGCTTCACCGCCCCGGCGGCGAGGGCGCGCCACGCACGTACGTACCCGGCTACCACATCCTCTTCGCCCCCCGAGCCGAAGCCGAATTCGCTGTGAGCCCAGGAGAGGTAAGTGGCAGCATCGCCGAGCGCCTCCCTCGCCCCTGCCGCCTCAATCTCCAGCGTGGCCAGCCGGTCGCGGAGGTCCGCCTCGCGCACGGAGGAGGCGCGACG
>JAZJZP010000122.1:0-1058 GCA_040389805.1 Pseudomonadota bacterium
AGTCGCTTGCTTTCCAGTTCACGGACGCAACCGAAAGAGCCTGCTGCATGCTGCCGACGAGGCCATGTACGCCGTCAAGCACTCCGGCAAAAACTCGTTTGCGATTGCCACCGGGGCGGTGTGAGCTCAGTCGGGATCAAACTCATCAAGGACTCGATCACTGTGTTTTCTGTGCATGTGCTACGATTCTGGCCAGTTTACCCAGCATTCTTCACCCTGGACGCTGGCATCAAAAAACCGCCCACAAGGCGGTTTTTTCTTGCTTGAACGCAGCGACAGTCATTCGGTCATACAGCGCTAGTACGCTGGACCTCCTTGAATTTTTGGAGGCTTGTGCCATGGGTCGACTGCTCAAAACACTGTCTCTTTTACTTGCGGTCGCAGCAACCTTGGTTGTTGCGCTCTGGTGGCTTGCGGCCCGCTCGACCTACCAAGACGAAACGCCTCCGAGTCAAACGCTATTGCGGCAAAGTTTCCAGGCCTCAGCGCAGTGGTTGGTGCAGCATGAAGCCGAAATCATCCAGGATGGCAATCCGATGCTGTGGCGAATGGTTCGCGAGGCTGCCATCGTCAGTGGTGGCTCTGGTCTGCAAAGTCTGAGCCAGAGGTATCGCAGTCAGTGGGTTGATGCCGTGCCGAGCAATGGTTGGGCCAAGTTGTTCGATCCGGTCATTGAGCGGACCTCTGCAGGAATACACCTCGGTCCCTTGCAGGACTATCAGCGACTGTTCGCTTATGGTTTGTCTTGCGACGCGATACTCGGGGCTCGCCCAGAAATCCAGCGACAACTGACCGCAGATGCCTGCTCCCCTCATTTAATGAGTGCTCTGCATGGCGATCCACCGTGCGTCACCCATCAACTCATGGGATTCATGCTGATTCGGGAGGCTCGATGTGGCGACCAGCGTTTGATCAATCAGGCTGTTGCACTCGCACATGAGCGCATCCAACGCGAGTTGGTGTTTGATTTTCGCGTGACCGATGCTTACCTGCAACGCGTCATGATGTTGTACCGAACGGGGGCTTCTTCCAAAATACAGCCTGTTTGGCTGAACAAC
>JAZJZP010000122.1:1068-7218 GCA_040389805.1 Pseudomonadota bacterium
ACGTCCTGTCGGCGCAACAACCCGATGGCGCTTGGGGGCCGTACTACCGCATCCCATGGATCAGTCTCCATGGGCAGCCGCTCTATTGGAATGGACTGGCTAACCTGTTGAGCGGTAATTTCCATGCCACCGCCCAAGGTGCTCTGTTGATGGCTCTGGCCATGTCAGGTCAGCCTGATCACCAAGCCCGGATCCTTGGCTGGGCCCCTGAAGCAGGCGCGTCAAGGATTGACCTTGCCCGTCTCCGCATTGAAGTAATACGACATGCGTTTGCGCGGCGACAAGTAGTCGAAGACGGCTGGCGGCAGTTGCTGGGGTTTGAGTGTCTTGCTCACGGTCACGTCTGGTTCTTGCTCCAGATCAACCAAGATGGCCTCTTCCTTTGGAACGGAAGGGTCATAGACCAACACGGTAGGTTTGAGTGGCCTGCTACTGTTGACGGAGACCACCATGCCCGCGGTGCCATTGGAGAGCACGACGATCGTGCCTGGTGGATAGACGCCCAGGCACCGAACAAAGGTGGTCATGGCCATGGCATCAAACTGTGCACGTTGCTGTGCATACATGGTCGACAGCGCTTCATGCGGTGTCAGCGCCTTCGCAGGGTTCACCGGGTTGCACAACTCGTCATAGGCGTTGACCAGGGCTACGATGCGTGAGAGCAGCGACAGCTGGGGGCCCTGCAGCTTCATCGGATAGCCGGATCCGTCGATGCGTTCATGGTGCTGTGCAATGACCAGCAAGGCTTCGGCGGGCAGTCCCAGTTTCTTGCCTATGGTGACGCCATAGGCACAGTGTTGCTGGATTAAGGCGAGTTCCGCCTTGGTCCAGGGGTCCAACTTGCGGATGATCCGATCAGGGATCTCCACGTCGCCGACATCGTGAAACAACGCGCCCGCACCCAGCAGCTTGATGGCTTCAGCAGGGGCCTTCATTTCTTTGGCCAGCATCATGGACAGCAAAGTGACGTTCAGCGAGTGGTAATAAACATCTTCGCCGCCTACCTTGTCTGCCATCAACTGAATGGCAATGTCGGTGTCCACCAGCATGGAGTCGGCCATGGCGCCAATGAGCGTGGCGGCCTGCTCGCGAACCTCATCGGGTTTTGAAAATAGATTTTGGTTGATGGACTTGATCGTGCGCGTGGTCGAGAGGAACTCGCGCTCGCAGCCCACGACCTTGGCGCGTTGGGTGGCCAAACGTTCCAGTCGAGCGCGCTTGGCTTGGTAGGCAGGGTCATCTTCGTGGGATACCTGCGCGGCAGGGGGCGACTCAGGTGCTCCTTCAGGTGCAACCAACGGCTCGCCGTCACTCCTGGATGGTGTGTAGCGAATGCGCTTGAGCCCCAAGCCCTGAATCGTGGCAATCTGATCCAGATCCTTGATTTTGAAGCTGGAAAAGGTGAAGGGGTGGTGTACCCATGAAAGGTCAAGGTGCACATACAAGCCCACACACAATTGGTTGGGTGTGACATAGTGGTCGCTGGCACTGGGTTTGCTGTCCACTTGAAGGTCTCCGTATCACTCACGCTTTGCCTTGCTATTTTCGGTCACACAGGCAAAGTCTTTAGGAAAATTGCTTTTTCATGCAGCCGATACTGTGCCTAAAATGACCAATTCCAAATGAGGTAAGCACCAGCATGAGCACGTCACGTCGCCAGCCAGGCGCAACAAGCGCCAAAAGCCAAACCGCCAGCGAGGTGCCGGGTGCAGACGCCGAGGCGCCCATTCCTGCAGGTGTTCGGGCCATTAAAAAGTACCCCAACCGCCGCCTCTACGACACCCAGACCAGCAGTTACATCACGCTCGTCGATGTGAAAGAAATGGTACTGGCTTGCGAAAACTTCGTGGTACTCGATGCCAAGACTGGCGAAGACCTGACCCGCAGCATTCTTTTGCAGATCATTCTGGATGAGGAGGCCGGTGGCGTTCCGATGTTCTCGGCTCAGGCTCTGGCCCAGATCATTCGCTTTTATGGCAACACAATGCAGGGCTTGATGGGCAACTACCTGGAGAAAAACATCCAGTCGTTCATCGATTTGCAATCGCGGCTGACCGACACTTCAGCCGTGGTCAATGTTCAAGCGCCCATGATGCAAAACTTCATGGGCGGCTACATGGAGCAGTCGCGCCAGATGTTCACCCAAATGCAAGAACAAATGAGCAAGCAGGCCGAAAGCCTGATCGGGAATTTCAGCGGCGGACTGGCCTCAACGCTGACGCCCAAGAAGTAGCGGCCGTAAGGCCTTCCACACATGTCCCATCATGATGGGGTGTGCTTTTGCCAAGGGGTGGGTGGCGTCAGGCTGAAACCAGTCTCGTGCATCCGGGCGGTCGGCAACGTCCTTCAGTAAAAATGGGACGAGACTGGTTGATTCAGCTTGCGCAACTTTTGAAAAAACGGCCATGAAATCGGTGGTGTAGCGCTTGCCGTAGTTCGGTGGAACCTGCATGCCAACCAGCACCACCTTCGCGCCCGCACGTTTGCTGGCGCGCACCATGGCCGTCAAATTGGATTGTGTTGCTGCCAATGGCAAGCCCCTCAAAGCGTCATTGGCCCCCAATTCGATCACGATATGGGATGGTCGGTGGGTGGCGAGCAGCGCAGGCAGTCGGTTGAGTCCGCCGGGCGTGGTCTCACCGCTGATGCTGGCATTGATGACTTGAGCATCGATTTTTTCGGCTTCCAATTTTTTAGTCAGCAAGGCGACCCAGCCGCTGCCCCGCTGCAATCCGTACTCGGCAGAGAGGCTGTCACCCAGTACCAAAATAGTCGCTTGAGCCGCATCGCCTCTGGTCGCGTACAGGCCCATGAACAGTCCTAGCGCGGCAATCGCGATACGTCGCGTAAAGTCCATGGGCATCCATCTTCCAAGTTAGTCCAAGCACATGAGTCAACAGCCCGTCTTGTCCGTTGAGCCGCCCGAGGTCCTGCTGGTGCAGGGTCTGGAGAAATCCGTCCAGGACTCATCAGGCACGCTAGACATTCTGCACAAGATTGACTTCTCCTTGCGCGCCGGTGAAACCGTGGCCATCGTGGGCGCCTCGGGTTCGGGTAAAAGTACCTTGTTGTCCTTGCTTGCTGGGCTGGATGTACCGACGCAAGGGCGCGTGGTGTTGTGTGGCCGCGAGCTGTTCGCCATGAGCGAGGATGCCAGGGCGGCCCATCGCGCGTCTCACGTCGGTTTTGTGTTCCAAAGTTTTCAGCTCTTGTCTCACTTGACGACGCTTGAAAACGTCATGTTGCCGCTGGAGTTGCGAGGTGTGCGTGATGCACGAGCGCAGGCAAGCGCCATGCTTGAGCGCGTTGGGCTTGGCAGTCGCTTGAATCACCGGCCCGCCACCTTGTCGGGCGGTGAGCAGCAGCGTGTCGCGCTGGCGCGGGCGTTTGTTGTGCACCCCAAGGTCCTGATGGCCGATGAGCCCACGGGCAGCCTGGACCACGCCACGGGCCAGGCTGTGATGGACCTGATGTTTGAACTCAACCGTGAAATGGGCACCACCTTGATTTTGGTAACCCATGATCGGCAGATTGCCAGTCGTTGTGGTCGGGTCTTGCGCATTGAGGCCGGGCAGATGACCGAAGGTTTCTGAGCGCACAAGGTAGGATGCCGACATGAGTCTGAAACTGCTATTTGGCTTCCATGCCGTGAGCGTGCGCCTGAAGGTCGCGCCTAAATCCATCCGTGAACTGCACATTGACGCCACTCGGCGCGATCAGCGCATGCGCCAATTTATTGAGCGGGCCCAAGAGGCCGGGCTGCCACTGATCGAGAGTAATGATGACAGCCTGCAAAAGCTGTGCGGCACCCATCGTCACCAGGGCGTGGTGGCCAAAGTGGAGCACATTGCCCAGTCGCACTCGCTTGATGACCTGTTGGACAGCTTGAGCGAGCCACCCTTGCTGCTCGTGCTCGATGGCGTGACCGATCCACACAACCTGGGCGCCTGCCTGCGGGTGGCCGACGGAGCCGGGGTTCATGCCGTGATCGCCCCCAAGGATCATGCTGTGGGGGTGAATGCCACCGTGGCCAAGGTCGCCAGCGGGGCGGCTGAAACCATGCCGTATTTCATGGTGACCAACCTGGCACGCACGCTGGGTGAGCTTAAAGAGCGCGATATCTGGGTGGTGGGTGCGTCGGACGATGCCCCCCGCAATCTTTACGAGGCCGATCTGCGTCAACCCACGGCCTTGGTGCTGGGGGCTGAAGGCAGCGGCATGCGCCAACTGACACGCAAAAACTGTGATGAGTTGATCAGCATTCCCATGCTGGGCGGTGTTGAGAGCTTGAATGTGTCCGTGGCCAGTGGCGTGTGCCTGTACGAGGCCCGCCGTCAACGCGGCTTTTAGGCTGGCATACCAGGGGTCAACTCGCGAGCGATTGATCCCGCTGACGATCCTGTTTTTGCTGGATCTTCCAGGCCCACCAACTCACGGTCCAGGCCAGCAGCATCCAGGCCAGACCCAACCAATGGAGCTGGTCATAGCTTCCATGGGTCAGAACCAAGGCCCCGCCTGAGGCGCCTACCGCATGACCCAGGTAAATGGCCGAAGTATTGAGAGCCATCAAGGCGGGCGCCAATCGGGGCGACAAGCCACCCAGCCTGGCCTGCTGCCCTGAGTTGGTGGCAAAGCCACTCAGGGCCCAAGGAATCAGCACCAGGGCCAAGGTGGCTACGTTGTGTGCCAAAGGCCACACCAGCAGGCTCAAGGCCATCAGACCCAAGGTGGTTGTCACCGCTTTGGCGGCGCCAACCTGGTCAATGATGCGGTTCAGCAGCAAATTGCCTGCAAATGCAAGCGCGCCAAACCAGCCAAACAAGAAACTGATCTGCTCCGTATTGGCACCAAAACCAATTTTGTAATAGGGCGCCGCGTAGGCCAATAGCGTGAACTGCCCGGTGCTTTGCAAGGCAGTGACGGCCACCAAGCCCATCATCAGGGGTGATGACAGCACCTTGCGCCAAGACCGCCAAGACATCGCCGGAGGGTGAATGTGCGCGGGCATGGCACGGTAAACCGCCCAGGCCGATACCAATGACCCGGCAGCCACCCCACCCATGGCCACACGCCAACCCAGGCGCTCGCCCACCCAGGCGGTCAAAGGTAGCCCCACCACCGAGGCAATGGACCAACCCATGAAAACAAAAATGATGGCCCGACCGCGGTGTGCGGGCGTGCTCATGAAGCCCGCCGCTGCGGCCGCCTGTGGAGTGAAAACGGCTGCTGACAACACGGTCAATGCCCTGATGGGCGCAAGCCATTGATAGTTGGGTGCCAGGGCGCACAAGGCGTGACCAACGGCAAACCAGAGCATGGCCAAGGCCAGCACGCGTCGGCGATCGGCGCTGCCCATCAAGGCGGCCAACAGCGGGGCACCCACACCCATCATCACGGCCGCGATGGCGATCAAGTGGCCGCCTTGCTGAACCGTGATGTTCAAGGACTGGGTCATGTCGTTGAGCGTGCCGCTCACCACCATGACACCACAGCCGATGAAAAAATTGCCCAGCAGCAGGGCCCAGCGGGCCGCCGCCATGCCCTGAGGGGGCAGGGCGCGCTCAGCTTCCATCCGCGATCCTCAGCGCTTGACCTGCAATGCTTCCGGGTTGACGATATTGGTCGGCGTCCCGTTGATGAAGTTCAGTAAATTGTCAAAAGCCGCGTTGAAGTACTGCTCGTAGCTGTCTTGCTCGACATAACCGATGTGCGGGGTGCAGACGGCGTTTTCCAATCGAAGCAAGGGGTGACCTTGTAAGATGGGTTCACTCTCAAACACGTCAATGGCCGCCATGCCGGGGCGGCCTCGGTTGAGCGCGCTCACCAAAGCGTTCTCTTCCATGAGTTCGGCGCGCGATGTGTTGACCAGCAGGGCGGTGGGCTTCATGCGGCTCAAATCTTCCGACTTGATAATGCCGCGCGTTTCGTCATGGAGTCGCAGATGAAGGCTCAGCACGTCGCAGGCTTCAAAAAAGACCTCTCGACTCGGTGCAGGCACAAACCCATCCGCTTTGGCGCGGCTACGGGATTCCTCGCTGCCCCACACAGTCACATGCATGCCAAAGGCCTTTCCATAACCCGCGACCAGTTGCCCGATGCGACCATAGCCCCAAATGCCCAGTGTTTTGCCCTTGAGCACCATGCCCAAGC
>JAZJZP010000123.1:0-13734 GCA_040389805.1 Pseudomonadota bacterium
CGGCGCAGGCCGCGCAACTGCAGCAGTTGATGTCCTTTTTCAGGCTGGCCACGCGCTGAGGCGAGACCCTCGGTGTCCTCAATGGGTCTTCGCGGGAGCGATGCTCCAGCCGGGGTGCTGGAAATAATCACCGTAATGACGCAGTGATTGCAGCACTCCCATGGCCGCCACCCTCTTTACTTGAGTCTTCGGGGCGATGCGCATGAGCTCGGCGTCTTGGCGCAATGTCGACAAAACCATGGAATGAAAAGCGGCATCTGCCTCTTTGCTCAGATGGCAGTTCTTCACGATATCCGCGGTGTTTTTGTCGATGATTTCTGCCAAGCGGAGGTAGTCCTGATCTTTCAGGCGTGCCTGGTCAATATCTTCTTGGCTGGCCATCATCGCTTGACGGATGTTGTCCATGCTTTGTCGCAAGACTGCATCGGTGGGCCATTTTTCGCCACGTTGCAGCGCTGGCGTTGCAGCCAGCCCATCATGTTGATGGTGGGCTTCTTGGGCGTGAGCACTGGTGGCGATGCAGAGCATCCATGCTGCAGCACAGATGCCAAGCGTATTGATGCGAAATATTGAGAGCATCACTGACCTTTTGATTGCTAAGTTAATGATCGATATTTGCAGTCTCTCACCCAAAACTTAAGGCTGTCTTACCAGAGTTGACGAAAAAAAGCCCCAAGGCTTTGTCAGCGCTGGGGCTTTTCGAATTGGTCCCGCCAGTAGGAATCGAACCTACATCTAGCGCTTAGGAGGCACTCGTTCTATCCATTGAACTATGGCGAGAGGGGCTTGGCCCTTCAAGGGGCTGAATTCTGCCATGTTACCGGCGTGGCCCCATGCCTTCTTGTCGGTCATGCGGTTTTTAGCAAGCCTTTGGTCTCGATGAAGGCCACCACCTGATCCAGCCCAGCATGGGTTTTGAGGTTGGTCATCACAAAGGGGCGCACGCCTTGCGCGGTCTGGCGCATGCGTTGGGTGTCGGCTTGCATCACGTCCAAATTGGCGCCCACGTAGGGAGCCAGGTCGGTTTTGTTGATGACGAACAGGTCACTCTTGGTGATGCCGGGGCCGCCTTTGCGCGGGATTTTCTCGCCCGCGGCCACATCGATCACGTAGATGGTCAGGTCGCTCAACTCGGGGCTGAAGGTGGCCGCCAGGTTGTCACCGCCCGATTCAATGAAGACGATGTCGGCATTGGGGAACTTGCTCAGCATGCGGTCCACGGCCTCCAGGTTGATGGAGGCGTCTTCGCGGATGGCAGTGTGCGGGCAGCCGCCGGTCTCGACGCCCATGATGCGGTCGGGCTCCAGCGCACCGGCCACGGTCAGCAGGCGTTGGTCTTCTTTGGTGTAGATGTCGTTGGTGACGACGACCAGGTCGTAGGTGTCCCGCATGGACTTGCAGAGCATCTCGACCAGGGTGGTTTTGCCAGACCCCACAGGCCCACCGACGCCGACGCGCAAAGGGGGGAGTTTTTTGGTGCGGCCAGGGATGTTGTGCAGTGTGCTCATGATCGGAAGAGGCGAGAGTATTGGGTTTCGTGCTGGGCACTGAGGATGGCCAGCATGGGGGTGAAAGCCTGGCGCTGCCCGTCGGGGAGGGTGCAGGCGTGGTCAATGGCGGCCGGGATTTCGTCGATCAGGCTTTGCAGGATGCGCTGGCCTGCGCTTTGCCCCAAAGGCACTGATTTGATGGCGGCTTGCACCATGTTCTCGGCCCAGCTGAAGGCAAAGCTCAGCAGGGCTTCGCGCAAGGTGTTGGGGTGGGCTCGGTGCAGCGGTTGAGGCAGGCACTGGGCCACGGCCAGGGCGAAGGCCACCGGCCAGGTGGGGGCGGGGCGCAAGGCTGCGCATTGCAGCAGGCGGGCATCGTCGGGGGCCGTGAGGTGGCTGCTGTTCTTGAGCCAGGCGACCAGGGATCGGCCCATCTGTTCGGCCTGCAAGCGCAGTTCGGCGGTTTCGCGCGTTTGGGCGACCCAGTCGTTGAGCTCGGTGATGCGGTCGATGTCGTTGCGCTGCCAGGCGGGCACGGCGCGGGCCATGACGGGCAGGTCGGATCGGGCCAGGCTGAGGTGCAGTTGATCTCGCAGCCAGGCGCCGGCGGTGGCTTCGTTGCTGACCAGTCCAGCCTCGACGGCGGGCTCCAGTCCCTCTGAGTAACTGAAGCCCCCGACCGGCAGCGCCGGGGAGGCCAGCCACATCAGTTGCAGTCGGGCGGTGGGGCTGAGCGTGGCAGCCGGTGGGGTAACGCGGGGCATGGTCGGTGATCGGCGACTCAGTGATCGTGCTTGCAGCCGGGGCCGTGAACGTGCGGGGCGGCCGCCGCCTTGATCGCGATGCCAATGGGTTTGCCGCGTTCCGGTGCTTCATGCGCGTGACCGTGGCTGCTGTGGTCGTGTCCGCAGCTGGGGCCATGGACGTGAGCCTCCACTTTTGGGGCTTCGTGCTGATGCGCGTGCGCGCCTCCCGCCGCATAGGCGCCGCTTTCGGGCTCGAAGGCCTCGGTGCTGTCCACCACCGTCAGGTGCATGGCGCGCAGCATGTCGGCCAACACATGGTCGGGCTCCAGTTTGAGGTGGTCGGGTTTCAGCTCCAGCTGCACATGGCGGTTGCCCAGGTGGTAGGCCGCACGGACCAGGTCAAACGGGCTGCCGTGTTGGGCGCAAGGGGTCACGAGCAGCACCGGCTGGGGGGCGGCCGTGACGCGAATCAGCGACCCGTCTTCGGCCACCAGGACATCACCGCCGCGCACCACGGTGCCTCGGGGCAGAAACACGCCGAGTGGGCGACCCGCGCTGTCAGTGGCGTCGAAACGGCTTTTTTGGCGCACGTCCCAGTCCAGCTCGACGGTGTGGGCGCGTTTGAGCAGAACGGCGGCCAGGCCTTGGCCTTGGGGGAGGAGTTTGTTGATGGTCAGCATGTCCAGGATGGTAAGCAAAAAACGTGACAGGTGCATCCATGCAAATAAGAATCATTCCTATTATAATTTTTGCAGGACAACTTGAGACGAGCCTCCACCATGAAACTCATTGCCAAACCTGTGTTCGTTGGCGTGGCCTGCTTGGTCGCAGCCCTCAGTGTGCAAGCCGAGTCGGGCGTGCTGAACATCTATTCGGCCCGTCACTACCAGACCGACGAGGCGATGTATGCCAATTTCACCAAGCAGACGGGGATCAAGATCAACCGCTTGGATGGCAAAGAAGATGAGCTGATGGAGCGGATCAAGAATGAGGGCCGCAACAGCCCAGCGGACCTGCTCATCACCGTGGATGCGGCGCGCCTGGAGGCGGCGGACAAGGCGGGGCTGTTTCAACCCTTGCAGTCCAAAGTGCTGGAGGCTCGCATTCCGGCGGCTTTGCGCACGCCCAATTGGGTGGCGTTCTCCACCCGTGCACGGCTGATTGTGTACAACAAGGTGGCGATCAAGGCGGACACGGTGCAAACGTATGAGGACTTGGCGCTGCCGCGTTTGAAGGGGCAGGTCTGCGTGCGCTCGGGCTCGCATCCTTACAACCTGTCGCTGGGGGCGGCCATGATTGCCCACCTGGGCGAGGCCAAAACCGAAGAGTGGGCCAAGGGACTGGTGGCCAACTTTGCCCGCACACCCAAGGGCGGTGACACGGATCAGCTCACGGCCGTGGCGTCGGGCGAGTGTGGGGTGGCCATCTCCAACAGCTATTACCTGGCCCGCCTGATGCGCTCCAGCAAGCCTGAAGACCGCAAGGTGGTCAACAGTCTGGGGGTGGTGTGGCCCAATCAAAAGACCTGGGGCACGCACATCAATGTGTCGGGCGCGGGGGTGATCAAGACCGCACCGAATCGCGAGGCGGCGATCCGCTTCATGGAGTATTTAAGTGGCGATGAGGCCCAGGGCTATTTTGCCAATGGCAACAATGAGTGGCCGGTGGTCAGTTCAGTCAAGACGAATAACCCAGCGTTAGATGCCCTGGGGCCCTTCAAGGCCGATGCTTTGCCCGTGGGGCAGTTGGCGGCCAATGCCGTGTTGGCTCAGAAGGTGTTTGACCGCGCTGGCTGGCGTTGAGTGCTTGGTTTGAATCAGGATTGCCGCTCAGATGCAATCTGGCGGCACAGCACGATCAGCGGCACCAGCCCCACCGCCACGATGGCGATGGCGGCGGTTGAGGCCTCGCTCAGGCGTTCATCAGAGGCCAGGGTGTAGGCCTGCGTTGCCAAGGTATCAAAATTAAAGGGCCGCATGACCAGGGTGGCGGGCAGCTCTTTCATCACGTCGATGAACACCAGCAGCCCCGCCGTCAGCAGGCCACGCCTGAGCAGGGGCAGGTGCACCCTGAACAGGGTTTTGCGCGCCGACAGGCCCAGGCTGCGGGCGGCGTCGTCCATGTGGGGCGTGATCCGGTGCAAGGCCGCGTCCACGCTTTGCAGTGCGGCGGTCAAGAACCGCACCAGGTAGGCGTACACCAGGGCCGCGATGCCCCCCGTGAGGATCAGTCCGCCTTGCCACCCCAGGTGCGCTTGCAGGGCCGAGACCAGGGCGTTGTCCAACAAGGTGACTGGGATCAGCACGCCCACTGCAATGACAGAACCCGGCAGGGCGTAACCCATGCCCACCGCGCCATGCGCCGCGCGCGTGAATGGATTGGGCGTCAGGCGCTTGGCGTAAGCCACCACCACGGCCAGGGTCACGGCCAACACCGCGGTCACGCTGGACACCATGAAGCTGTTGCCGGCCAAGGTTAAAAAGCGCGGGCCGAACTGGGCATCGCCGGCGGTCAGCGCCATGTGCAGCATCACGCCGCCAGGCAAGACAAAGCCGACCCCCAGCGGGATGAAGCAAGCGATGATGGCCAAGGCGGCGCGCCAGCCTCGCAGCCGACTGCTGCGCGAGACCTTGCGCAAGCCGGTGCCTTGGTAGCGGGCGTGTCCGCGAGAGGCGCGCTCCAGGCTGAGGATGATCACCACGACGCTGAGCAGGCACATGGCCAATTGCGCCGCCGCGACCCGGTCCCCCAAAGAGAACCAAGCTTGGTAGATGCCGGTGGTGAAAGTCTGCACGGCAAAGTAGGACACGGTGCCGTAGTCGGCCAAGGTCTCCATCAGCGCCAGGGTGACGCCTGCGGCAATCGCGGGGCGGGCCATGGGCAAGGACACGCGCACAAAGCTTTGCCAGGGCGTCAGCCCCAGGGAGCGGGCGGCCTCGGCGACGGCGCCACCGCGCTCCAGAAAGGCGGTGCGCGCCAGCATGTACACATAGGGATAGAGCACCCCTATGAACATGAAGATGGCGCCGCTCAAGGTGCGCACATCGGGGAACCAGTAGTCGGCCCGGGTCCAGTCGAAGCTGGTGCGCAGCCAGGTCTGCACAGGGCCGGAGAACTGCAGCAGGTCGGTGTAGGCGTAGGCCATCACGTAGGCGGGCATGCCCAACGGCAGCACCAAGGCCCACTCAAAGGTGCGGCGCCCCGGGAAGTCCCAATGGGTGACCAACCACGCCGCCCCGACGCCGAGCATGGCGGCGCCAATGCCCACGCCCAGGCACAGCAGCACGGTGGCGGTGATGTAGTCCGGCATGACCGTGCTCATCAGGTGTGCCCAGGTGCCGCTGGTGCCGCGCTTGAAGACATTGGTGGCGACCGACAAGATCGGGGTGACCATCAAGAGCGCGATGAGCAAGGCGATCAGGGTCAGCCCATGGGGTCGCATGCGGCGTGAGAGCGTCGGCATAAGGATCAGGTTGGTTTTTTGTAGACACGAATGAGATTCATTCTTGACTAGTGTAAGGTGTGGCCTTGTATGAGCGCACCTACTCTCCATTCCTTGCTGAGCTTGCACGACATCCGCCACGCGTATGGCGACCGGGCGACCGTTGAACACCTGACGCTGTCGATCGCGGCGGGCGACATCTGCTGTTTGCTGGGCCCCTCGGGCTGCGGCAAGACCACGGTGTTGCGTTGTATCGGCGGCTTTGAGCGGCTGAGCGCAGGCTCGATCACCATTGACGGCCATCTGGTGAGCGGCACCGGCCGGCATGTGCCCCCCGAGCGTCGGCGCATCGGCATGGTGTTCCAGGACTACGCCTTGTTTCCGCACCTCACGGTGGAGCGCAACGTGGCGTTTGGTTTGCCGGGCGGGGCCAAGGCGCTGGAAACTGCCCGCCAGTGGTTGGACACGGTCGGGCTGGCCGCTGCCGCCAAACGCTATCCGCATGAGTTGTCGGGTGGCCAGCAGCAGCGGGTGGCTTTGGCCCGGGCCTTGGCACCCCAGCCCCATGTGTTGTTGTTGGATGAGCCTTTTTCGAATCTGGACGTGGCCTTGCGCGAGCAACTGGCGGGCGAGGTGCGCAGCGTCTTGAAGGCGGCGGGCACCACGGCGGTGTTCGTGACGCACGATCAGAACGAGGCGTTTGCCATGGCCGACACCATTGCGGTGATGTCGCAAGGGCGCATTCAGCAAATTGACACCGCTTACAAGCTGTACCACCAGCCCCGCAGCCGCTTTGTGGCCGACTTCATCGGACAGGGCGTGTTTGTGCAAGGCCAGGTGACGGATGCCCACCGGGTGCACATCGAGTTGGGTGAGGTGGGATCACTAGAGCCCGTGTGCGATGCCCAGACCTCGTCGCCGTGTGCGCCGGGTAGTCGGGTCGACGTGTTGCTGCGCCCGGATGACGTGGTGCATGACGATGCCAGTGGCCTGCGTGCCATCGTGCGCCACAAGGCGTTTCGGGGGGCGGACATTCTCTACACCCTGGAGCTGCCCAGCGGGGCCACGGTCTTGTCGATGGTGCCTTCGCACCACGACCATGCCTTGAATGAAGCGATCGGAGTCCGGCTGGAAATGGACCACCTGATCGCGTTTGCGGCTGCGGCCTGATCGGCGTCAGAACAAGAAGTAGCGCTGGGCCATCGGTAATTCGGTGGCCGGCTCGCACGTCAGCAACTGACCATCGGCGCGAACTTGGTAGGTTTGCGCATCGATCTCCATCACCGGCAGGTAGTGGTTGTGCACCATGTCGGTCTTTTTGACGGTGCGGCAACCTTTGACGGCCACCGCCGTTTTATGCAGACCGTATTGCGCCGGCAGGCCCGCCGCGATGGCGGCCTGGCTCATGAAGGTGAGCGAGGTGCGGGTCAAGGCACCGCCAAACGCGCCGAACATGGGGCGGTAATGCACCGGCTGAGGCGTCGGGATGGACGCGTTGGGGTCGCCCATGGCGGCGGCGGCGATGAAGCCACCTTTCATGATGATGCTGGGCTTGACGCCAAAAAACGCCGGGCGCCACAACACCAGATCGGCCCATTTGCCTTCTTCGATGCTGCCCACCTCGTGCGCGATGCCGTGCGCCAGCGCCGGGTTGATGGTGAACTTGGCCACATAGCGTTTGACACGCGCGTTGTCGTGCCGGTCAGAGTCGCCGGGCAGCTTGCCGCGTTGCGACTTCATCTTGTGGGCGGTTTGCCAAGTACGCATGATGGCTTCGCCGACGCGGCCCATGGCCTGGCTGTCCGAGCTGAACATGCTGATGGCGCCCAGGTCGTGCAGGATGTCTTCGGCGGCGATGGTTTCGCGCCGGATGCGGCTTTCGGCAAAGGCGAGGTCTTCGGCGATGGAGGCGTCCAGGTGGTGACACACCATCAGCATGTCGAGGTGCTCGTCAATCGTGTTGACCGTGAAGGGGCGCGTCGGGTTGGTGGACGAGGGCAACACATTGAGCTGCCCGACCACCTTCATGATGTCGGGCGCGTGGCCGCCGCCCGCGCCTTCAGTGTGAAAGCTGTGGATGGTGCGGCCCTTGAAGGCGGCCACCGTGTCTTCGACAAAGCCTGACTCGTTCAAGGTGTCGGAGTGGATGGCGACCTGCACATCCATCTCTTCGGCCACGCTCAGGCAGGTGTCGATGGCGGCCGGCGTGGTGCCCCAGTCTTCGTGCAGTTTCAGGCCGATGGCGCCAGCGGCCACTTGTTGGCGCAGGGCCTCGGGCTGGCTGGCGTTGCCCTTGCCTAAAAAGCCGATGTTCATCGGGAAGGCCTCGGCCGCTTGCAGCATGAGTTGCAGGTTGTGGGGGCCCGGGGTGCAGGTGGTGGCAAAGGTGCCGGTGGCCGGGCCGGTGCCGCCGCCAATCATGGTGGTCACGCCGCTCATCAACGCTTCTTCAATCTGCTGTGGGCAGATGAAATGGATGTGCGTGTCGATGCCCCCGGCAGTGACGATCATGCCTTCGGCGGCCACTATCTCGGTGCCGGGGCCGATGACGATGTCCACCCCGGGTTGCACGTCAGGGTTGCCCGCTTTGCCGATTTTGACGATGCGTCCGGCCTTGATGCCGATGTCGGCCTTGACGATGCCCCAGTGGTCCAGGATCAGGGCATTGGTGAGCACGCAGTCCATGGCGTCCATGGCGCCGGGGCCGTTGACGCGCTGGCTTTGGCCCATGCCGTCGCGGATGGTCTTGCCGCCGCCAAATTTCACTTCTTCGCCATAGCCGCCGGCCTTGAGCGTGTAGTCCTGCTCGACTTCAATGACCAGGTTGGTGTCGGCCAGACGCAGGCGGTCGCCCACCGTGGGGCCGAACATTTCGGCGTAGGCGCGTCGTTGGATGGTTGCCATCTTGTGGGGTCCTTGATCAGAGCGGGCCTTGGGTCAGGCCTCGAAATCCATAGACGATGCGATCGCCGGCGTAGTCCACCAGTTCAACGGTGCGTTGCTGGCCGGGCTCGAAGCGAACCGCCGTGCCCGAGGCAATGTTCAAGCGCATGCCGTGGGCGGCGGCGCGGTCAAAGCGCAGGCCGCCGTTGGTTTCGGCAAAGTGGTAGTGCGAGCCGACCTGGATGGGGCGATCGCCCGCGTTTTGAACGACCATGGTCAGGGTTCGGCGACCGGGGTTGATCGTCAGGTCGGGGCCGTCGGTGATGAGTTCGCCTGGGGTCATGGGGTGTCCTTGGGGTGGGTCAGGCTAGGTTCAGCAGCGACAAGCCAAATGCGGCGATCCCGATGCCCGCCAGGCGCGGGGCCCAGCGGTTCAGCATGCCTGTGCGGTGCTTGAGCGCCCAACCCAAGCCCATGCCGACCGCATGCAGCACCGCAGTGCTCAGCACCATGCCTGCCAGGGTGGTCAAACCGTGGCTGCCCAGTTCTTGCCCGTGGGCCAGGCCGTGAAACAGCGCGAACGCTGCCACCAGGGCGGCGCCGGCGGCGGTGGGCAGGTGGGCACGCGTGGCCACCAGCAGGCCCATCACCAACACGGAGGCTGCAATCATGGGCTCAACGCCGGGCAGGCTGACCCCTGCCATGGCCAACAACGCGCCTATCAGCAAGGTGGTGGCGAAGGCCAGCGGAGCGCTCATCGGCGAGCGCTGGCTCAGGGTGCTCCACAAACCGACGCTGAGCATGGCGGCCAAGTGGTCCAGCCCTGTCAACGGGTGCAAGGCGCCCTCGGCAAAGCTGCTCAACACGTCGCTGGCATGGTGCTGGCCTGCATCGACCCCCGTATGGGCCAGTGCCGTCTGGCTGGCCATGACGGTGAGCAGTCCCAGGCTGGCCAGGGTGGTGCGGCGAATCAAGGTGGTGCGCATGGTGGTGCTCATGTTTGGTGCGGTCGTATTGACGGGTAGGGGTTTTATGCGATGGGTTGGTGCACGGTTACCAACTTGGTGCCATCCGGAAAGGTGGCTTCGACCTGGATGTCCGGGATCATGTCGGCCACACCGTCCATGACATCGTCACGGCTGAGCACGGTTTTGCCCTCGCTCATGAGTTGGGCCACGGTCTTGCCGTCGCGGGCGCCTTCCATGATGGCGGCGGTGATCAGGGCCACTGCTTCTGGGTAGTTGAGCTTCAAGCCCCGGGCTTGGCGGCGCTCGGCCAGCAAGGCGGCGGTGAAGATCAAGAGCTTGTCTTTTTCGCGGGGGGTCAGTTCCATGGTGTGCGCGGCATTGAAATTGCGATCCGTGTCAGAAGTTATCCCACCATCATGCAAGACACAGACCAAACAACGCCCGACGACGACTCATTGAGTGGCCAAGCCCTGCAAAGGGTGGTCAAGGTTCGTCGCGACTACAACACCTGGGTGGGCCGGGAGACCCTGGAGGACTACGCCCTGCGCTTCACGCCCCGCTCGTTTCGCAAATGGAGCGAATGGCGGGTGGCCAACACCGCGTTTGGGGCGGCGTCCTTCCTGGTGCTCGAAGCTGTGGGCGCCACCTTGTTGGTCGAGTACGGCTTTGTCAACGCCTTGTGGGCCATCCTGGTCACCGGCCTGATCATCTTGCTGGCGGGTTGGCCCATCAGCGTCTACGCGGCTCGCCATGGGGTCGATATGGACCTGCTGACCCGCGGCGCCGGATTTGGCTACATCGGCTCGACCATCACCTCGCTGATCTACGCGTCCTTCACCTTCATCTTCTTTGCGCTGGAGGCGGCCATCATGGCCTACGCCCTGGAGCTGGCGTTTGACATCCCGCCCGCCTGGGGATATTTGATCTGTGCGGTGGTGGTGGTGCCTCTGGTCACCCATGGGGTCACCGTCATCAGCAAATTGCAGGTGTGGACTCAGCCCCTGTGGCTGGTCATGTTGGTGCTGCCCTACGTCTATGTGTTCAAAGCCCACCCGCACGTGTTGAGCGATTTGATGCAGTACGGCGGCGCCAAGGGGCAGGCACCCGGGTTTGATCTGATGTCCTTCGGGGCGGCGATGACCGTGGGTGTGGCCCTGATCACGCAGATGGGTGAGCAGGCCGACTACCTGCGCTTCATGCCCGAGCGCCAGCCCGATCGCAAGGGGCGCTGGTGGCTGAGTGTGTTCCTGGGCGGGCCGGGTTGGGTGATCCCTGGGGTGCTCAAGATGCTGGGCGGCGCGGTGCTGGCCTACCTGGCCCTGAGCCTGTCGATCCCGGCTGATCGGGCGGTCGACCCGAACCAGATGTACCTGTTGGCCTACGAAATGATCTTCCCCAACCTGAGTTGGGCGGTGGCGGCCACGGCGCTGTTTGTGGTGATCTCTCAGCTCAAGATCAACGTGACCAATGCCTATGCGGGTTCGCTGGCGTGGTCCAACTTCTTTGCACGCGTCACGCACAGCCATCCGGGGCGCGTGGTGTGGGTGGTGTTCAACACCGTGATCGCCCTGATGCTGATGGAGCTCAATGTGTTCCAGGCGCTGGGCCGGGTGCTGGGCTTGTATTCCAACATCGCCATTGCCTGGATGATGGCGGTGGTGGCCGATCTGGTCATCAACAAGCCCATGGGGTGGTCGCCCAAGGGCATTGAGTTCAAGCGTGCCTATCTGTATGACGTCAACCCGGTGGGCGTGGGCGCCATGGGGGCGGCATCGCTCTTGTCGGTGGTCGCCTACCTGGGGTGGCTGGGGCCGATGGCGCAGGCGTTTTCAGCCTTGATCGCCTTGGTCACGGCCTTGATCACATCGCCATTGATCGCTTGGTACACCCAGGGGCGCTACTACTTGGCACGCCAGCCCGAGGCGCCCGTCCAGGCGACTACTTCTGCCTGCGAGACTTGCCCCAAGTCCCGGCGTTTGCGCGGCGTGTACCGCTGCACCGTGTGTGAGAGCGAATACGAAGGCGATGACATGGCGCATTGCCCCGCCTACCAAGGCTTCATCTGCTCGCTGTGTTGCTCGTTGGACGCCCGTTGCCATGACCTGTGCAAGCCGCAGGCGCGCTGGGCGGTGCAATGGCGTGCGGTGGCTGAAAAGCTGTTGCCTCGATGGTTGTGGAAGCACCTGGACACCGAACTGGGCCATTTCATGCTGTTGATGGGGGGGCTGGTGCCGGCCCTGGCCTTGTTGTTTGCGCTGATCTTCAACCAGGAGTTGCACAACCTGGCGCAGCCTGCGACCGAGGGCTTGGTCGCTGCCTTGCAAAGCGGGTTTGTCAAAGCCTTTGCGGTCTTGCTGGTGATCTCGGGTGTGGTCGGCTGGTGGCTGGTGCTGGCGCAAAAAAGTCGGCAAGTGGCGCAAGAGGAATCCAACCGGCAGACCCACCTGCTGGTGCGCGAGGTGGAGTTGCACCGCCGCACCGATGAAAAGCTCCAGCTGGCCAAGCGCAGTGCCGAGCAGGCCAACCAGGCCAAGAGCCGCTACATCTCGACCATCAGCCATGAGCTGCGCACGCCACTCAACAGCATCCTGGGCTATGCACAATTGCTGGACGAGGATGAGCGCTTGCCCGAGCACGCCAAGCACGGTGTAGAGGTGATCAAACGGGGCGGCGACCACCTGTTGTCCCTCATCGAAGGCACGCTGGATATCGCCCGCATTGAAAGCGGCAAGCTCACGCTTGATGTCAAGCCGGTGCGCTTGGCCGAGTTGCTGCAACACATCATCAACCTCGTGCAGCCGCAGGCATTGGGCAAGGGGCTGACGTTCGAGGTGGACCTGGATGCGGCCCTGCCCGAGGTGGTGCGTGCCGATGAGCGCCGTGTGCGCCAGATCTTGTTCAATGTGCTGGGCAATGCCGTCAAGTTCACCAGCACGGGCGGCGTGAAGCTGAAGGTCAGGTACGCCCGCGAGATTGCCGTGGTCGAGGTGAGCGACACCGGGCCGGGCATTGCCGCTGGTGAGCTGGAGCACATTTTTGAGCCCTTTGCACGGGGCGCATCGGCCATGGGTTCGGGGGTGGGCGGTACCGGCTTGGGCCTGACCATCAGCAAGATGCTCACCGACCTGATGGGCGGTGAAATGAACGTGGTCAGCACGGTGGGGCAGGGCACAACCTTTCGCATCCGCTTGTTTCTGCCGCAGGTTCGTCTCACCTTGGCGGATCGCTCGGTGCCTCAAGGCGTGCGCACCGGCTATGTGGGCGAGCGCCGCCACATCTGGGTGGTCGACAACGAAGAGGCTGATCGTGGCCTGTTGGTGCGCATCCTGGAGCCTTTGGGTTTTGACGTGACCCCCTTGGCCTCGGGGCTGGCGTGCCTGTCCTTGTTGCGCAGTTGCCCCAAGGCACAAGAGCCGCACGCCATCTTCATGGACTTGGCCATGCCGGGCATTGATGGCTGGGACACGGTGCGGGCCATTCGCCAAGAGGGTTTGAGCAAGGCACCGGTGGCGATTGTGTCGGCCAATGCATTTGACAAGGGCTTGGACAACGACGTGGGCATCACGCCCGACGACTTCATCGTCAAACCCGTGCGGGTGGGTGAGTTACTGGACTGGCTGGGCCAGCGCTTGACGCTGCAATGGATCGAGACGCAGCGGGCGGTGTCCTTGAAGGTCAGCCTGCCGTCCGATGAAAAAACGCAGGCCTTGCCCTCGTTGAAAGCCCTGCAAAGTCTGGATGAACTGATCGACTCGGGTTATGTGCGTGGGGTGCACAAAGCGCTCGACCAGATTGCTGCGGCTGAGCCGCAGTGCGATGCCTTTGTGCAGCACATGCGGGGTCAGGCCCGCCAGTTTGACCTGGACGCCATGGCTGTGACCATCAAACAGGCCTTGTCTCAGGCCCAGGCACAATCAGGCGATGACCCCGATGCTTGACCGACTTGACCGCAGCCGTACCGATGTCGTGCTCATCGTCGACGATGTGCCCGACAACCTGTCCTTGTTGCACGATGCGCTGGATGACGCGGGCTACACCGTGTTGGTCGCCACCCATGGCGAGGCGGCCCTGCAGCGTGCCAGCCAGTCCGTGCCTGACATCATTTTGCTGGATGCGTTGATGCCCGGCATGGACGGTTTGGAGGTGGCGCGGCGCCTCAAGGCCCAGCCCGAAACCAGTCACATCCCCATCGTTTTCATGACCGG
>JAZJZP010000124.1:0-1700 GCA_040389805.1 Pseudomonadota bacterium
TGGCGTTGATGCGCTTGAGCCTTTCGGCCTCGACCTCTTGCCTGGTCTTGAGTGCGCCGTACTGGTCCGGCTCCACATAGCCGAGCAGGATGTTTTTCTTCCAGTCGATCGATGAAGGTGTGACGTCCAGCACCAGCCAGGCCATGAAGCCACCCATCTGCTCCAGGTATTCGCCACTGGCCTTGTCTCGGCTGACCCAGAAGGTCTTGTCGATCATGGGTGGCACGACCACCGTGCGCACCGTGCCGATCAGGTTGAGGATGACGAGGAGCGCCACAACATGCCCCGAAGCCAGGACGCCCACCGCGAGCCCCAGGCTGCGGTTGCGGCGACGCATCTCCTTGATGTCGCTGTTGAGTCGATCGAAGTCCATGGCGTGCTCCAGGCTCAGCCGACCATGCGGCGGATGTGGGAGGGCGGGGTGGCGCGCATCGCGGTCATGGGGCTGGGTGGCAGGTGCCAGTACAGCCAGTGCATCGCGAAGGCCTGGTGCTTGTCGGCCTTGATGCGGGCGATCCAGCGCGACAGGAAAATCCCCGCACCTGCGCAGGCCGCAAACGCCAACTTGGTGCCCGACAGGTAGCCGACGAAGAAAAAGAAGATCACCGGGGCGGCCACATCGATGTCCCAGAAGCCGATCTTCCAGGGGTCATCCAGGCGACGGGGGATGTAGGTGTCGGCTTGCATGTCAGGCTCCTGCAGGTTTGAGCTGACCTCAGACGACTGCGCCCATGATGGCGCCCGCGATCACCAGACCTACCGCACCGAAGATGGCCAGGCCCACGTAGAACAGCACCGGCCCGAAATTGCGCAGGGCCGACAGCGAGATCAGGGCGACCACGAAACCGACGAAGCCGACCAGGGCCTTGACGCTGGGGCCCAGCGCGGAGATCTGGGCGAGGGCGGATGTCAGCGGCCCAGTGATGCCAGTGAACGCCACCAGGTCAAGGGCAAAGCCGGGCATGGACAGCCCCAAGCCCAGAGCGAGCATGGCCAGTGCAGAGGCCACACGCCAGCGCTGGTGTATGGGCTGGTCGGCAACTCGGGAACTGGATGGGTGGCTTTGCTGGCCACCCAACTGCACGGAGGAGCGAGCAGGGGTGAAGGGGTGGATGATGGCAGTGCGCATGGGAATCTCCTGGCTGGGTTGCGCGTCAAGGCCTGACGCAGGCGGGGGCGATCCTGCGAACGTGCGGGCACGTTTCAGGAAGGTGATGCGGTGGGCGAACGGGCGAGGGCGTTGGCGTGTCATGGCACCCGCTCGGATGAGGCTGTGAACACGACCTCAACGCGGCGATTGCGCGCACGGCCCTCGGGCGTGTCGTTGCTCGCGACGTAGCAGCACAGGCCACGGGCATCGATGCGGATGTCCTTGGGTTGTGCGGAACTGACGCGTTTGATGTGATCTCGAACGGCACCAGCCCGCGCAAGCGCAATGACCTGATTGGGCGCATCAGGGCCGACGTTGTCGGTGCGTCCTACGATGAGCACACGCTCGGCACGTCCCAGGGCTCTGGCTGCGTTGTCCAGCAAGGTCCGGTGTGCGGGTGTCAGCACCGCACTGTCGGTTGCAAACTCCAGGACCAGCACCTGAGGCTTGTGCAGCGGGGCAGGCTTGGTCACTTCGGCAGGCGCGATGGTTTCAAGGGCGCGCGCGTTGCCTTGCATCGAGGGCTGAGGCTGTGTCTGCGGATCTGCCA
>JAZJZP010000124.1:1710-1997 GCA_040389805.1 Pseudomonadota bacterium
GACAGGCAGGCTCGACGCACTGGGCAAAGTACGCATCGCGGCCACGTTCAAGCTGCGCGATGTGTGACGCGTTCGGCTTGGCTTGAGGCGTCTCGATTGCATGGCCCTGCTTGTCGGGCAAGGTGCAAGATGAGAATGCAAACAGAATCACCGCTGCCGAGGCGCTGGTCATGGCGATGTCGTGTACGCGCGTCATGGCGACACCCGAGCGGCAAGGATGAAGAGGGGTTGCTTTGCGTCTGCTCGCCCCAGAGGTCGTACTGCGGTTGGCTGTGCGGACTGGATTG
>JAZJZP010000125.1:0-10804 GCA_040389805.1 Pseudomonadota bacterium
GTTCATGGGCTTGGCCACACCGATGGCATACGCCACCTGGATCTGGCACTGCTTGGCCAGGCCGGCGGCCACGATGTTCTTGGCCACATAGCGGGCGGCGTAGGCGGCCGAGCGGTCGACCTTGGAGGGGTCCTTGCCGCTGAACGCACCACCACCGTGCGGGCAAGCGCCGCCATAGGTGTCCACAATGATCTTGCGGCCGGTCAAGCCACAGTCGCCTTGCGGGCCGCCGATGACGAAACGACCCGTCGGGTTGATCAGGAACTTGGTCTCTTTCAGCCATTCCTTGGGCAGGACGGGCTTGATGATTTCCTCAATGATGGCTTCGGTGAACGAGGCCTTCATCTTGTGCTGGGTCTCGGACTGGTCCGGGTCGTGCTGGGTGGACAGCACCACGGTGTCGATGCTGTGGGGTTTGCCGTCCACATAGCGCATGGTGACCTGGCTCTTGGCGTCCGGGCGCAGGAACGGCAGGCGGCCATCCTTGCGCAACTGGGCCTGGCGCTCGACCAAGCGGTGGGCGTAATAAATCGGCGCGGGCATCAGCTCGGGCGTCTCGTTGCAGGCGTAGCCGAACATCAGGCCCTGGTCGCCCGCACCAATGTTGAGGTGGTCGTCGCTGGCGTGGTCCACGCCCTGGGCGATGTCATTGGACTGCTTGTCATAGGCCACCAGCACGGCGCAACCCTTGTAGTCGATGCCGTATTCGGTGTTGTCGTAGCCGATGCGCTTGATGGTGTCGCGCGCCACCTGGATGTAGTCCACATGGGCGTTGGTGGTGATTTCACCGGCCAGCACCACCAGACCGGTGTTGCACAGCGTCTCGGCGGCAACGCGCGAGCGGGGGTCTTGTTCGAAGATCGCGTCCAGGATCGCGTCGGAGATCTGGTCGGCGACCTTGTCGGGATGGCCTTCAGAGACCGATTCGGAGGTAAAGAGGAAGTCGTTCGCCACGTGGGGCTCCTAAGAGTTAAGTTCAAGACAGGCTGCGTCGCCAAGCTTGAAAGGGATGAACTCTCGGACAAGCGGCGAACGCTTTAGCGGCATTTTTAATCGCCCCGCAAGTTGTTCGTTAACTCGGCGATGCAGGCAGTGTAGCCAAACTTGTCACGGCGCAAAATCCGGAATAGCCAGTAAGCTTCTGCGAAGATCGGGCTTTATCCCGGCCACCTTTGCCGCGTCCTGCGCGCTCGCCTGATCCAATGTCCCGCCTTTTCAAGCTCTTGGCTCATTGCCCCCTGGGCCTGCTGCACACCCTCGGCGCGGCCATGGGCTGGGTCACCTACGCCCTCTCGCCCTCCTACCGCCGGCGACTGCGGGTCCACACCCAGGCGGCGGGCCTGAGCACCTGGCAGCGCTGGTCGGCCGTGGCCAGCGCGGGCCGCATGGTGGCCGAATTGCCGCGCATCTGGGGGCGCCCCCGCGACCAGCCCTTGGGGCAGCGGGTGCGCTGGACCCACCCCGAGGTCATTGACGCCGTGTTGTCGCAAGGCAAGGGAGTGGTGTTGCTGACACCCCACATTGGCTGCTTCGAGATGGTCGCGCAGGCCTATGCCGAGCGTTTTGGTGCCGTGCAACCCATGACGGCCCTGTACCGCCCATCTCGCCAAGCCTGGCTGGGCGAGATCATGGTCGCGGCCCGCAACCGCCCCGGCCTGAACTCGGCCCCCGCCACGCTCAGTGGCGTGCGCCAACTCCTGCGCGCGCTCAAAAATGGCCAAACCTTGGGCTTGCTGCCCGACCAGGTTCCGCCCGAAGGCATGGGCGTGTGGGCGCCATTTTTCGGCCAGCCGGCCTACACCATGACGATGGCCGCCAAACTGGCCTATCAAACCGGCGCTCAACTCGCGCTGGTGCGCTGCGAGCGACTCGGGCTGTGGCAACGCTGGACCCGGGGCTGCGATTTCATCCTGCATGCCCAGCCGGCCTCGGCAGAACTGGTAGCGGCGGTGGCCAGCGGCGATCCGGCACAATCGGCCGCCGCGCTCAACCACACCATGGAAGCCATCATCATGCAATGCCCACAGCAGTACCTTTGGGGCTACAACCGCTACAAACAGCCCCGTGCCGAGATCCTGACGCAAGGCCCTGCGGCCGACCCTTCCAAATGAAGGACTTGGGCGTGCGCCTGGCCCTGGGCCTGCTCAAACAGTTGTCTCGCCTGCCGCTGTCCGTGCTGGCCGCGCTGGGTTGGGGCCTGGGCACGCTGCTGTACCCGCTGGCCGCCTCGCGTCGCAAGATTGGCTTGCGCAATGTCGAGCTGTGCTTTCCTGACATGCCTTTGAAAGAACGCCAGGCCCTGGTGCGCGAGCACTTTCGCTGGCTGGCCCGCAGCCTGCTGGAGCGGGCCTTGTTCTGGTACGGATCGCCCGAGCGCATCCAACGCCTGATCCAGGTCGAGGGCGACATTGGCCTGGCCGAGCGCGAGATGCAGACCACCGGCCGCCCCACCATGTGGCTGTGTCCGCATTTTGTGGGCCTGGACGTGGCAGGCGCGGCGATCCTGCTGTGCCAACCGCGTCCCGGCGCGTCCATCTACCAGACCCAAAGCAACCCCGTGATCGACGCCGCCATGAAACAAGGCCGACTGCGCTTTGGCGATGCCGAGATCTTTCCGCGCAGCGATTCGGTCAAGCCGCTGTTTCGCGCCATCAAGCAAGGGCGGGGGTTTTTCAACCTGCCCGACATGGATTTTGGCGAGAAAGACGCCGCCTTCGTGCCGTTTTTTGGCGTGCCGGCGGCCACGCTGCTGGCGCCGTCGCGCATCGCCCGTTTGCTGAACATGGTGGTGCAGCCCGTGATCGCCGAGACACTGCCGGGCGGACAAGGCTGGCGCATCCATTTTCTGCCGCCCATCGCCGACTTCCCCACCGCCGATGCCGAAGCGGACACCGCCCGCATCAATCGCCTGATCGAGGCCGAGATCCTCAAACGCCCGGCCCAATACCTGTGGGTGCACAAGCGCTTCAAGACGCGTCCACCCGGTCAACCCGGCGTTTACTGAGCCCCCATTTACCAAGCCCCCTTCGCGCCAGCGTGCGATGCGGCGGATAATCGTGCCTCATGAAGCTGCGCTTTTCAAAAATGCACGGTGCGGGCAACGATTTCATCGTGCTCGACGCCACCCAAGGCCCGCTGCCGCTGAGCACGGCCCAGTACCGTTTTCTGGCCGACCGGCGCTTTGGCATCGGGGCCGACCAGATCCTGATCGTCGAGCCGGGCTCAGCCCAGGCGGGCACCGACTTCACCTACCGCATCATGAATGCCGATGGCGGTGAGGTGGAGCAATGCGGCAACGGCGCGCGCTGCTTTGCCCGCTTTGTGCACGACCGTGGCCTGAGCGACAAAACCCGCCTGCGCGTGCAGACCATGAAGGGCGTCATCGAGCCTCAACTGCACCCCGATGGCCGCGTCACGGTCGACATGGGCGCACCGGTCCTGGAGGCCGCGCAAGTGCCCTTCAACGGCAGCGGACTCCTGCCCCGCCTGCTCAATGGCTGCGAACTGTGGCCCCTGCCCCTGGCCGACTACCCGGTGGACGTGGCCGTGGTCTCGATGGGCAACCCCCATGCGGTGCTGCGCGTGGACAGCGTCGAGCACGCCCCGGTGGATGAGCTGGGGCCCCAGATCGAAGGCCATGACCGCTTCCCACGCCGCGTCAACGCCGGCTTCCTGGAGGTCATCAGTCGCACCCACGTCAAGCTGCGCGTCTACGAGCGCGGCACCGGCGAGACCCTGGCCTGCGGCTCGGGCGCTTGCGCCGCCGTGGTCGCGGGCATCCGGCTGGGCTGGCTCGACGCCACCAGCGACATCACCGTCGACATGCGCGGCGGCACCTTGAGCATCCGCTGGGACGGCCCCGGCCAGCCCGTCTGGATGACCGGCCCCACGGCCCATGTTTTTGACGGCGAAATCGACGTCCCCCTTCTGTGAACCACCCTGACCACACCACCATGACACTGCAAGGCATCACCGAAGACGACATCGCCAACTACCTGGTGCACACGCCCGGGTTTTTTGAGCGCCAGGCCCAGTTGCTGTCCAGCATCCAGCTCACCAGCCCGCACGGACAACGCGCCGTGTCGCTGCAAGAGCGCCAGATGGAGATGCTGCGCGAGAAGATCAAAGGCCTGGAGCGCCGGATCATGGAGATGATTCGCCACAGCCAGGAGAACGAGGCCATCGCGCTGCGCCTGCACCACTGGGTGCGCTCCGTGCTGCTGGCCCACGACGACGCCAGCCTGGCCGAGGTGCTGCTCAACGAGTTGCAGCACGAGTTCCTGATCCCCCAGGCCGCGGTACGCGTGTGGGGCACGCCGTCCCTGGCCGTGCGTGAAGCCTTGCGCGAGCTGCCTTGCACGCAAGCCGTCAGCGACGACGTCAAGAGCTTTGCCGCCAGCCTGGGCGTGCCCTATTGCGGCGTCAACGCGGGCTTTGAGGCCTCGCGCTGGCTGACCGATGCCAGCACCATGACCTCGCTGGCCATGATCCCCTTGAACCACCAGGGCGCCACCTATGGCCTGCTGGTTCTGGGCTCGCCCGACCCGACCCGCTACACCGCCGACATGGGCGTGGACTTTTTGCAGGAAGTAGGCGAGACGACCAGCGCAGCACTGGTCCGATTGCTGGGCTGAGGCACAAACGCGGGAACAACCCAGCGCGCTCAGCGCTGCGGTTCTTCCTGCAACTTGGCCGGATCGTAGCCTTGCTGTTGCAGCGCGGCGTTGATGGCCGCACGGTCTGGCGCCGCCAGCGTGGGCGTGCGCGACAAGATCCACAGGTACTGGCGCTTGGGCTCGCCGACCACCGCATAGCGGTAATCCTCGGCCAACTGGATCACCCAGTAGTTGGCCCACACCCCCGGCAACCACGACAACCAGGCGGGGGCAAACCGCACCTCCAGCCGAGCCGTGCTGGGCGCCGGTAAGCCGCCGCCAAAGAAGCCCGGCTGCTGGACCCGGGCCAGCGCAAGCGCGGCGGTGTCTGAGCCATCGGCCGTTTTGCAGCGGTTGGTGACCTCGACCTGGCCACCCTCCAGCAGCTTGTAATCGGCCGTGGTGTGGCTGACGCACTGCTTCTGGAAGAAATTGGGGTAGTGGGCGATTTGATACCAATGGCCCTGATAGCGGGCCAGGTCAACCGAGGGCACTGATTTCAGATCAGACAACGGCACCGTTTGTGCCACCGCAGCGCCCTCGTTCAACAGGACCAAGGCCACCGCACACCCGAGAAGTCGCATTTTGCACAGCAAGGCATTCATCAACGATGACCGATGAAGTTGAACAATGAAGCCGACGGTATAACGATTGCGCCTCCTTGTCCATCCGTCGCTGACAATGGGGCATGCAACCCTCCGGCCTTGACGCAAGCAGCGACCTGATCGCCCGACACCTTGACCACCTGCGCGTGCAGCGCCGCCTGGCCGAACGCACGCTGGCCATGTATAGCGAGGCGTTTGTGCGCCTCACCGACGCGCTGCAACGCGACCAACTGACACTCGACCATGTCCTGCCCCACCACGTGCGCGGCTGGATGGCCCGTCTGCACGCCAGCGGACTAGGCCCGCGCAGCATGGCGATCACCTTGTCGGCGTGGCGCGGGTTGTTTCGCTGGATGGGCCGCGAAGGCCTGGCCGCCCTCAACCCCGCCGAAGGCGTGCGCGCTCCCAAGGCCCCCAAGCCGCTGCCCAAAGCCCTGTCGGTGGACCACGCCGTGGCCCTGGCCAGCCCGCAGCCCCCCAAGCCGCCCCCGCCACGCAGCCGCGATGCCCGCGAAGCGCCCTGGCTGCAAGCGCGCGACCACTGCATGGTCGAACTGCTCTATGGCAGCGGACTGCGCAGTGCCGAGCTACTCGGGCTGGACGTGAGCAGCCACGCGCAGGCACTGGGATGGATCGATACTCAAGGCGCCGAGGCCCATGTGCTGGGCAAGGGCAGCAAGCGCCGCACCGTGCCGGTGGGAAGCGCTGCGCTGCAAGCCCTGCAGACCTGGTTGGCCCTGCGCCCAGCCATGGCCGCTCCCGGCGAGACCGCACTGTTCGTCAGCCGCCTGGGCACCCGCCTGACCGCCGTGCAACTGCGCAACCGCCTCAAGCAACTGGCGGTGGACGCCGGACTGCCCACGCATGTGCACCCCCACATGCTGCGCCACAGCTTTGCCAGCCACCTGCTGCAATCAAGCGGCGACTTGCGGGCCGTGCAAGAGTTGCTCGGCCACGCCAACATCACCACCACGCAGGTCTATACCAAACTGGATTTTCAGCACTTGGCCAAGGTCTACGACGCCGCCCACCCCAGGGCCAAACGCCGCTAGACCGGACCTGACACCACCCGCAAGTGCTCCTGCGCCAGCAGCGCAGCAAAGCCATCGCTGCGCAGCACCAGGTACTCCGCATGGCGTGCCGCGCCCAAGGGGTCGGCGGGATCCAGGTGGGCCGCAGGGTGGCACATCAGCGCCGTGCCCCCGGGTTCATGCCCTTTGACGGGGTTTTCCACATGGGACAGCCAACGGCGCAGACGCTGCAAGTACTGATCAGCATCGCCCTGAAAGTCATAGACCCCCAGCAGCCTGTCCGTGGTGAGCAAACCGTGCTGACGGGCCAGGTGCCGCAGCGCCCCACTGCCCAGCCGGGCAATCAAGGCCCCTTTCCAACCCTGAGCCACCCCCGCGTCGCTGATGCGCAGCCACGGCCGTCGGCCCGGTGCATAGCGTTGCATCAACACCTCCACCAGCACATGACGGACTTGAGGCAGTTGATGCACATGCTGATGCCCATCGACATAGTTGGGCGCTTGGCCCAGCACTGATTCAAATCGATCCAATTGATCGGACAGGGCCTGGCGCAAGGCGGCCATGTCCAGTCCGCCCGCATAGGCGGTGAGGATCAAACGACCCAAGGGCCAGCGCGGCGCGGCAAACTCGGTCAGGTCCAGATGCAGACCCAGATGGGCGCGCTGGCGCACCGCGGGGGTCAACAAGGCCGCCGCCTGCGGCCAGCGCGGACTCAAGGTCATGCACGAGGTGGCACTGACACGGCCCTGCGCGATCAAATCCACGATGCCCGCATCGATGGCCTCGCTCATTCCGTAGTCATCCGCGGTGACAATCAAGCTCTTCATGCAATCGAGTCTATCGTTTATGTCGCTGGCCGCCCGTTTAAGCGCTTGGTTTCAAAGTCCCACGCGCTTGTTCCTGACCGTGGCCCTGTGGCTGGTCTCCCTGGCGATATGGCGTCCGCTGGCCGTGCCCGATGAGGGCCGCTACACCGATGTGGCCCGCTGGATGCTGCGCAGTGGCGACTGGATCATCCCGCGTCTGAACGGTCTGCCGTTTCTGCACAAGCCCGTGCTGTACTACTGGATCGAAGCCGCCAGCATCGCACTGCTGGGGCCCAATGTGCTGTCGGCGCGCGTGGCCTCGCTGGGCGCCGCCTTGCTGATCTGTGGCGCCGTCTATGCCGTGGTGCGGCGCTTGAGCGACGCACACAGTGCCCGCTGGAGCGTGCTGCTGCTGGCCAGTTGCCCGATCATGGTGCTGGGCTCGCAGTACGCGAACCTCGACATGCTGGTGGCAGCCTGGATCACGGTCACGGTCAGTCTGGCGGCCCTGGCTTGCCATGCCGAGCCCCAGCAGGCACGCTGGCTGTGGTGGGGAGCCTATGCCAGCGCCGGCTTGGGCGTGCTGAGCAAGGGCTTGATTGGCCTGGTATTGCCCGGTGCCGTCTTTGTGCTGTGGGCCTTGCTGGAGGGGCAACCTCGCCGACTGTGGCAAAGCCTCAGCCTGGTAGGTGCCCTGCTGCTGGCAGCCATCACCCTGCCCTGGTTCTGGCTGGCCGAGCAACATGTGCCGGGCTTGCTGCACTTCTTTTTGGTGGTGCAACAGTTTGAGCGCTATACCGAGGCCGGCTTCAACAATGCCTGGGGCCCCTGGTTCTACCCCCTGGTGATGGCCATCGGCTTGCTGCCCTGGAGCCTGATCGGCTGGCCTGCCGCGCGCTCGGCGTGGCAGGCCAGCCCCACAAGCCCCCACCGCAACCTCAGCCTGAACCGCTTGGGCGTGGCCTGGCTGCTGGTGGTGCTGGTGTTCTTCTCCATCCCACGCTCCAAGCTGGTCGGCTACATCTTGCCGCTGGTACCGGCAGCGGCGGTCTTGCTGGGCCCCTGGGTCGCGCGTTGGCGCTTTCGGCGCCATGCCGCGCTGGGTGGCGCGTTGCTGTGCGCCGTGCTCGTCGGCATCGCGGCCAAAACCCAAAACAACGGTGCCACCAGCCTGGCCAGCGCGCTGAAAACGCAGATCGCGCTCAGTGACGTGGTGGTGTTCTGGAACCGCTACGACTACGCCGTACCCGTGGTGCTAGACCGCCCAACCCCCGTCCTGGTGGTCGACCCCTGGGGCCGCAGCAGCCGTGCATTGCCCGACAACTGGCGCCGTGAACTGGTCGAAGGGCAGGAGTTCGAACCGGCCTCCGGCCGCAGCCTGATCACGCCCAGTCAATGGGTGCAGCAGATGCAAGCCCCTGGGGCCCCCACCTATTGGATCTGGGTCGACCAAGCCCTCGCCAAGTCAGAGCCCTTGCTGCAGAACCGCCCCATCGTGCAACGCGCCGGGTCGGTCGTGGTCTTGAAGGTCGCCCCGTAATGTCGCTCAGCGAAAGGCCCAGTAGCGGCTGAACACATAAGTGGCCAGCGCCACGGTCACCAGAGTGCACCCCAAGGCCAGCCAGAACGGCCAGGCCCACCAGTGCAGCAAGGCCAGCAACAAGGCCTGATTGCCGACAAAGCTGCTGATCGCCACCGTCAGAAAACGCGGCAAGGCCTGGCGATGCGGCAGGCGAGCCTGCGGGAATGAAAACACCCGGTGCCCGACATAGCTGACCGGAAAGGCACAGCCAAACGCCAGCGGGTTGGCCCAGGCCGGTGACATGCCCATCAGGCCGTTGAGCAACAGCGCCACCCCATAGTGCACCCCTGCCGCTGCCCCACCCACCACGATGAAACGAATCGGCCCAGGCGGCAGCACCCGGTCAAGCCACCCCATCGCGCGGACCCGTGCTGGGCGTGATGTCGGCCACCAAATAGGCGGGACGGCCTTTGACCTCGTCAAAGACGCGGGCCAGGTACTCGCCCAAAATGCCGATGAACAGCAACTGCACCCCCGAGAAAAACATGATGCTGGCCACGATGGTGGGCCAGCCCGGCACGGACTCCGAAAAGAACAGGTAGTCCACCACCACGTCCACGCCATAGCCCAGCGCCAGGATGGACAACACCAGGCCCACCGCACTGGAGACGCGCAAGGGCATTGCTGAAAAACCGGTGAACCCGGTCCAGGCCAGCTTGATCAGCTTGCGCTTGGAATAGGTGGTCTCGCCCTGCAAGCGAGGCAAGGGCGTGTAGGGCAAGCCCAGGGTGCGAAAACCCACCCAGGCATACAGCCCCTTCATGAAGCGACTGCGCTCAGGCAAGGCCTTGAGGGCATTGACCACACAGCGGTCCATCAGGCGGAAATCGCCCGCGTCTTCAGGGATGTGAATCTGCCCGCCCATGCTCAGCGCGCGGTAAAACCAGCGTGCGCCGACCCGCTTGAAGCCCGGCTCCTGATCGCGGTCCTGCCGCACGGCATAGACCATGTCCACCCCCTCGCACCAGTGGGCCAACATGGGCGCCAGCAGGTCGACCGGGTGTTGTCCGTCCGCATCCATGCAGATCACCACCGAGCCTTGCGCATGGTCCAGGCCCGCCGTCAACGCCGCCTCTTTGCCAAAGTTGCGCGACAAACGCATCACGGCGGAGTGCTGCTCCGGGCTCAGGCCACGCACCACCTCAACGGTGCGGTCGGCACTGCCATCGTCCACCACCAGGATGTCCCAGTGTTGCAGGTGGGCGCCCAGCCAGGCGGCAATGGTGGCCACGGTGCTGGCAATGGCGGACTCTTCGTTGAAGGCCGGCACCACCACGGTCACATGCGCGTCGTCCAGGGAACGGCGCACCGGAGCGACCGGCTCAGAAATGAGGGGCAAAGCATTCTCAGTCATCCCCGTATTTGAACAGGTCTGCACGGCCCGTCTGGGAGGACAATCGCGGTTTTCAGCATCAAGCCCCCCTCCATGAAGACCATCACCCTGCGCGACGGCAAAGAACGCTCGCTGCAACGCCGGCACCCCTGGGTGTTCCAAGGCAGCATCGCCAAAGGCGGCGGCGACAGCGGCGAGACCGTGCGCGTGCAAGGCCACGATGGCTCGTTTCTCGCCTGGGGCGCGTTCAGCCCGATCTCCCAGATTCGGGTGCGGGCCTGGAGCTTTGACGAGACCGAGCGCATCGACGAGGCATTTTTCCTGCGCCGCATCACGCGTGCCGTGGCCTTGCGCGCCCGACTCGCCATCGCCAGCGACGCCATGCGCCTGATCCATGGAGAGGCCGATGGCCTGCCCGGCTTGGTGGTCGACCGCTATGGCGACGTGCTCAGCGTGCAGTTCCTGAGCAGCGGCGTCGAGCGTTGGCGCGAGGTCATCGCCGACGCGCTACTCCAAGCCACCGGCTGCCAGCACCTCTACGAGCGATCGGACGTCAACGTGCGCGAGCTCGAAGGCCTGGCGCAGCGCACCGGCTGGCTGCGCCACCCCCAAGGGCTCGACGGTGCGCCGCCCAGCACCGCCATCACCATCCGTGAACACGACTGGCGCCTGACGCTGGACGTGGCCGAGGGCCACAAAACCGGCTACTACCTGGACCAGCGCGACAACCGCAAGCTGTTTGCCGACCTGGTGCGCCAACTCGGGGCCCAGCGCGTGCTGAACTGCTACAGC
>JAZJZP010000126.1:0-14770 GCA_040389805.1 Pseudomonadota bacterium
GGCGCTCTAGCGCTGTTGGTGTCCCAGGTGGCGTTGGCTGAGCCGACGCCCGAGCGTGTCGCCGCGTGTACGGCGGCGCTCATGAGCAAGGCCGAGCCTTTGGCTCCGCGGCTGCGTGCCGGCGATCCCGCCGCCCATGCCCAACTGACGCCGATGGTTGAAAGCGCGTTTGCCTTCATCGCCGACGCCTATTTGCAGGGCGTGGGTCAGGCGCGAGCCGACGAGTTGCTCAAGCAGGCGCGTCAAACTCAGGCCAGTTGGCCTGCCGCGCAGTTGGCCCCCTTGCAAGACGACTGCCTCAAAGAGGGCACCAAATTGCTGGAGGACTCCAACTTCCTCAGCCGGGCGCTGATTCGCAAAGCAGCGCAGGCCCGCATTGAGCGCCTCAGAAAATCAAAACCCCCTGGCGAGAAGGCCCGTCCTTGATGAAGAACCCCGTCATACCGGCGTCCATGGAATCCATGGGGCCCTTGGTCCGTCATGAGGTGGAGTTCTCGGGGTCTGTCGATCAATACCGTCGGCAGTGGGCCCGCGATACCTTGTTGCTGTTGCTGACCTTCGGGCTTTACTACCCCTGGGCCATGGTGCGCAAGTTCAAGTACCTGTATGGCCATACGCATGTGGCGGGTCACCCTTTGGGCTACCACGCCAGCGCCTTGCCGCTGTTCATTGGCAATGTGATTGGCTCGGTGCTGCTGAACGCGATGTTTTATGGCCTCTCCAAAACGGGGCAGTACGCGCTGGTGGGACAGGCGGCCTTGCAACTGCTCCTGGCGGCGTTGACGCCGTTGTTTCTGCATGGGTTTTTAGAGTTCCAGTTGACCCACACCAGTTGGCGGGGGCAGCGCCTGGGCTTGGCCGCCAAGCCTGCCGATGCCTACCGGGCGATGGGGGCACCCACCCTGGTCTATATGGCCGCAGGGGTGTTGATTGTGTGGGCCGTGATGGTGGGCAAGGCCGGGCAGTCGGGTTTGGCAACCGGCTTAGGCATGGCGGGGTCGGCGGCCTTGTGCATCGCACTGCCGTTCATGTTTCATCGCTACAAGTGCTATCAACACCAGTTCGCGGTGTACGGCATTTTGCGCAACCAACGGGCCATCCCGGTGGTGGACACGTCCAAGGTCTGGATGCGCGCCAGTGCGGTGGCGCTGGTGGTGATGTTCGCGTTGGTGTGGCCTTTGGCGTTGTGGTTGTCGCACGCGGTGGGTTTTGACCTCACAAAGGAGATCACGGCGCTGTTGTTGTTCGTGGTGCCGTTCTTGTTCATTGCCACGGCGCTGTTCATGGCCTGGCCTTATCCATACCTGAGTGTGCAGTTGCAAAACCAGCTGTGGTCCGAGACGGCGCACGACCAGATTCGGTTCGAGAGCCGTGTCGATCCGGATGAGCTGTTGAAGCTCACCCGCAAGAACTGGTTTTTGATCGTGTGCACGCTGGGCTATCACTACCCGTCGGCGGTGGTGTCCGAGGCTAAGTTGCGGCAGCAGGCCGTGTCCGTCTGGCTGAGCAGTGATCTGCTGGAGGAGGCTGATCAGCTGCCAAAAAATGCCAGCTCGATATCGGCGGGCAAGGGCTGACCGGTGAGCCAGGCCCGCTCCAGCACATGCCAGTAGTGGCGGTAACTGGCCCGGTCCTGCAAGACCCCACGGTAGGACGTCGGGGCCCAGTGGGCCGGTTGGGCGTGGCTGAGGATCTCGACGGCGTCATCGACTTCGGCGGTGACGGGGGCAAAGGCGTCGATGATGATGGCGATTTGATCCGGGTGGATGCTCCACATGCGGGTGAAACCCAGCTCACGGCAGGCCTTGTGGGCGGCCAGGCCGACGGCTTTGCGGTCTTTGAACTCAGTGACCACGCAGTGTGAGGGCGTGATGCGGGCGGCGTGGCAGGCTGCGGCAATTTCCAGCTTGGCGCGAACGACCAGCGGGTGGCTGAACTGGCCGGCAGCACTCATGGCGGTGGCGGGGATGGCTCCGCGGTGCTCGGACACAAAGTCCATCAGCCCGAACGACAGCGACTCGACCCCGGGCAAGGCGGCAATGGTGGCCACTTCTTGCAGGGCGCGGTGCGTTTCAATCAGGAGGTGCACCGGCACGATGTGGCCCACACCATGTTTGAGGCGCGCGGCCTTGATGGCCTCGACCGCGCGTTGGGCCTCTGAGGCATCGGCCACTTTGGGCACCATCAGGTAGGCCAGTCGGGTGCCCGCTTTTTCAATCAGGGTGTGGATGTCGTCTTCAAAACGCGGGTGGCTGGGGGCGTGCACGCGCGCACCCACTCGGTCGCAGGTGTTGGCGGGGCTGTTGATCAGTTCGGCCACCAGCAGGGCCTGCTCGTGCTCGCCGCCGACGGGGGCGCCATCCTCCAGGTCCAGTGTCACGTCGAAGACGGCACGGCCGCCCGCATGAAGGGCCATCTCGGCCTGGCGGGTCAGGCTTTTGTGCATGAGGGCCTCAACGCCTGCGTAGTGGTCGCACACGGGCAAGGCGGGGCTGGGGGGCTCGGCGCCAAACAAGGCCAGGCGTGGGTGGATCGTGCTCAGGGTTGGCATGGCGGCATCCTCAAAAAATGACAGCAATTCAATGTGAACCTGGGTCCATTGTCAGGGTTCGGACACGCCTTCGACCATGACTTGCACACGTTGTCGACCTTGGTATTCGTCCAGGCCGATGCGATAGGCCAATTGCACGCGGTCGGGCAGGGGTTCGGTGCGGCCAAACCAGATGCCATCGCGCACTTGCCCTTGGATGCGCAGGCTCAGCTTCATGTGGCGGGTGCCCACCAGCCGCTGGCCGATGACTTGAACGTCGTCGCTGAACACGGGGGTGTCAAAGCCGGGGCCCCAGACGGCGTGCTCCAGCGTGGCGGCGGTCTCCGGGGTGAACCACTGGGTGTCCAGCGGGCCATCGGACCAGATCTGTTTGGCCAGCAAACTGGCATCCAGGCCCTCGGCGGCCACTTTGAGCAAAGCCTGATCGAAGGTGTCGAAATCTTCTTCGGCGATGGTGCAGCCCGCTGCCATGGCGTGGCCCCCAAAGCGTTTGAGCAGACCGGGGTGGCGTTTGCCGACCAGGTCCAGCGCATCGCGCAGGTGAAAGCCCGTGATGGAGCGGCCCGAGCCTTTGAGCAGGCCATCCTGGCCCAGGGCAAAGACGAAGGTCGGGCGGTGCAGCCGGTCTTTGAGGCGCGAGGCCACGATGCCGACCACGCCTTCGTGGAACTCGGGGTCGAAGATGGCAATGGCCGCTGGCGGCTCGCCCTCGGGCATGAGCGATTCGAGCAGGGATTCGGCCTGTTCGCGCATGCCCGTTTCAACCTCGCGGCGTTCGCGGTTGATGGCGTCGAGTTGCTGGGCCAGCTCCATGGCACGGCCCATGTCGTCGCTCAGCAGGCATTCAATGCCCAGGCCCATTTCAGCCAGGCGGCCGGCAGCGTTGACGCGTGGGCCCAGTGCAAAGCCAAAGTCCTGGCTGCTGGCTTTGCTGGGGTCGCGCCCGGCGGCGGTGAACAAGGCTGCGATGCCCGGTTGCATGCGGCCTGCGCGGATGCGCTTGAGGCCCAGGCTGACCAGTCGGCGGTTGTTTTCGTCCAGGCGGCCCACGTCGGCCACGGTGCCCAAGGCGACCAGGTCCAGCAGGGCGTCAATGCGGGGCTGGTTGGCGGCGTCAAAGGCGCCCCGTTGGCGGCGCTCCGCCCTCAGGGCCAGCAGCACATAGAACATCACGCCGACCCCGACCAGGGCTTTGCTGGCAAAGGGGCAGTCGGGCTGGTTGGGGTTCACGATCACATCGGCCAAGGGCAGGCTGACTTGGCCGTTGGCATCAATGACCGGCAGGTGGTGGTCGGTGATGATGACTTTCAAGCCGAGGGCGCGGGCTTTGTTGACGGCCTCGTGGCTGGCCATGCCGTTGTCCACCGTCATCAGCACCTGGGCCTTTTTGGCCAACACCATGTCGACGATGGGCGGCGTGAGGCCGTAGCCATGCACGGCGCGGTCGGGCACCACAAAGCTGACTTGGCTGGCTTGGGCGCCGAGCATCTTCAGGCCGCGCAGGCCCACGGCACAGGCGGTGGCCCCGTCGCAGTCGTAGTCGGCGACGATGCAGATGTGCTGGCCTTGCTCAATGGCATCGGCCAGCAGTCGGGCGGCTTCGGTGGCGCCTTTGAGGTCCGAGGGGGACAGCAGTTTGGCGGGGCTGTCGTCCAGCTCGTCGGCGCCGCGCACGCCGCGGGCGGCATACAGGCGCGCCAGCAGGGGGTGAACGCCGGCTTGCTCCAGGGCCCAGGCAGCGCGGGGCGGGACGTCTCGGGGGGTGATCTTCATGGTGTCGGGGACTTCTTTACAGCGTGGCCAGCACGGCCGAGGGTGGTGGGCCAGAACGGCCCAGCAGGCGGCTCCAGCCTTGGCTGATGCGTTGGGCCATGGAGGGGGCGGCGGCGGGGCTGAGGGTGAGGGCGTGGCGCTCGCCACACAGGGTCAGCTCGACGCGTTGCCCGGCATCCAGGGCCGCGCAGGCGGTTTTCAAATGGGTGGCGTCCAGCGCCTGCCATGCGGCGATCCAGTCGGCCAGGTTGCTGGCCAGTAGTGGTGCGCGCAGGTCGTTGATCAGTTGGGGCGCGGGTGTTGTGGGGGCGGGGGTTGGGATGGGCAGGCGTCCGCAGCCACTGAGCCAGAACGAGTTGACCGACAAGCGGCCTGCGGATTCGCGTTGCTCGTTGAGGGGGTGCTGGTACATCAGCATTTGAACTTCGCTTTGCAGACGCCGGATCAGGCGGGCCTGGGGGTGGTTGGGCATCCAGACATCCGGGTTGCGCCCGATGACCCGCTCGATGGAGGCGGTGGGCAAGTCCATCAAGGAGGGGTGGGATGCGTACCAACGGGTGGCGGTGCTGTAGAGCAGTGTCCAGCCCTCGTCTTCAAACCAGGGGCGCAGCGTCTCCAGCAGGGTGCGCGAGTCGGCTTCGGGCAGTTGCAACTCGTCGGGGTCGATCAGGGTCAGGGTTTCGCGGCCCATCAGCCAATGGCAGGGCGTGATCAGGCCCCAGGCCTGCTCGCCGGTCCGGATGCCGCTGCGTTGGGCCTCGTAGGCGCCCCAGGGCAGGGTGCCGTCGGGCAGGTCGCCCCAGCCCAGGTGGTGGGCCAGCACCCGTTCGTGCGGCATGGAGAAGGCGTACTCGTCTCCCTCCAGCCGGGTGTGCTGCGAGAGGCGGTGGAGCAACTGGTGCAGGTGGGGCAGGTGGGGCAGGTGGGGCAGGTGGGGCAGGTGGGGCAGGGCAGCGGCGTCGTCCAGCCGAGGCAAGGCTTGTTGGCAGGGCGGCGACAAACTGGCGGCAAAGGGCAAGATCAGGTGCATGGGGGCATTATCGAGTGAGTACACTTCGCCCCCATGAACCTTCCCTATGAATGGCGCGTTGGCTGGCGTTATACGCGTGCTGGCCGAGGTGCCCGCCGCAACGGCTTCATTTCTTTCATCTCTGGCGTGTCCGTCCTGGGCATCGCCTTGGGTGTGGCTGCGCTCATCATCGTGTTGTCGGTGATGAACGGGTTTCAAAAAGAAGTGCGTGACCGGATGTTGTCCGTCATTGCGCACATCGAGTTGTATGACGCCCGTGGGGGTGCGCTGGACGACTGGCACGCCTTGGCGGCCAAGGCGCGGCTCAATCCGCAGGTGATGGGTGTGGCGCCGTTTGTGCCCGCCCAGGCGTTGATCGCCCGCGGCGAAGACATGCGTGGCGCCATGGTGCGCGGCATCGTCCCGCAAGAAGAGGCCGCGGTGACGCCGCTGGCCGCGCGCATGCTGCCGACCCTGCAACGCCTCAAACCCGGCGCGTGGGGTGTGGTGATTGGCATGGAGCTGGCGCGCAGCCTGGGTGTGCGTGAAGGCGATCCCATCACCCTGGTGGCCCCCAGTGGTCAGGTGACGCCGGCCGGTGTGGTGCCGCGCCTCAAGCAAATGACGGTGGTGGGCATCTTTGAGTCGGGCCACTATGAATACGACAACGGCCTGGTGTTGATGCACGCCGACGATGCGGCGCGTTTGTTCCGCACTGGCGGGCCCACGGCGGTGCAACTCAAGCTGCGGGATGCGCAAGCAGCGCGCCGCGTGGCCGGTGAGTTGGCCGAGTCGCTGGGGGCCGATGTGATCGTGCGCGACTGGACGCGCACCAACCGCAACTGGTTTGACGCCGTGCAGGTTGAAAAACGCATGATGTTCATCATTCTGACGCTGATCGTGGCCGTGGCCGCCTTCAATCTGGTGTCGACCCTGGTGATGACCGTGACTGACAAGCAGGCAGACATCGCCATCTTGCGCACCCTGGGCGCGAGCCCGCGCTCCATCATGGGCATCTTCATGGTACAGGGGGCCTTGTCGGGGGTGCTGGGCACCTTGGGTGGGTTGGGCCTGGGCTTGTTGGTGGCCTTCAATGTGGGCTCTATCGTGTCCTTTTTGGAGCATTTGTTGGGTGTTCACTTTTTGCCGGGCAGCATCTACCTGATCAGCCAGATGCCCAGTGATCCGCAGGCCGCCGATGTCGTGCCCATTGCCCTGATTTCTTTGCTGCTGTCATTGCTGGCCACGCTCTACCCCAGCTGGCGTGCCAGCCGTGTCCAACCTGCCGAGGCTTTGCGTTATGAATGATGAGCCGTTGAAAGTGCGCACGCCCTTGCGTGTGCGCCGTGTGCATCCCCTGCGTGCCCTGCTCTGGCTAAAGCGCGGCTGGGAAGACTTCATGCACGCGCCACTCATTGGCTTGCTGCATGGCCTGGCCGCGGCGGGGTTTGGCGTGTTCATGCTCTGGCTGGCGTGGGACAAGTTCTGGTTGCTGGCGGGGGCGTTTTCCGGTTTCTTGCTGGTGGCGCCGGGCTTGTCGACCGGCTTGTATGCCGTCAGTCGTGCCCTGCAACGCGGTGAGCCCGTGGGCTTCAAAACGGTGTGGAATGTGTGGACGAGTTTTGACCGTCGCCTGGCCACCTTCGGCTTGCTCTTGATGTTGGCGGGCACCGGTTGGGTGGTCACCTCGGCCGCTTTCATCACCTTGAACGTGCACCCAGCGGTCACCACGCCGGGCGACTTCGTGCGCCGCGTGGTGCTGTCCCAAGAGTCGGGCTTGTTTGAGATGTGGTTGATGTTGGGCGGCTTGATGGCGGCGCCGGTGTTTGCCTCTAGCACCGTGGCGATCCCCTTGATGATGGATCGCCGTGTGGGGGTGATGCGTGCCGTGCTGACCAGCTGGCGGGCCGTGATGGTCAACCCGATCCTGATGGCCCTGTGGGCGGCCGTGGTCATGACCATGACCCTCTTTGGCCTGGGTACTTTGTTGTTTGGACTGGTCGTGATCGTGCCGGTGCTGGGGCATGCCCGTTGGCATGCCTACCGTGACCTTGTCGTCAGAGAGACTGTTTGATGTTTGGTTGGAGCGAAGAGCAGATTGCTCAATGGGGGCTCACCTTTGGCGTGGGCGCCTTCATTCTTTACATGATGTTCATCATCCTGCAGTTGGCACGCGAGTCCAAGGCAGGCAAGCTCGGCACCTTCGTGCTGTTTTTGGTGCTGGGCTTTGGCGTCTTGGGCTTTGTGGCCAAGAACGTGCTGGTCTGGTTGCTCAATATTTGAACGGGTGCGAACCAACGTGAGCCAAGACTCGATTGCTGCTCCCATCTTGCTGGCCCGGGGCCTGCGCAAACGCTTCCATGAGGGGCCGCTGGATGTGACCGTCTTGCAGGGCGTGGACTTGACTGTCTCGCGGGGCCAGACCCTGGCAGTGGTCGGCGCCTCGGGCTCGGGCAAGAGCACCTTGCTGCACCTGCTGGGCGGTCTGGAGGCCCCCACCACCGGGCGTGTTGAATTGATGGGGCGTGACTTTGCCCAGCTCAATACCGCCGAGCAGGGCGCCTGGCGCAATCTGCACCTGGGCTTCATTTACCAGTTTCATCACCTGCTGCCTGAGTTTTCTGCGCTCGACAACGTGGCGATGCCCTTGTTGATCCGGCGCTTGCCTTTGGCGCAGGCGCGGCAACAGGCCTTGGCCATGCTGGGCCGGGTGGGCTTGTCGGCGCGCTCGGAGCATCGGCCTGCTGAGTTGTCGGGCGGCGAGCGTCAGCGGGTTGCGGTGGCCCGCGCTTTGGTCTCTCAACCCGCCTGTGTGCTGGCCGACGAGCCGACCGGCAATCTGGACCGGGGCACTGCCGATGGCGTGTTCGGCCTGATGCTGGAGGTGGCGCGCGAGCAGGGCACGGCCTTTGTCATGGTCACCCACGACGAGAGCTTGGCCAAACGCTGCGATCTGCAATTGCGCTTGGTGCAGGGGCATCTGGCGGCTTGACGAGGGAGGGGCGCACCATGTGGATCGACACCCATTGCCACCTGGATGCCCCCGAGTTTGACGCTGACCGTGCCGATGTCATCGACCGTGCCCGCACCGCCGGGGTCGCCTGGATGGTGGTCCCCGCGGTCACCCCGGCCACCTTTGAAACCGCCCGGCAGGCCGCCGAACAATGCGCTGGCGCCTATGCCTTGGGCATCCACCCTTTGTTTGTCAACGAGGGGGGGGATGACGCGGTCGATCGGCTGCGTGCGGCCTTGCATGCGCACCGTGACGATCCCCGCCTGGTGGCGGTCGGTGAGATCGGGCTGGACTATTTCGTGCCTGCCTTGCAGGACGAGGCCAGTCGGGTCAGGCAAGAGGCCTTGTACCTTGCACAGCTGGTGCTGGCCGTTGAGTTCAAGTTGCCGGTGATCCTGCATGTGCGCCGCAGTGCCGATGGCTTGCTCAAGCACTTGCGCGCGCTCAAGGCCCAGGGGCGTCCCGTGTCAGGCGGCATCGCGCATGCCTTCAATGGCAGCGAGCAACAGGCGCAGACCTTTCTGGACCTCGGGTTCAAGCTCGGGTTTGGCGGGGCCATGACCTATGAGCGGGCCCTGCAGATCCGCCGGCTGGCCGCATGGTTGCCCGCCGATGCGATCGTGCTGGAAACCGATGCCCCTGATATCCCGCCCCACTGGTTGTACCGCAGTGCGCAGGAGCGGGCCCAAGGGCTGACGTCGCGCAATGAGCCCGGTGAGTTGCCGCGCATTGCGCAGACCCTGGCCGAGGCTCGGGGCTGGTCACTGGATCAAACGCGCGACATCACCACAGCCAATGCGCTCAAGGCCTTGCCCAGGCTGGCGGCGATCATCGCGCCTTAGCGCACCAGACGCACCTCGAACGCCGTGATGCCGTCGGTTGAGCTGGCCGTGATGCTGCCCCCATGGGCTTCGATGATGGATTTGACGATGGCCAGCCCCAAGCCTGCGCCATCCCCATTGCGTTGCCGCGACGGGTCAACGCGGTAGAAGCGGTCAAACAGGTGTGCCAGGTGTTCAGCAGGGATGGTCTCACCGGGGTTGGACACGGTGATGACGATGGCCTGATCGTCCTCGTGCAACAACACGCTCACCGCGTGACCTGGCGTCGTGTGGCGGATCGCGTTGGACAGCAGGTTGCTCAGCGCCCGCTGCAGCATCAATCGGTCACCGCGCATCGGGCCGACCAGTCCCGCGCGTGTCAGGCGGACCTGACGCTCGTCGGCCCAGGGCTCGAAATACTCGAACAAGGCATCGACCTCGGTGGGCAGGTCAATGTCGATCAGGTCCGGCTTGATCAGCTGGTTGTCGGTCTGGGCCAGGTACAGCATGTCGCTGATCATCTTGGCCATGCGTTCGTATTCTTCAAGGTTCGAGTAGAGGACCTCTCGGTACGCGTCAACGCTTCTGTCTTTGGTCAGCAGCACCTGCGTTTGCGTGGTCAGGTTGGTGACGGGCGTGCGAAGCTCGTGAGCAATGTCCGCAGAAAAGTTGGACAGCCGACGAAAGTCTTGTTCAATGCGCTCCAGCGTGGCGTTGAAGGAGGTCGCCAACTCGGACAGTTCAATGGGGACCAGCTCGGGGTCCAGTCGCCGATGCAGTTGGTCGGCCGAGATGCCGCGGATGCGCGCACTGATGTCGCGCAAAGGCGCATGGCCTCGGTACACCGCCAGCCACGTGGCCAGGATGGCAATCAGCCCACCCAGCGATGTGGCCACCCAGATCGTCTGGCGAAACCGGGTGAGGAAGTGGTCATGGGGCCGCGTCTCGGTGGCGACCACGGCGATGTAGGGCCTGGAAGCTGGCGCGCCGGCCGGTATTTGAATGACGGCGCCGCGGTAGGAGTGATCCTGCTCCTCCCAGACGTGCAAACGATCCACCGTCACGACCGACGTGGCCTCTTGTGTCTGCGCAAGGACCTCCAGCCGGGGGCCCGGCGTGGCAAAGAGTGTGCGCCCATCCGCATCGGCCACGCGGTAGTGCATGCCGTGGTGTCCGATCACGGCGCCTGACAGGCGTTTGGCCACGTCCTGGGCGGGTGCCCCGGCCGGCAAGGCGGCCAGTACGTGCTCAATGGAGTGAGCCACCACCTCCAGCTCCTCCGCGTCTTGCTCGGCAAAATGGTGCGCCACCGAGCGCTCGATGACCCAGCCCAGGCTCAGGAACACCAGCGTGATCACCACAGCGATGTACAAGGTCAAGCGCGAGGCCAGTGAGGCCGGGCGGTGCTGGAGGGGTTCAGAGCGCATCTGGTGCTTCCACGCGGTAGCCCATGCCTCTGACCGTCTGGATCAGTTTGGGTTCGAACTCATCGTCAATTTTGGCGCGCAGGCGGCGGATGGCGACGTCGATCACATTGGTGTCGCTGTCGAAATTCATGTCCCACACTTGCGACGCGATTAGCGAGCGCGGCAACACCTCGCCTTGGCGACGCACGAGCAACTCCAGCAGGGCGAACTCTTTGCTGGTCAAGGTGATGCGCACGCTGCCCCGCGTGGCGCGGCGTTTGGCCAAGTCCAGCACGAGGTCGGCCACTTGCAGTCGGTCGGACTGCAGGGGTGCATGGCCACGGCGCAGCAGGGTGCGAACCCGTGCCAGCAGTTCAGAGAATGCAAAGGGCTTGACCAGGTAGTCGTCGCCCAGCTCCAGGCCTTTGACACGGTCTTCGACGCTGTCGCGGGCGGTCAGGAACAACACGGGGGTGAACTTGCCGGCATCGCGCAAGGACTGGATGATGCGCCAGCCATCCACGTCGGGCAGCATGACGTCCAGCACGATCAGGTCGTAGGCTTCGGTCATGGCCAGGTGGTGGCCGTCCAGGCCGGTGCGGGCCAGGTCCACAACGAAGCCCGCCTCCATCAGGCCTTGGCGGAGGTAGTCTCCGGTTTTGCTTTCGTCTTCGACGACGAGGAGTTTCACGACGATCCCTTATCAAGCCAGCGTGAGCAAGGTCCTGGGGTGCCTCATTATTTTTGGGCGATCACGGGGTTGATCATCTCTACGTCGGTGATGCCTTTTGCTGCCACCAGCGCCTGCGATGAGAACGATGCCACCCGCACGAGAATTTCACGGATCACGTCTTCCATGGGGGTGCCCTTGACGCTGGACATGCCGCCCAGCGCCCCGAAGCCTGCGCCAAAGGCGGCGCCACCAAAGCTGGTGCTCGACGTTTCGTTGTTGCCTGTGAAGGTCTTGGCTTCCAGCAGCTTGGCCTTGTTGACGTCTATCAACCTGATGTCAAGACCCAGGTCCGCGAGCTTCGTCGTGGTGGAAATCGAACCCAGAATGGGAATCCACCCACCTGCAAACTGTTTTTTTTGCGTACTCATGTTGATCGAGGTGATCGCGCCCGTGATCATGAAGTCAGCCTGCTGAACCTCGACTTTTTTGCCGACAAGGGCGAGTTCTTTGCTGAGATCATCAAGCGACTCCCGCTCTTGGATCTCGAAGCAGCCGGTTTCCTTCAGTACGGTGGTCAACATGGCGGACATGCCCTCGCCAACACCAGGAAAGCCCACACTGGAATTGCCAGAGGCCAATGCTGCCAATGCCATCAAGCCGCCTGCGCGAGAGTCTTGCTGCACAGGTTGGCAGCCGGCAGATTTGCAGGTCAGTTGCCCAACCATGACCGATGCCACAGGTTTGCTGCACTTGGGTAGTGCGTAGTCTTTCTCGGCGGTGGTGGTCTTGTCTGCGTGTGCAAAACCAGCCGATAGCGCCAACAGCAAAGGCATCAGTGTGCAAATTTTCATGTGGTTTCCTCGTTTGTGAATTGGGTTTGGGTCTTGGCAGCAACCGATAACGTCACATCACTGACACTTGCCCGCAGCCTTGAGCAAGGCATTGCACGATGCTGCGCTGCCGCGCGCCGGAGCAGCAGGCTTGGCCGACGACTTGCCTTGTTGAGCCTGGCAAATGGCATCAGAGACAACACGGCCCGTGATGGCCACGGAGCCGGTCACGTAGCAACTGTATTGCTTGCCAGCATTGGTCTTGACGACGTAGGTGGACTTCACCCCATCATCCACACGATCAGAGATGGTGAAGCTGCCCTTGGGCAAGCCGAGGGCGAATGCGGTGTTCTGCTCGATGGCATCGTTGCTGACGGCAACGGATGCGCAGCCGGCTGCGGATGCGATCAGGGCGAGGGCTGCGACGCGCGCAAAGAATGAATTTTTCATGAGAGTTTTCGAGGCCTACGAGAAATGAGACTTTTGTTCTGCCTATGAAATGATTTCATCAACCGGCTGGTAGCTAGCAGATGGAACTTTTCCGGCCGGGACGATCAGGAACATTCGCGACAAAATCAGGCGAGTAGCGCCTGCCTATACCCCTTCTGACTGCTTCATGCCAATCGCAAAAGCATCGTTGAGCGGAGCTTGGCAACTGGCCTCAATCTCATCTGGCCATTGCGGGACTTTGCTGGTGTGCATGGCGAACCATCGGCCAGGTGCCGCAATGACCGCCAATGCTGCAAAGATGATAGACATGATGATGTTGCTGCCACCCTCGGCATGGATGCGGTGAAAGCCCTCTGCAAGCGTCTCTCGCCGAATGGCGATTGGAATCAAGAACTCCACTCGTTGCGCAGCATCTTTAGGGCCTTCTTCCATGTAGCGGCGGACGAACTCCCAGTATTGCCTGAGCTGGTCGCGCGCTGCCTCGGAGCCACCGTTGATCACCGGTAGTGGGAAGGTTTCCTTGACGGTTTTGCCGTCCTTATCGAGGACGTGACCGACGATGTTCCAGAAGCCCTGGCCGGCGTGGGTCAAACAAAAAAATACATCGTTCCACTTGACGCTCAGCACGGTGCCATCGACTCTGAACACATGAACCATCCGGGTTGATCTATTGAGACGGATGGGGTAATGGGTGTATGCGAAAGACTCTTTTCTCAGAAGCCAGACCATGAAGGCGATCACGATGCCAAACAAACCTGTGGTGAAGAAGAGAAACCAGAGAGGTAACGCATCTGGTCGTCCATAGGACTGAATTGTCTCGAGCAGAACAAAGCCGATGACCCAAAGACATGCTGAGATGATCGTAAAGAGGAAGGTTGTTCCTATTCCCTTCCAGGGATAGAACTTGTCAACAAGCTCCAAGTAAGTTGAATTCGACCTGATCACGGACAACTGATACGCGGGCTCGACTGGCAGTCGCGTACCCTGCTTCAACTGCAAGGCGCACTCATCTCGCGTGAGAGAGCGATTGATCGGAAATTTTCGGTAAAGGCCTACGTAATCCATTTGTGTTGTTGCTCAACTGAAAGCGATGCGTAGTTGTGCCATCTCTTCTTGTTCGTTGCTGTATCGAGGTGATGGTCCTTTGCCCCAAATGCACCGTTCCAACCAACTCTGCACCTTGTTGTCCTTGATGCATTCAATCAACACGGCCACAGCCATGACGGCTAAGACCAATAGCAAACCTACACCCGTCCAAGAGAAGAACAAGGCCGCAGCAGCCCCCATCCCCATTGCCGACGAGGCAAAGTAGGCTGCGCCAATTCCAATATGTCGGGCCTTTACTTGGTCTATTCCAAGTTTGATGTCCCATGCGGCCATTACCAGCGCCCCAGCCACACCGATGAGCTTGCCAATCAACTGTACCTTTGAGGCGACCCGAGTCAGGCCCCTGGCCAATTTGGGCATGGTTGGGGCGACCTTTTCCGCCGCTATGCCCGACATCTCGGTGATTGTTCCCGCCAAGGCTGCGACGCCCGCGCCATAACGCCACTTGGCCTCTGTCGCCTCGTGGCGCATGGCCTTGCCTTCGTCCTCTGCAAGCTTCTGAACCGCGTTGTATTGAATGATGGCAGCCACCAAGCCGCCGATGAAAGGAATCACGGCGGCGACTCTCTCTCGGGCCTGGGGGCCTAGCTTCAATGTGGCGCTGCTCACGGGGTTACGAAGCTGCTCGCGCCAGGAACTGAGATTCAGTGATTCCAGTTTCTCTTGCGTGGTAATGGTCGATGCCAGCCAGCGGGCTTGCTCAGCAGAACTCTGGCCTTGGGGCATGGCACTGATGCGCTCCTGATCCACCATGATCAGGAAGCGCTTCTTTTGGGTGGCATCCAGTTGCACACCTTCAGACTTCAGTCGGCGCAGCTCCGCTGAGACGGCGCGTTCCATGTCTCTTGGCTTGATGACTTGCCCAGAGCTTCGTAACAGTTCTCGGATCAACTGAGCGCGGAAAGCCTTTTTGCTTCCAATCACCTCGATGACTGCGAAGGCCTTGCCTGTGTAGAGGCCTAAGGCGACCAGGGCAGGGCGCAAGCGACCATCCACCGCTCGCGCCATGACTTTGGCCATGGGCCCGTAGACCATCATCAGTAGTCCCTTGCCAACCACGTCAGCCTTCAATTCTGTGACACGCTTTGTGGCCTCAGTGAAGCTGCCGACAAGGCCGTCAAACGGAAAACTGCGAGG
>JAZJZP010000126.1:14780-15856 GCA_040389805.1 Pseudomonadota bacterium
ACAGAGCTTCAATGCCGGCAATCTGCGAGGCTAGGTTCTTGTCCTGCGCCTCCTTTTGCTTCTTGGTAGCGTCGGCCTGTTTTTTGGCAGCCTCGTCCTTGACATCCTTGATTTGTTTTTCGGTGGTGAGCTGGGTCTTCTCCAGGTTCAGTGTGAGTGCCTTGAGAAGCAGGTTTTCCTTGCTGATCACATCGGCGGCCAACCAATCGGTGTAGAGATCAAAGCATGCGCCCTTATCCTGGGTCCCTGCGATGCAAAGACTTACCGTCTTGGCGTAAGCGACGCCGCTGTCAGCGTTCGTGTCATCATGAGTGCACTCCATCTTGTGCCGAAGGATGCTTGACTTCATCCAGGCAACGTGGGCTAGTGCGAGGGGCGAAATTTGCTTCTCATCCCACTGCTTCAGTTGGTTATCGAACTGCTCTTTCCAGGCAACCGCCGCTTTCTGATCAAACTTGTCCGTGTACTTGCGCCAGGCCTTGTCCTCCGCACGTTTGGCCTCTGCAGGCGATACGGTTCGAATCTCCTCGATCTGTTCAAGCTTCTTCTTGCGGTAGCCTTCAAACAGCATCCCGATATCTGGCTGGGAAAGCGATTCGTTTGCCAACTGATCGGCTGCAGCCTCTTCGGCGTCCAATGCGCTTGCACGCACGGCAGCTTCAATCTGGCTGATGGCTGTGCTGACGGCCAGTTCCCGTCTCCATCCTTTTGCATTGACGAAAGAGTCGTGCAAATGCTGCATAAGCGCCCCCAAATCAGAGGCGATACCGGCTGGATCAGGGATCGAAAGCAAAAGCCCCCCCGCAGGTGAGATCGTCGGAACACGGTCCTTCAGGGCTTGGGCAGTTGAGGCTTTTGACTTGAAACCGCCTGAGGTGAATGCCAGAGATTTGCCCTGTGCATCGGTCAGCGCGTACTCGGCCACCAGCTTGTCCACCTGGCTGATGTCTGCGGCCCCCTTGTGCTTTTTGCTGCCGACCCAGGCCTGCACGTCCAGGCAGACCATGTGCTTGGCCCGGTAGGCGGCATCCTTGTGACGTTCGATCACAGCGGGTGTCCACTGCACATCGCTGAAG
>JAZJZP010000126.1:15866-20430 GCA_040389805.1 Pseudomonadota bacterium
CCATACCTTGGTGGCACGCTTCACGTCGGGGATGGTCACGCAGCTGGCCACGGTACCGCACTTCTCTGGCGCACAAGAAAACGCCAGTTTGGGCGGCGCGGTTTCACCGGGGTCGAGCTTGTAGAAGTAGCCCCCTTCGGTGACCACATAGGCGTGCAGCCACTTGCGGGCCTCGTCATAGGTGTACAGGTAGCCTGGGCGCAAGTGCCGAAGGGTGTAGCTGCCTGGGGCTAAGGGGATGCTGTCGGCACCGGCCAGCAACTCCGCACCAGGTTTGGGCACTTGGGCACCAGCGGGTGCCACGGCTGGGCGTACCGGCAACACCGCCAAACCTTTTTTGTCGCAAAACTCGCAGTTGTTCATGACGTTCTTCCCTGTCTTTTTGTTTTCAAGCGGCCTGCGCCAGTGCAGCGCTCACGGCGTGCCAGAACGCTTCGTCCTGTGCAGCCGTGGCTTCGGCATAGGTGGCCTCGCGCGTGGCCACGGCGGTCATGATCGGGCGCAATGGCGCTGCCTGCCAGAAGCCTTGGCCACACTTCAATTGATGGCAGGCAAAGGCGACGCGGCTGGGCATGTCCCACAGCGTCATCGTGTTGGCTTGCGCATCGGCTTGCACCACTTGCCGGGCCAACGCGGGCAATTCAGAGGCGGCTGGCGGCCCCACCTCGCTGAACACGCGGTTGATGACGCCGATGCTCTGGATGCTCTGCCACTGCTCGGTGGTCCAGGCCAGTGGCGCGGTCCGCGTGATAGTGGATGGCAAAATGGTTTGATACCACTGCCCTTGCCAGTACCAGCCCGCAGAACGAGCAGGCCCAATCAAATGCGCGATCTGCTCCGGCGTTGCTATCCAGAGCAGGTTGACCCACACCCTGACATCGTGCCAGCGAAGCCAGTGCTTGCTGCCATCCGGTGCCTGAGTCACCTGAGTCAAGGCCCAGCGCCCGAGGTCGGCGCCCGGGACAATGTCACCAAGCAGCAATGGAGGGGCGCTCAGGCTGTCGCGCTCATCCAGCGCAGACAGCACCTTGTTTGCGTCATCTGCCGATAGATCAGACAGATCCAGTAGCCGGGGCAGGTACTCGGCATCATCCGTCAGCGCCTCGCAGGCCAATGTCCAGGTGTCATCAGAATCGACCTCTGGATAATTCACCAGTGACTGGGCATCGAAAATCAACAAGGGATGCGCGCGCAGCAGCCTGTGCAGCAAGGTGGCGGGAGTCGTCTGCATGGTCATTACTGAATGGGAACCGTTGCATCACCCGCGCCGCTGGCTTTTGACGCGCTCATCTTGCACAGCGTACCGGCCTTGGCCAGCGTAGGGCCTTGAGCTGAGGCGCTGGCACCGCCGGTCAGGATTTTCATCGCGGCCTTGAAGGAGGCTTTACCAGATGTCCCAATGGTTATATTGCAGCCATCTATTTCAATGAAACTTCCTCCGCCGTTCAGAACGAGCCGCTGGGGCGCAGAGATGACCACACAACCTCCGGTGCTCTGAATATCGATGGTTTTTTCTGCGGTTAACCCGAACTTGCCAGACTGAGCTTGCACATTGACGTTGCCGCTGGCAGCGTGCATTTTGAGGCCTACATCCTGAACGGGCCGCTCGGGGTTCTTGGACTCCCCGCGTGTGAACAGTGAAATGCCGCCTTGCACGGCCCATGCGGTATGTCGCTGGCTCGTGATATTCACGTCTTGGGTTGCCGTGATCGTTGCATGTCCACCCAGGGCAATGACTGTATTGGCCGGTGTCAACATGGAAATGTCGCCGGGGGCGGACAGCACAATATGTGGCTGCTCAAAAACAGGGATCGAGCCATGACCGCCGTCGATGGCTGGCATGGCTTGTCCTTGCTCGGACTGGTTGGAAATACTCACCCTGAACTTCCCTGTGTTTGGAAAAACTGATTTTGGGCGAAGGATACCTGGGCCATCGCATCGAAGCTTCGCCAAGTAGGGTGGGTAACAAATAATTACAAGCGGTCTGTGGCAAATGCTTTTTGGAAATTCTTCAGATCAACCTCAAGCCATCGAAGGTCGGGCGGACGGCCTTTTGCCCTCACGTCGGCTAGTGCGTTGTCCAGTTGGGCTGCGCACGCGGTCCAAGCGGTTTTCGCCCTCAACTGGTTCAAACGGTCTGCAAGTTCGGGGGCGGCTTGGTCAAGCTCAAGTCCTTGCGCCGCGAGGCGTCCATGGGTGCTGGCAAGCCTTGTCATCAGGGTTGCGATGTCGGGTCGAGACCTTGATGCAAGCGCCTTGGTTAGCGCCTGATTGGCAAGTTGCAGCTCAAAATCAGCTGAAAAACCAGGCCAGTGTGAATGTCGGTCGGCGAAGTATTCGTGCCATGACTGTCGCGTCTGGCCCGTTGTAATGTCTTTTACAGGGGGCCATTGCCCCGTCTTGCTCGGGTAGTGCAGTGTCAGATCATGCACATGGGCCAGTTCGTGCCAAATGGTCGTCAGGCCGTACTGTCTTTCGGTTTCACTTTCTGGCTCCAGTGCGTACGCAAGGATGCGCAAAGGCAAGATCACCACGATGCCATGCTTCGTTGGAAAAGCGCAGGCTCCGGATCGCTGCAGATGGTCTTCGACAGACTGGCCGATGCATTCCAGGTGGTGGCCATTGGCTTGTATCGCACTAGATCGGTCATGGGTCACGATGAGCCGGTACAGACCATCGAAATTCAGCCAGGGGTGACGCAAAGCCTGTGTCGCGGCGGCCAGTTGCAGGCAGTTTGCGGCTTGTATCCTGGATACCTCATTGGCACACTCGAATGAGATGCTGTTGCGCAGTGGCGGTGCTAGGGGTCGAGCATCCGTGCCAACCGATATCGTCAATGAAGCGGATTCGATGGTTTGGCAAGTTTCCGCACGGAGCCATTCATATGTTTGATCACCCATGTTAATTTTGCATGTCGGTGCCTCTGGAGGGGCGCGATGGTGATGCTGTGGGTCAGCAGCTGAACTGAACATTACAACATTGTCATCTGCCGGTCAGCCAGTTGACCTGGGTTAGGAGGCATGCTCATGGCTGGCTGATGGAACCCCCATGACATGTTGAGCACGTACATCAAGATCAAACCTGCCCAGGTGGCCGGGCTGCTGATCGGTTTGTCCTTGGGACAGGCGGTGTGGGCCCAAACCTTGGCGCAAGCGGTGGACGCGGCCTGGGCTCGGTATCCGCAGGCGGCGGCCATGGCGGCGCGGCAGGCCCAGGCGCAGGCGCAAGGGGATCAGGCCCGGGGGCTGACGCCGGGCGCCGGTGCCGTCTCGCTGTCTCAGTTGACGGACAAACTCAACCGCAACCAAGGGCAGCAGGAGTGGGAGGTGGAGGTGTCCACCCCGCTGTGGTTGCCCGGGCAGCGGGCGGCGCGTGAGGTCGAGGCCGGCCATGCGGCTGCCGAGGTGGCGGCGCGCAGTGCAGCGCTGCGCCTGCAATTGGCCGGTGAGGTGCGCGAAGCCTGGTGGGCCATTGCGGCGGCGCGCGAGACCAGCGCGTTGGCGAGCCAACGCCTGGTGACGGCGCAGGTGCTGGAGCAGACCGTGGTCCGCCGATTCAAGGCAGGTGACCTGGCGCGTCAGGATGCGAACCTGGCCAAGACCGAGCGCTTGGCCGCGCAAGCCGAGGTGCTGGACACCGAGAATGCGTTGCGCCAGGCCCAAGACGCTTACCAGGCGCTGACGGGGGCACAGGCCCCGCCAGTCTTGGCCCCAGAGGCGAGCCCCGCGGCCATGGAGCCCGTGGATCATCCTCAATCCCAGGCCCTGCAAGCGGCCGCCGCGCTGGCCCGCAGCCGTCTGGATTTGGTCAACGTCAGCCACCGTGAGGCGCCTGAACTGGCCCTGCGCTGGAACACTCAACGGGGCACGGCCACCGAGCCCTACGCTCAAACGGTGGGTGTGAAGCTGACGGTGCCGCTGTCATCCGAGGGGCGCGTTCGTCAGGAGGGTGCTGCCGCACGTGCCGAGCTCTCGCAAGCCGAGGCCGAGCTGGAGATGACACAAGCGCGTGTGCGGCAAGCCCTGGCGCGGGCGCAAGCCGAGTTGCAGACGGCCGAGCGTCAAGGGGCGATGGCCGTGGAGCGTCGTGCCTTGAGCTTGGACAACCTGCGCCTGGCCGAGCGTTCGTTCGAGCTGGGTGAATCAGATTTGCCAACTTTGATGCGAGCCCGTGCCGCCGAGCATGAGAGTGCCGCGTGGTTCAAACGTCAGGAAGTGGCCGGGTTCTTGGCCCGCTCCCGACTCCTTCAAGCCCAAGGGGTGTTGCCTTGAATAGATGGTTGGTTACGTTGGTGATGTCTTTGTGCGCCTGCTCGGTGGGGGCGCATGGTGGTGAAGACCATGGCGAGCCCGCCGCCACCCCGGTGCTATTGGGTCAGGCGCCGCGTGCCCAGGCCCAGACCGAAGACTTCGAGCTGGTGGCGGTGTTGACTCAAGCCGTGGCTGCCGAGTCCAAGGCGTCGCCGGTCTTGACCTTGTACCTGGATCGCTTTGCCACCAACCAGCCGGTTGGCGGGGCGACGGTGGAGGTCGAGAGCGGCGCCTTCAAGGCGGTGGCGACGCCA
>JAZJZP010000127.1:0-7337 GCA_040389805.1 Pseudomonadota bacterium
CGGTCAAGGTACCGCTGACCACGCTCAGTGTGGCTTGCACCGTCGCGCTGGCAGCATCCACATCGGCGATGGCCAGGCCCGTGCCCTGCAACGTCAGGCTGGTCTGCTCGGTAGCGCTGTAGCTGGTCGGCGTGATCGTTGCCGTAGGCGCATCATTCACGGCAGTGATGTTGATGGTGGCCGTGTCGCTGCCTGTGCGCGCACCACCCGTTCCGGTATTGCCCAGGTCGCTCGCGGTCAAGGTCAGCGTGTCCGTGGCTGGCGGCGTGTTGCTGTTGATGAGATAGCTGACCGTACCGCCGCCGCTGCCGGCCAGCAAGCTGTTGATCTGCGTGATCGTGCCGCTCAAGGTTACCAAAGCCGTCCCCGAGTTGCTCACGGTAATGCCCGTAGTCCCGGCGTTGACGGTCAAGGTACCGCTGACCACGCTCAGTGTGGCTTGCACCGTCGCGCTGGCAGCGTCCACATCGGCGATGGACAGACCCGTGCCCTGCAAGGTCAGGCTGGTCTGCTCGGTGACACTGTAGGTGGTCGGGGTGATCGTGGCCGTGGGTGCATCATTCACCGCGGTGACCGTGACCGTCGTCCTGGTCGAGGCGCTCAATCGACCACGGCTGTCGGTGGCAACCACATCAATGGTGCGGGTTGTGGTCGGATCGTTGGACGTATTGCTGTATTGAATCGACCGCAGCACGCTCTGGTAGTTGGCCGCAGTGGTGGTGCCCGACAAGGTCAGCACCCCAGTGCTGCTGTTATAGGACTGGGTGATGCCCCCGGCGAGGCTGGTGGCATTCAAGGCTTCGTAAGCGCCGCCATCCTGAGGGGTATTCAGCGTGACGATCATGCCCGTCAGAGTGGTCGCAGCGGCCGTCAATCGATCGGTGCTCCAGGTCCCTGCGGTGATCGTGGCCGCCGAAGCGATGTTGATGGCTGCGCCGCCTTCTGTCAGCGTGGCCGTGTTGTTGATGCCCGAACTGGCTCCATTGAGGTCCACCGCAGGTGGAGCGGCCTCCGTGTAGACCAGCGTCAGCAGTGGCCGATGGCTGGCGGTTGCGTTCTCCGAACTGCTGGCCGCCGTGTCATTGGAGCCGGTCGTGACCAAAGCCCAGCCATAGTTGTTGCCCGTGAGAAAGCTGGCAACATCATTGAGCATGCTGGAGTTGCTCCCGAAAGTTTCGCTTCCACTGCTGTTCAATACCCAATCAATCGATACCGAATCGGAGGACGAACCCGCCGTGTCTGAACCGATGGTGAGCCCGCTACTCAAGCTGTTCCACGTGGAGCTACTGCTCCATGGCACCTGCACCCGGTAGATCTGCCAGTTTTTTAACGTGACCCCGGTACTCTCAAGATACATGGTCAGCGAGGCGCTGGTGATGGCCGAACCCGCAGGGATCTGTGTCAGATCGAACTTGATCAGCCCTTGCCGACCGCCGTTGTCGAACACCAAGTTGGTGTTGGCGTTGACCACGGTACTGGGGCTCCCGCTGTTGATCTCGATGTCGGTGGTGCCCGTGTACGTCTGGCCCGTGGCCGCGTTCACGACGCCTTGCTGCAGATTGGCCGTCACCAGCACGTGCTCCCACGAGGCCAGTTCCGATGCAGCGCCGATGGCCGTTGACTCGATTTTGCCCACCTCGTATTCCAGGACCCAGTCACCGCCCAGGGACTGCGCCCCCGTGAGGTCAGTACTCGCCGCCACATCAGCACCTGTCAACTGCGCCAACTGATCCACCAACCGTCGCCCCGTGTCTGACGCGGCCAGATCACAGCCATACAACATGAAGTCAGCATCCGCGGTCAATGCGTTGCCCCAGCTGGACACCTCGCCCAGGCGTGCCATCAAGCTTCCCTGATCCAGCCGAGTCGATCCGATCTGCAGCCCACCCGCATCCCCATGGCTGAGGATGTGCACCGCATCCAGGTTCGTGCGCTGTTGCAGCTCGGCGGTGATCCGGGCCAAGCCGTCTTCGCCTGCCTGGATGGTCACCACATCAAAAATTTGGTCGCCAGTGGACTTCGCCTTGATGCTCTGAATCAGGCTATCGGCTTGCGGCAGGCCCGCGTCGACGAACACCAAGGCATGTTGAACCGCCCCCGCTTGCGCGCCGGTGTCAGGGGTGCTGGCCACCAACTGTGTCACCTGGGGTAATGCTGCGGTGCTGGTTGACGCCATCATGGAGCTCATCGCGCCTTCCGCACGAAAATCCAGCGTGACGGGCAGGCCGAGTAAAGCGGCCGCATCGGCTGAAAACAACCGGCGAGGCTCCATCTCCTCAACCAGGAAGGAGCGTCTCAGCTGAGTACGATGGGAAGAAGATTTCCGCATATCGTCTTTTCGACCGCCAGACTTAGAACTTGAATTTTCACCAGATGACCGCGCCATCAGGCGTCGATTCGCAAGGCCTGGACCTCACTCCAGTCGATGCACTGGACTTGGTTGCGCCCGCACTCCTTGGCCACGTACAGGCCCTGATCGGCACGCTCGATCAGCAGCAACATCGACTTGGCCTTGCCTGCCCCCAGTGCCGCCACCCCAAAGCTGGAGGTGATGCGCAGATTGGGAACCTCCGTCAAGCTGGGGCCCACCTCCCGCTCGATCCGACTACGGATGTGCTCTGCCACGCCGGCAGCCTCGTCCAGCGTCAACCCTTTGAGCAACACGCAAAACTCTTCTCCACCGTAGCGACACAGCACGTCTTGCTCACGCATCTCGGACTTGAGCACCTTGGACACCGCCTGAATCACAAGATCGCCCACGGAGTGCCCATAGGTGTCATTGACCGACTTGAATCGATCAATGTCCGACATCAGGCAACACAAGGGTTCGCCGGTTTTGAGCGCGTGCTCCAGCATAGGCTCCGCCCGCGCAAAGAAGGCGCGACGGTTGAAGCAGCCCGTCATGGGATCACAGTTGGCCAACAAGGTCAGCTCATCGTTTTGTCGCTGAATCTTGTCTCTGGAGCCTTCGAGCTCGACCAATGCCGAACGCAGCCTGGTATTGGCCTGATCCAGCGCCGTGACATCGTCCAGGGTCAGCAAGCAGCCGCGAGGATTGCCCGCCGCATCCCGGATGGCCGTACAGTTCAGCACGGCGCGCTGAGTGTCACCGCCACCATCTTTGAGGTCGATTTCCACCCCCACGATGGGCGCGGTGATCAGCAGCGCACGCTCCCACGGCAGCAGGTCGGATTCTTCACGCACCCCATTGACCAGCCACTCCAATTGGTTGATGGATCGACCCAGCAGCACTTCACCCGCTTGCGGATGAAACCCCCGAAAAGCGGCGTTGGCCAGCAAAATTCGGCCCTCCAGATCCAGAACCAACAAGCCCTCCGTGAGGGTATCAAAGGCCACCCTAACCCGCTCGGGGATGGCCTTGGAAGGATCCAGGTGCTGCAAAACGCGACGCAGGTAAAGATAGAAAGCGATAAAACAGGAGAGTCCGACGATGACGATCAATTGAACCGTCGGCTGCTTGAGCCACCCCAAGATCGTGTTGGGCCAAGGAGAGCGGTAGCCCACTTCGAGTTGACCCCAGCGAGTCGTCCCGGAGTTCAAAGGCACCACCACACTGGTGATGGTCGACAGTCCCAACGGCGGGGCCACCCAGCGATCACTGTGCTGAGGGCTTGCCGTGACCAACTCGCCACTGGCCCGGCGAACACCCAGGGTGTCAATGTCGGGAGACTGCTGCACCACCTCATAGACCATCTTGGCCAACGTCGCTTGACTGCGCTCATCGCTGAGCAGCAGCTTGACCTGCACCGCCATGTTGATGGCCACCTGCTCTCGCACGGACTGGGTCATCGCCCGCTGGTCTGGCAGCAGCTTGAACACCAGGTCCAGCACCATCAACAAGCCCACCAGAAGTGCCACCAGCCCTAGACTGACCCTGGTCGTCGGGCTCAAATAGAATTGACGCCCCCTGCCAAGACTGGCCAGTGTGGAATCACTCATCGCATGGCTCCACGGGGACCCATCAGCGCATGGACACGATGCGTGGCTCGGCCATAGCGACCACAACCTGAGGCGCAGGAGTCACGCTCAGCATGGTCAAGCGCTTGGTCATGTTCAAACGCGCCTGTCTCAACAACAGGTAGCTCTTGACCGCGACTCTGTCTTTTGCTGGCTGCAATTTTTCGAAGACCCGAGCGCCCGGAAGGCTTTGGGCCAGCAGGCTCATTTGGGTCTTGAGTTCCGAGATAGCCACCGTGCTTTTGGTCGGCGGCGTCACTTTGACCGACGGCAGCGTCGCCGCTGCAGGTTTGATCGACGTGAACTCCACCCGGCATCGCAAGCCGGCCGGGATGCGTCGCTCAGGATTGGGCAACATCATCCGAACCCGAAACGTATTGGACGCCGGATCAATCACCCGATCCACCAACGTGACTTGGGCATTGAGGCCCGCAAAATTCGGCAGATCGGTCTTGACCAGCGCCATTTGCCCTGCCTGGATGGATCCAAATTGAGCCGCAGGCACGATGGCTTCCACGCGCAAGGGGTCGACCCGAGCGACGCGTACCAAGGGCTCACGCTCAACCCGCTCGCCTTCCGTGCGGTAGCGCTCCATCACAATGCCCGCAAAAGGGCTGCGCACGTCTCGCTGCTCCAGTTGCGCAGATGAAAGGTGGAACTCACGCACCGCGACGCGCTGCGACTCTCTCGCCTGGGCGACACGCTGCTCGGCCACCTGGGCTTCTGCTTCGGCTTGGTCCAGCGCCTGGTCAGAGACAAAATCTTTTTTGAGCAGGTCCCGGGTTCGCTCCAGTTTTCGTTGAGCCAACACACTGGCGGCAACCGCCTGCTTGTACTCGGCATCGGCCGTCGACTTGGTCTGAGCCACATTCAAAGAGGCACGCTCGACCTGCGCCGACAGACGCGCCAGCACCTGCCCTGCGATCACGACGTCACCGCGCTCAACTTTGATCTGCTCCAGCACACCGACCGCTTGACTGCCCACATCGGCCACCCGATCCGGCTCGATCAGGCATCCAAGCGACTCAGCATGGCTGTTGTGGGCACACCCCAGGGTGACCACCATCAACAAGCTCATCGCCTTCGTCTTCAATGCATGCTCCTGAACAAATAGGACACCCGATACCACCTGACTGCACCATCCATTGATCCAATGGCTCACCTGCTTATGATCCATTTGGACCTGGCATGCCGGTCTTTGGAATAAGGACAGGGATCAGTCCCAATCCTGACGTCCGGCCAAGGTCAACTGGCGTGCCACGAACCGCTCGTTGAGCAACAAGCCCCAGCGATTTCGACGCGCCCGTGCCTCTTGGCGCTTCTGAATCCGGCGACAGAGCCAGACAGGCGCTACACGACGCAACAGCTTTGCCCAACCCAAGTCGCGCAGCCCTTCCATGGCGCCATCCTCCCAGCTCAAAATGCATTCGCAACTGCCAGGCATGCCTTGCCGCGCAGCACGGCCATAGAGCTGGCGGTCAATCCGCCGAGAGGGATTCAGGTTGGTATTGATGACATGCAACCCGCCAAGCTCCACCACCGCAGGCCTGAGATGGATATCGGTGCCTCGACCTGCCATGTGTGTAGCGACCGTGATGGCCCCCGATTGACCTGCGCCAGCAATGACCAACTGCTCAGACTCACCCGTGGCGTCATCCTGGCGGGCATTGAGCAACTGGTGCTTAACACCTGCCGCGACAAAGGCGTTGGACAAGGCTTCAGAGTCGGCCACCGTGTCCGTGCCGATCAGCACGGCCCGTCCCTTGTTCGCCTCCTGTTGGGCCGCCCGCACCACCGCCTGCCATTTCTCCTGCGCCGTCGGCAGCACACGGGTGCCACGCACCTCACGCCTGGAGGGCCGTCGCAAGGGAGCACGCACCACCGGCAAGCCGTACACACGCATCAACTCGTGGCGCTCTTCAAAAACCGTGCCACTGAGCCCCGCCAGAGCGTGATAGCGCTGAAAGAACGACTGGTACGTGGTCTCGGTCAGTGTTTCGTTTTCAGGTTCAGGGTCCAGCCGCTCTTTGATCGCGATCATCTGATGCAAGCCACGCGACCAGGTTTGCCCCACCGCCAAGCGGCCCGTGTTGCCATCCACGATGTGAATGCCATCCTCAAGGACCAGATAGTCCGCATTGCGCTGAAAACTGTGCAGCGCCGACAGGCCCAGCACCACCTGCTCCTCGCGGTAGCGTTTGATCAGCCAAAGGTCGTCCAAGGACTGAGCCAATGCGTCCAACCGTTGACTCCCCTCTTGAGTCAACTGGAGCGCTCCGGCCTCGATTTTCCGAAAATCTCGCCCCTCCTCCAACTGCCGCGCCAAGAACAGCGCCAATCGATAGCGCTGATCCGATTCCCGCTGGTTCACCTGCTTGGACAAGATCAACGGGGTGCAGGCCTCGTCGATCAGAAGGCTGTCGACCTCGTCCACAATGGCCATGCACAGACCGCGCAACACCATGCCATTGGTGTCCAGTGCCGCGCGTGCAGAGCGGTCACGCAAGTGATCAAACGCCACTTCGCGCGCGGTGACATGCACCACATGTTGCTGGTAGGCCTGCTGACGCTCAGAGGGCGTGCTGGCCGCGGTGACCCAGGACACACTGAGCCCCAAAGACTCATAGATGGGCAACAACTGTTTGGCATCACGACGCGCCAGGTAGTCATTGGCCGTCATGACATGCACAGGGATCCCCGCCAGCGCCGCCGTGGCCGCCGTGAGCAGCACCGTCAATGTTTTACCCTCGCCCGTGGCCATCTCGACGAAGCGATTGCCCAGCATCCACCACGCGGCCTTCAACTGGACATCGTGCAAAGTCAGCCCCAGGTGCTGCTGAACACGACAAGCCACTGCCGCGAATGCCTCGGCGGTCAATTCGGGGGTAAAGCCCGAAACGCTCAAACGCACGCGCACCCTGGCCAAACGAGACTCAAACCCATGGGCTGGCAAAGCGGCCCATTTACTTTGGATTTTTGCGATGCGCTCAATCAGCCATTGGTCCTGCCGCTTGGAGGGCATGCCCGCAGCCGCCATGCTCGACTGCACCCAGGCCAGCAAAGGACTGCTTGAGCGCGCCGCAATGTCACGCAGTGGATAAGGGCCAAAAACAGGACCAGGACGTGGCACCACCCCCTTGTGCGACACCTGATCGGACCACAACTGCATGGAGATGTCATTTGAGAGCGGATTCATGCATCAGGCCTTGATGTCTGAAAAATGCTTCAAAAACAACTGCCGGATGCTTTGGGCCCATGAGGTCAGCAATGGCTGAGGGCTCAGTTCAATGCGAACGCGCGCCAGGCCTCCGGTCCTGGGCAAGCGTTCCGCCAAGGCCACATCAATCACAAACTGCGGC
>JAZJZP010000128.1:0-1622 GCA_040389805.1 Pseudomonadota bacterium
ACGGTGGCTCGGGAAGCCGCATCATGTCCCCGAAGTCGGGCGCTCCCGATTGCTGCATTCGCTGCTGAAAGTCGGGAGCCTGAAAGTCCTGCGGAGGCTGGAAGCCGCCCATCTGCGGACCAACGGGCGGAGCGCCCATACCGTAGTCTTCCAGGTCGCGGTCATCATCGCGGTCATCCACAGGCATGGCTTCACTCCTCGGGTCAGGTGAGCAAAACTGCTCACCTGACCCTCACACTTGGTCACGGTGTCGGCGGCAGCGGGTTGGCGACCACGGCATCGGCGAGAGCGGTGGCGTCGGTGGTCAACTCTTCGGCGAACGCCTTCAGTTTCACGGGATCAGCGGCGTTCGCCTTGATGAACGCGGCCGCCCCGTTGATGAGGGCGACGGCGCTGTCCTTGGCGCCCTTGATCTTGACGACGGCGGCTTCCAGGTCGTCCATCTCTTTCGACATTCGAGGCTCCTTGGGTTAAGACTTCGGAACAGGATTGTCTGCCGTCGCCTTTGTCAGATCAGCGGCAGTTTGTTTGAGGCTCTTGGTCATTTCCACCAGGCGGACCTTGTCCTCGGCGGTGCCATCCAAGACGACGAACTGCACCAGGTCGAGAACCTGATGCAGTACCCGATGGTTGTGGTCCGTCAGCGCCTGGATGTACTCCACCTTGGCGGCGATGGCTTTCAATTGGTCGCTCTGCGTCATGGTATTCTTCCCTTGGCGTCATCCACCCGCTGCTGTTGTAAGGCCTCGATCTTCTCCAGGGCCGTATTGAGTTGCGCCTGAAGGTGCTCCCATTTGGAGTTGCCCTGCTGCTCAATGGTGTCGATGACCATTGCGGTAGCGCTCACCGCCTCGGTCAGTTCGTCGATCTTGCGTGCCTTGGTCTTGCTCGTGGCGACCAGCGCTTCCTTAACTTCATCGGCCTTCTTGACAGTCTTCTCCGCCACCAGGTCCACCTTCCGGGCCAACAACTCGGCATCCTGGACGGCCATTCTCCGCTGCCACCAGCTTTGTATGACGGTCGTCACGACAACCAGGAAAGTAGTCAAGGCGATGTAGAGCCCGTTGATGACTGCCGCGTCCATGATGGTCCCTCCCGTGAGTATTTTACTCAGCCGCCGAAGATTTCTTCCAGCGCCTGGGGCACGGCCTGGTCGATGATGTCCTGGACGGTGGTCTGGATGATGTCCGACTGCGGCCAGCCGCTGCTGTTGCGGACGATCAGGGCCGCTGCCACCTTACCAGGGGGCGGCCGGGGCGGAATCGCCTGGACCACTTCCCACGCGGCATCCATCTCTGCCTGAGTGGGCACCGTGGATACGCCTCGCCAACCGGATACCAGTGCCGTGTAGGTAGAATCGGTATTCGATCCTGGCCCCCAATCCTCGCCGGGGAGAAGCCGTCCTGTGCTGGTCAGGTAGTCGAGAACCCGTGCAATGTCCATCACGCGACCCTCCGCAGCCATACCGTGGCATAGACTTCCGTGCCAAAGGAGCCAGCAACCCCAAAGCCGTTCGTGGTGCTGGTGGTCTGGCACTGGTGCTGTAATTCCAGGGCCTTACTGGCGCCGATAGCAAACCGGCCAACCACAAACGAACGGTTTTCGTCGTTCGCCACCACGCT
>JAZJZP010000129.1:0-2092 GCA_040389805.1 Pseudomonadota bacterium
GGTCGTTTGATAAACCAGCGTGGGGCCCCAAAGCCCCATAAAAAAGGCCTCTGATTTCAGAGGCCTTTTCTTTGTCTCTTCACCAGGTCGGCTCAACCGACCTGAACTTGCTTGGCATCAGCGTTCATTGCCCGGACGCAGCTTGTACATGAGCTGGAAGCAGGTCGGACCGCTCGACAGCTTGGCCGTGCTGGGCACCGGGTTGTGCTTCAAAAAGGCATCATCCTGATAAAAGACCGAAGTGCAGTTCTTGTACAAATAGGACGGGATCGTGCCAAAGAAGTCCAGGCGCTTCCAGCCCTGCTCAGTGATATAGCCCACCCCTTCGTCGAACTCGGGGCCATCGCTGTTGTCGAAAATGATGAGGCCCTTGGGCTTGATGTAGTCCAGGGCGACCTTGGCGCAGGCATTGCGGTGATCGCCGTCGATCACGATCACGTCCAGCTTGTTATCCTTGTGGCGCTCGATGGCGCCAACATAGCTGGCCTCGTCTGGACAGTAGCTGAGCGTGACGTTGGCATCCGCGCGACCACGAACCTCTTTCACCCAGCTCTCGCTGCTTTCGATGGAATCGACAGAGGTGACTCGCTTGGACCACCACAAAGTCGAAAATCCACTGCCCCATTCAAACACCCGCCAATCCGGTTGAACCTTGGGCTCCAGGAAATCGATCGATGGGTAAGTGAACCAAGGGACTGGATTGCCTTCAACATCAACGGGAATGCCCGCGCGCAGTGACTCCAGCCAGCCCGAGGTCCGGAAGGTGTTCAACTGAGGGGGCAGGAGCCGATCGACCAAGTCCCAGTCGGCGCCCAGCACCAACCAGTGGGCCAGGCTGATGTGACGCCCATTGGCCGAGAAAGTTGGATCTTGCTCCATCGCCGCCACGATCATCTGGCGAGCCTGGTCAAAGCGCTTTTCAGCGACGGCTTGGGCAATCTCTTGGTAGGAGTGAGTCATTTTTTTGAGCCTTTCTTGCGTGCTTGCTTGAAAATTTTGGGATGCGCCTGTAGCCGCAACTCAATCCAATTGGCTTAGGGCATCCCGGGCATCGCCCAGTTCGGACTGCCGCCACATGGCCACGTAAATCGCTTCCAGATTTTTGCAAAAACTGTCGGTGTCAAACAGCGGATATGTTGCTTTATTCACCTGCAACTTGGCCTTCAAACCGCTCAGCAGCTCAGGGTTCGTGGCCAGCTTCAAGGCCAAGGCCTCATAGCCTGCAGCCGAATCGGCCACCAACTCCGGCAGGCCAATCGCATGCAGCAAACTGGCCGCCACCCGCGCGGGGAAAGCCCCCCCCATGAAGGTCACCACGGGCAAACCGGCCATCAAGGCATCGGCGGCGGTGGTGTGGGCGTTGTAGGGGTGGGTGTCCAGGAAGATGTCGGCTTGGCGGTAGCGCGCCATGTGGTCTTCGACCAAGGGCACACGTCCGGCGAACACGAGGCGCGCAGGGTCTATACCGCGCTGCTGCGTTTCCTTGCGCAGATTGGCCTGTGAGGCCTGGCTGCGCGACATCAACCACAGCACGCTGCCCGGCACCTGGGCCAGCAGGCGCATCCAGATGTCGAATAGAGGGGGGTTGATCTTGTAGTCGTGGCTGAAGGAGCAGAACACGATGCCGGTGTCGGGCAGGCCGCACTCCTGGCGGGTCGGCGTGCGCTCCGAGATCTTCACGCTGGCGTCGGTCGGCAGGTAGGCATCGGGCAGGTACAGCACCTTCTCGTTGTAGAAGCGTTGGTGCTCGTGCGGGATGACATGCCGGTCGGCAATGATGTAGTCCATGTAGCTGGTGCCCAGCGTGCCCGGGTAACCCAGAAAATTGGCCTGGGCGGGCACCGGCCGGTGCGCGAACAGGTCGGTGCGCGAATCAGCGGTGTAGCCCGCCAGGTCCACCGCCACGTCGATTTCCATCTCGCGCATCAGCTCGGCGATCTGACGCGAGGTCATGGCGCGCGCATCGATGAACTTGTCGAAGGCGACCAGCATGCGCGACCGCAGGCGGCTCTTGTCATCGATGCCCAGCGAGATGGCCACGGTCTCGAAACGGTTCTTGTCGTGGTGCTCGAAGATGCCGGCCATCAGGTGG
>JAZJZP010000130.1:0-1218 GCA_040389805.1 Pseudomonadota bacterium
CGTAGGACAGCAGCAGAATGCGGCTGCCGGGCTTGCGCCCCATCTCCCACGGGATGGCCACAGCATCCAGCAGCGTGCTTTTGGCGCTGCCTGGCGGGGCCTGGATGATCGCTCGCCCCGATGGGCGATCCATCGTGCGCTGGATGACTTCTAGGATCTTCGAGAAGTGAATGGGCATCAGGTCCTTGGCAGGACCGAGCAAGTCTTCGTCAGGCCGCAGCGCCGGAGTCGGCGAGCGCGGCACGTCAATGTTGAGCATGAAGCTGTGAAGGCTGGTTTTGCACCGCATCCGGCGCATCAGCTCGCGCGCGACGCGCTTGCGTTCTGCACTCATCGGTTGATGAGCTTCTTCGGATCCCCGACCTTGCCCTTGTGCTTGAAGAACTCCACCTGCTGCAACCGCTTCACGGCTTGGTCGTGCGACAGGTTGGGCTTGGACAGGTTCTTGCCCGACTCGCTCGTCACTTTGAATCCGTGTCCTGTGGGCTTAATCATGGGGCCGCCAATGCCGCGCTGCGGCACTCGTAATAAATACCGGAAATTTCCTCGATCTTCCTTACCAGCGAGTCGCGGCTCTTGTCAAGGAGCGGCGACAGGTCCGGGCACGACAGCTGGATTATCTCCGCGCGGGGCGAGGCTTTTGTTGAGGCTGGTGAACACCCCGTCAGAGATATTGCACTCAACACCAACAGCAGGCTGCATGACAATTTCACGTTCCAACTCCTGGCGGATGGTCCTGTTCTGAATACGAATGCCCTGAATGGCGGTAACGGCCGCGTCTGTGGCCTTGTCTGCCGCCTTCTGGGCTGCCTGCTCGATGATAAGCTGCTGGGCGTCCTGCCGCCACCCGTTGACCTTCCAGCCTACTGTAAAGCTGCTCAACGCGATCAGCGCAGTGCCAACACCTAGAACGTAGGGGTTCATTCCAGTCTCCACTTGCCGTCGATGATGTTCACCAGCGTGCGCTTGCCGTTGGGGTACAGCAGGCAGTGGGTGTTGAGCCACGAGCTGGGCCCGTTGGCGTATTCCAGATTCAGCACGGTGGACGTGCCGACCTGATAGCAGCCTTCCTCGATGCCGGGTGTGTGGCTGTGGCCGATGATGGACTTCACGCCGATGCGACGCAGGTTCTTGATCGAGCCGCGCGAGCCATTGGGGCCGCGGTCGCCGTGCATGCCTAGCTCGACTCCGGCCACCATCATGGACTGGCGGCCGCCC
>JAZJZP010000130.1:1228-1676 GCA_040389805.1 Pseudomonadota bacterium
ACCTTGGCGCGTGGGGCGAGGATGCTCAACCAGTACGCGAACGGGCTTTGCATTTCCATGCCGCCCAGGCCCGACTTCGTGCTGGCCAGCATGGCCTGGGCTGTGCGCAGGTAGAAGTCCGCGTTCTTCGCGTCCTGCCGCCAGTCGGTGGCAATGACCCATCTGCGCAGGAAATCGTCATGGTTGCTCGACACCACGATAGGCTCGACGCCATCAGGCGTCATCCGGTTGAGGAACGCGCAGGCCGCCTCGACTTCCTTTCGCACGTCGTTGGTGCCAGCGTTCAATTTCGCGAACGCCTGGAACACGTTGCCGAAGTGGTGCGGGTTCACGCTCTTGCCGTCGAGCAAGTCGTGCCACACCAGCCGGGCGGGTGACAGCTCGCGGATCATTTCCTTCGTCGCGCGCTCAACTTTCGGGTCAACGCTGCCGACGTGGGTGTCGCCCA
>JAZJZP010000131.1:0-6049 GCA_040389805.1 Pseudomonadota bacterium
GCTGGCGACGAAGCCAGTGTGGTCGTCAATTCCGTGTTGGCTGGCAAGGGCAACTATGGCTACAACGCAGCCAACGGTACCTACGGCGACATGATCGAAATGGGCATTCTGGATCCGACCAAGGTGACCCGCACGGCGCTGCAAAACGCGGCTTCCGTGTCTGCTTTGCTGTTGACCACCGAGTGCATGGTCGCTGACGCTCCTAAGGAAGAAGCGGCTGGCGGCATGGGTGGCCACGACATGGGCGGCATGGGTGGTATGGGCGGCATGGGCATGTAATGCCTGCCTGAGCCTTTCAGCTCACGTCAAAAGGGCCGCAGTGATGCGGCCCTTTTTCATGAAGGACTTTTAAACTGCATCTCATGGTGAATCGTCTTGCGCAATGCTTTGTGGCCATCGTGGTGGCGAGCGCCTTGGCGCTGTCGCTGGCCTATGGGGTGGGCTATCCGCAAACCTGGTGGTTTGAGCTGACGCGCTATGCGCCCTATCCGGTGTTTGTGCTGCCGGCTGTGGCGGCCGTCGGGGTCTCGTTATGGCTGGGGCGGTATTGGCGCTGGGCGGCGCTGCTGGGGCTTGGGCTGGTGGTGACGCTGGTCATGGGGCTGGCGTTTGGCCGTGCTGACGAGGGCAGTGGTCAGTTTCGACTGATGACTTACAACATCAAGTACTACCTGGCGTCCAAGCAGCCGCAGGGGTTTGCCCGCCTCGCTTGGGAGGTGATGCTGCATGATCCTGACGTGATCGTCATGCAGGATGCGGACGACGGAGGTACGACCCCGCAGGACGCGCGATTGCGCGACGTGAGGGCCATGGTGGGCACACGCCAGACCTACCACTTCGGGCAGTATGTGGTGGCCAGTCGCTTTCCAATGAAGGATTGCAAACAGGGCAGCATGCCGTTTCGGGGGGAGGCGCACAGCTATGTGCAGTGCACCTTGGTGGTCGCGGGTACCGAGATTGATCTGGTCACCGCGCATTTCATTTCGCCCCGGGATGGCCTCAATGCCGCACGCCGTGAGCGTTTGGCTGGACGCGATGAATGGGCGCAGAACTTCCGGGATCGTTTGACCCAGGCCCACAAGCTGGCTGGCGATCTGGCAGGTCACCCGCGGCCCTTGATCGTCGCCGGAGACTTGAACTCCATCGAGAGCTCACCCATCATCCACAGTTTGCTCGACATCGGTTTGCGCGACGCGTTTTCAAGCGCCGGTCTGCGCACAGGCTTCAGCTTTTTGCGCATCGACCACATTTTGGTGAGCCCGAAGCTGGGGGTGCGCGATTGTTTTGTGGGCGGCCAAGACGCCTCCGAGCATCGGCCCGTGATTGCCGACCTGCTCGTGCACCGCGACTGAGCTCGTAGGGCGGGTCAGTGCTGACCTTGCCCCAGCTTGTCGTGCCGTTCACAGTCTTCTCGGACATGTTTGGCCACATAGCGGGCGATGCCGACCATGCCGACCAGCATGACGACGATCACCGCCACGCTCATCAAACCATAGTCGGTCGAGAAGAGGTCTTTCCAAGCATGCATGTCGGTCTCCTTTAAAGCGTTCCCTCTATCTGACTCCTATTGACGGGAGCTTGATCTGACGCAGATCAAAAAATAGCGGGAGGCACAATGGCCGGATGACCCGTAACTACTCCCTCCCTCTTGGCCGAATCCTGTGCCTGGCGGCATCGCTGGTGGGGCCCCATGCGATGGCGGCGCCAGAGGCGCCTTCAGAGGCACCGGCCCTGCGCCCGCGCATTGGTTTGGTGTTGTCGGGCGGTGGGGCGCGCGGCTTGGCCCACGTGGGCGTGCTCAAGGTGCTGGAGCGTGAACGCATCCCGGTGGATGTGATCGCGGGCACCTCCATGGGCGCCATCGTGGGGGGGCTGTATGCCAGCGGTTTGTCTGCGGCACAAATTGAAGCCGAGGTGCTGCAACTTGACTGGGCCAATGTGTTTGCCAGCCGGGTTGACCGGCGCGAGCTCTCGCAACGGCGCAAAGAGCAGGACTACGAGGTCTCACCCCTGATCGAATTGGGCCTGGGCATGGATGGCCTGCGGGCGCCGCTGGGGACCGTGTCCAGTCGGGGCTTGGAGTCGCACCTGCGGCGCTTGACCTTGCCGGCACGGCAGTTCAAAAACTTTGACCAATTGCCGACCCCGTTCAGGGCCGTGGCCACCGACATGGAAACCGGCCTGCCGGTGATCTTGCGGGAAGGCGACCTGGCTTTGTCCTTGCGCTCCAGCATGTCCGTGCCGGGCGTGTTCGCGCCGCTGGAGGTTAATGGACGCTTGCTGGGCGATGGCGGCCTGGTCGACAACACGCCGATTGGCGTGGCGCGCGACATGGGCGCTCAGCGACTCATTGTGGTCAACATCGGCACGCCTTTGGCCAAGCGCGACACGCTCAACTCACTGACGGGCGTGACGGCCCAGATGATCAACATCCTCACCGAGCAGAACGTGCGGCAAAGCCTGCGCAGCCTGCAGCCTCAGGACGTGTTGATTGCACCCACCCTGGAGAACCTGACCGCCGCCGACTTCGACCGTGCCCGGGACTTCGTGGCCTTGGGCCAGTTGCAGGCCGAAGCCATGGTGCTGCGTCTGCAAGACCTCAAACTCAGTGAGCCCGATTACGCGCGCTGGGTGGCGCAGCGCCAGCAGGCACTGGCCCAACCGAGCAAGCTGGTCTTTGTCCAGTTCGCGGGCAGCGAGCAGACCCATCCCGAGCATCGTGCAGAAGAGTTGGAGACCCGACCGGGTCAGCCCTTTGACCTGCCACGGGCCGAACGCGACCTGACCCGGCTGGCGGCCACGGGTGACTACCTGCGCACCGACTATCGCTTGGTGCGCAACCCGCAAGGCGAAGAGGGCCTGGTGTTTGACTTGAAAGACAAGCCCTGGGGCCCTAACTACCTGCAGTTGGGGCTTGATTTCAGTGCGGACACCAATGGACGCAGTGCGTTCAACTTCAAGTTGGCGCACAACCGCCATTGGCTGGATGAGCATGGCAGTGAATGGCGCAACTTCTTGCGCGTCGGCTCATCGCCCTGGATTGGCACCGAGTGGTATCGCCCCGCCGACTGGAAACTGCCCGATGGTGTGAGGGGCTTCATGGCCGCGTCGGCCTCCATACAAAGCAAATCGATCGAGCTGCATGACGACCCCGAGGGCGCTGTGTCGGCCGAACTGGATCGCCGTCTGCGCACCGTGGCGTTGGAGGTGGGGGCCACTTGGCGCGAGCTGGGCGAGTTCCGCTTGGGGTTCGTGGACGAGGCCCGGCGCGACGCGCCCAATCTGGTGGTGACGGGGTACTCCGGGCCGACCCAGCCGCTCCAGTGGACCGAGCGGGGCTGGCGCCTCAATGCCGTGTTTGACCAGTTGGACCATGCCTATTTTCCCACCTATGGCTGGCGCCTGGATGGCAGTTGGATGCAAGGACACAGTTTTGGCGCCCAGGGCGTTGACGTGGGCGCGTTGCGGCACTTCGAAGCCCAGGCCCAAGGCGTGCACTCCTGGGGTGCGCACACGCTCAGCACCTATGCGCGGGTGGGTTTGTCCGATGGGGCTCAGCAAGGCACGCCCCGCTATGGTCTGGGCGGCTTTCAGCAGTTGTCGGGCTACCAGCCCTTCCAGGTCAGCGGGGCCCAGGTGGCCTTGGTGCGCGTGGGCTATCAACAGCGCCTGACCAGCCTGCCCTTGACCCGTGGGCTGGTGATGGGCACCACCCTGGAAGCCGGCAACGCCTGGGATCGCCCGCAGGATCTTGGAGCCGGCCGCTTGCGCAAAGGCTACAGTCTGTATCTGGGGGCGGACACCACCTTCGGCCCGGTCTATGGGGCGTTGGCTGGCAGTCCCGGCATGGGCGTCACCTTGATGCTGTTTGTGGGGCGCCCTTGAGCGTGGCAAGGACCCGCAGGATGGCCCGCAGGATCACACGCGGCTCATGGCGGGGCCCGATGTGGTTCTGAGGTGGGTGATCAGGTGGTCCGCGATCTTGTTCAGCGGCAACACCTCTTTGATCGCGCCTGCCGCAATCGCTTCGCGGGGCATGCCAAACACCACGCAGGTCGCTTCATCCTGTGCCACGGTGTAGGCGCCAGCATCGCGCATTTCACGCATGGCCTTGGCGCCATCGCCACCCATGCCGGTCAGCATGATGCCGACGGCATTGGGGCCCACCACTTGGGCGGCTGACCTGAACAACACCTCGACACTGGGCTTGTGGCGATTGACGGGCTCGCCATCCTTCACCCGTGCGAGGTAGTTGGCCCCGGAGCGCTCCACGCTCAGGTGCATGCCGCCTGGGGCGATGTAGGCGTGGCCCGGCAAGATGCGCTCTCCATCGCTCGCTTCCTTGACGCTGATCTTGCACAAACCATCCAGCCGCGCGGCGTAATTGCGCGTGAACCCGGGCGGCATGTGCTGAGTGATGACCACGGCTGGCGCATCGGCGGGCAAGGCCATCAGCACTTCCTTGGTGGCTTCGGTTCCCCCGGTGGAGGCTCCGATGAAGATGATCTTTTCGGTCGACAACCGACCCATGCTGACCGGTGCGGGCCGAGTACTCGTCTCATGCCCGGCGGTGGGGGCCGTGCTACTGCTTGAGGCTGAGGTGTGAGGGGTCGGTACGCGGCTGATGCGTGCTTTTGAGGCGATGCGGATCTTGTCGGTGATGTCGTCCTGCAATTGGCGCAGGCCATCGGCCACGCCGATCTTGGGCTTGGCCACAAAGTCGACGGCCCCCAGCTCCAGGGCCTTGAGTGTGACCTCTGCGCCGCGCTCGGTCAGCGTGGAGACCATCACCACCGGCATGGGCCGCAGACGCATCAGCTTGGACAAGAAATCAATGCCATCCATGCGGGGCATTTCAATGTCCAGCGTGATGACGTCGGGGTTGACGGTGCGAATCATCTCGCGTGCGACCAGCGGGTCGCTGGCGGCGCCTACGCACTCCATGTCGCTTTGACGGTTGATGATCTCGCTCAGGAGGCTGCGTACCAGGGCCGAGTCGTCGACCACCACCACACGAATTTTTGCCATGTCGGACTCCGAGATCAGAACAAGTCGATGGAGCCGCCGGAGGCCGCAGGGACCGCTGCCTTTTGGGCCGCGATGCGCTCTTGGGCCACGATGGCATCCGGGTTGGTCGGGGCGAGTCGTTTGACCATGGCTTTGCCGCTTTGCGGAAAGAAACACACCTTGCGGGGGTAGATTTCGAGCACGTCTTTGGAGACAACCGGGATGCGCTCGGTCTTGAGGTAGTCCATCACGAACTTGGTGTTGCGCTCGCCCACATTGATGGTGTTCATGCCGGCGATCACGGCGCCGCCGCCAAACACCTTGGCCTCCAAAGTCATGCGTGAGGCGCCCATCTTTAGCATTTCATTGATCAACAGTTCCATGGCAAACGAGCCATAGCGCCCCGAGTCGCTGGCGCCACCGCCGTTGTCGGGCAGCATGAAATGGTTCATGCCACCCACCCGTGCATTGCGGTCCCACAGACAGGTGGCGATGCACGAGCCCAGGGTGGTCATGATGATCATGTCTTCGTCGAACACGAAGTACTCACCCGGCAGGATCTTGACGGCTTCGTTCTGAAAGTGCGCATCGTAGAAAAAGAAGGAGGCCTCACCCGGCTTCGGAGTGCGGGCCTTGAGGCGGCTCAATCGGTCCTTGCGTGCAGCCATGTCGGCGGCCATCGTGCTGGCGGCTGCCAGCCCTGCCATGGCGGGGACCGAGCCGCTGCGCAGCGGGCTGTTGGGGGTCATGCTGATCATGTGCGATTACCTAGTCTGCAGCCAGTTCAAACCCTGTCATAAACCGTCTTGCCACGCAGGTGGAAGAGGTCGCGCGACTCGGTGAAATTTTCGGAGTGCCCTACAAACAGCTTGCCATTGGGTTTCATGACCCGGTGGATGCGCTCCAGTACCTTGCGTTGGGTGGGCGCGTCGAAATAAATCATGACATTGCGACAAAACACCACGTCAAACGCTTCGCCCAGCGACCATTGCTCTTGCATCAGGTTGAAGGGCCGAAACTCAATCAAGCGGGACAGTTCTGG
>JAZJZP010000131.1:6059-10802 GCA_040389805.1 Pseudomonadota bacterium
CTTTGAGGAAGAACTGACGCAAGCGCTGCGGACTCAAACCACGGGCATCGGCACCATAGGCCCCCCGCGAGGCCGTGGCCAGCACGTTGGTGTCGATGTCGCTGGCGATGATCTTGACGGGGGCGTGCAGCCCCAAGGTCTCCGCCACCGTGATGGCCAGGGAGTAGGGCTCCTCGCCGGTCGATGAGGCGCAGCACCAGATCCGGGTGGGTTGCGAGCCCCGCGCGGTCAGCCACTCGGTCAGGATCTGAAAATGGTGTTCCTCACGGAAAAACGACGTGAGGTTGGTGGTCAGGCTGTTCACAAAATCCTGCCACTCCTGCAGGCTTTGTTCACCTTGGGCGGCTTCCAGCCACTGCAGATAACTCTCAAAGGTGGCATGACCCGTTTCGCGCAGACGCCTGGACAGGCGGCTGTACACCATGGCCTGTTTACCCTCGTGCAAACTGATGCCCGCTCGTTGGTAGATCAGAGCGCGCACGCGAGCGAAGTCCCTTGCATTGAAGGTGAACTCCCGGTCGGTGACCATGTTCATTGAATCTGACATTACGGCGCCCATTGCTTGTTTCGGCCTCACCCACACCAAGATGGTTCGGTGAAATTCCTTTTGGTATATCGACCAACAAATCGTGTGCTTGAGGATGCCTGGGCACGGGGGGCATCAAGCCGCGGATTTCGTCCGCAAAACCGTGGCTTCTTGAGCTTTGGTTGGTGGGCGTACTGCTAGACTGAGCCATGGATCTCTTTGCTCATTTGGAGCCCCCCATTGCTTCGGACTTTGCGCCCTTCGCGGTGGCCGAGGGCGCTTTTGCCGCAGGCATGCGTCTGGATGCGTCCGTTAATTTGCTGACGCAGGCGGGTCGGGCGCTGTCGCCCAGCCTGGAGCCTGGCTCCCGCGAGTGGCTGCAGGCGGTGATTGACGGCTTGTGCGAGATCTCCAGCCGCGATGCCCTCACCGGCTTGGCCAATCGGCGCCAGTTCGAGGCCGCCATTGGCCGTGAAGTCGACCGAGTGGCCCGCATTGGTGAGCCGGCCTTGTTGCTGGTGGTGGACATTGATCACTTCAAAAAGGTCAACGACACCTATGGCCATGCGGCGGGGGATGTGGTCATCCAATCCGTGGCGGCGACATTGGTGGACTGTGTGCGCCCCATGGACACGGTGGCCCGCGTGGGTGGCGAAGAGTTCTCCATCATCTTGCCCAACTGCCCGCCGTCTTTTGGCCAGGCCGTGGCCGAACGGATTCGCCAAAAAGTGGCCGCCTTGCCGGTGGCGATCATTGGTGGGCAGCACTTGTCCATCACCATCAGCATTGGTGGGGCGTTTGCACCGCAGTGGGTGCGCTCCTCGGCCAGCCTGTGGTGCGAGCGTGCAGATCAACAGCTCTACCGCGCCAAAGCCGAAGGCCGCAACCGCACTTGCCTGGAAATGCCACCGCTGACGGTGGTCAGTGCCGAAGAAAAGAGCTTGTTGTTCGCTGGCCTTGCGCAATCTGACCTGAATGGGGACTCAGGTTTTGGCGACTTCGAGCCGAAAACCACGGAATGATGGCATCCATGTCCACCCCCGAAACCACCTCTCCACCGTCGCCCGACGCTCACAACGTGTCGAACACGAAGCCGCCCCGTCTGGCCCGCACGTTGGCGGTGACCAGCGGCAAAGGCGGCGTCGGCAAGACCTTTGTCAGCGCCAACCTGGCGGCCGCTTTGGCGCGACAGGGCCTGCGTGTGCTGGTGCTGGACGCCGATTTGGGCTTGGCCAATCTCGACGTGGTGCTCAATCTCTACCCCAAGATCACCTTGCACGATGTCTTCACCGGCAAGGCGCAGCTTGAAGAGGCCATCTTGCCTGCGCCCGGGGGGTTTTCAGTGCTGCTGGCAGGCTCCGGTCTGGTCGAGTACTCCCGCCTGACGCCTGAAGTGCGTGACCAGTTGCTGCACATCATTGAGGCGGTCTCGCCACGCTTTGATGTGTTGATCATCGACACCGGTGCCGGTATCTCCGATGTGGTGCTGTACGCCGTGTCGCTGGCCCACGAGATCATCGTGGTGGCCACGCCCGAGCCCACCGCCATGACCGACGCCTACGCCACCATCAAGGTGCTGACCTCGCAACAATCGCGCGAAAACCTGCACCTGGTGGTCAACCAGGTCGGTCGTGCGGGCGATGGTCGCGCCATTTGCCAGCAATTGCAGCAGGTGGTCGACCGCTTTGTGCAGGGCCCCAATGGGGTGCCCCCCAAGCTGAATTTTCTGGGCGACATCCCATCCGACATCGCGGTTCGCCAAGCCATTCAAAAGCGTCAGCTCTTGCTGGAGTTGATGCCGGGCAGCCCGGCGGCGCAAGGCATTGTTCAGATCGCCACCAAACTCACGCCGCGCTGAACCTTGTCAACCGATCCCAGCACACGCTCGGCGTATGAGGTGATAGGCGGTGACGCCCAGGTGCGAGCCTTGGTCGACCGCTTCTACGACCTCATGGACCTGGAGCCCGCCTACGCGGACCTGCGCCACGTGCACGGCAGCACCTTGGACGACGCCCGAGACAAGCTCCACTGGTTCTTGAGTGGCTGGCTGGGTGGCCCGGATCTGTACGTCGAACGCTTTGGACACCCACGCTTGCGGGCGCGGCATCTGCCCTTTGCCATTGGCATCCGCGAGCGAGACCAGTGGCTGGCGTGCATGTTTCAAGCCATGAAAGAGACCGAGGTGGACCCGGTCCTGGCCGCGCGTCTGGAGCAGTCTTTTTTTCAGACCGCCGACTGGATGCGCAACCAGGGCGTCTGACTCAGACCCTGCGGGGGCCTTTGCCCGGCGCCAGCAAGACCACCAAGGCGCCTGCGCCACCATCTTCGCCGCGGGCCTGCACAAAGGTCAGCACACGGTCGGTCTGGACCAGCCAGCGGTGCACTTTGTTTTTGAGCACAGGTTGCTGTCCGGGTGACCCCAGGCCCTTGCCATGGACCACCCGCACGCAACGCCAGCCCTTGACCCCGGCGTCGCGCAAAAAGGCCCCGAGCGCTTCTCGGGCCTCATCGGTGCGCAAACCGTGCAGGTCGAGTTGGCCTTGCTGGGCCCACACGCCACGGCGCAGTTTGCGCGTCACGTCGGCGCCCACCTCGGGGCGGCGCCAGGACAGGGACTCATCGGTCTCTAGCAAGGTGTCCACGTCAAAATCGTCGGACAGCGACTCTTTCAGCACCGAGGCTTCGTCCTGTTGACGCATTTTGGGGATGGGCTCGGGACGGGGCGCTTGCACCACGGCCCGGCTGTGCGCGCGGTTCAAGGCATGCACGGCGCCTACCGCGTGTTTGAAGACCTCGCGCTCGGCGTCGCGGGCACGCTGTTCGGCCTCACGCAAGGCCCGTTCTGCGGCCTCGCGCTCCGCCTGAGCCGCCGCCTCGCGCGCTGCTTTTCGCAATGCGCGCTTGAGGTCGGCAAAGTCGTTCAGGGGCGTGTTGGCGGAGGGTTTGCGGGCGTGGCTCACGGTGCCTAGCCTACATCAAGCCACGCTCCGCAAATGACAGGGCTCCCGCCGCGCCCACCACAAAGTGATCCAGCACCCGCACATCCACCAGCGCCAGGCTGCTTTTGAGGGTCTGGGTCAGCAATTCATCAGAACGTGAAGGCTCTAAAACACCCGAGGGGTGGTTGTGGGCCAGCACCACACTGGCGGCATTGAGGGCCAGGGCGCGTTTGACGACTTCGCGGGGGTAGACGCTGGTTTGCGTCAGGGTGCCTCGAAACAGTTCTTCGCAGGCAATCAGGCGTTGCTGGGCGTCTAAAAACAACACCGCAAACACTTCGTGGGGCAGGCCCCCCAGGTTGATGCGCAGGTAGTCTTTGACCATGTCGGGCGAGGTGAACACCGGTTGGGTGCTCAGCTCACGGTTCAGGGCACGGCGCGCCAGTTCCATCACCGCGATCAGTTCGGCGCTCTTGGCGGGCCCCAAACCCTTGATTTTTGACAATTGTGTGGTCTGTGCCCGCAGTAAACCGCTCAATCCGCCCAGGTCGGTGAGCACTTTGTCGGCCAGATGCAGCACGCCCAGGCCCTTCATGCCGGTGCGCAGCAGCAGGGCCAGCAGCTCGGCATCGGCCAGCGCGGCGGGGCCCAGGGCCAGCAATTTTTCGCGTGGTCGCATGGCAAGCGGAAGATCTTTCATCAATCGTGTCCCTGAAGGCGTGTCTGAAACCTAAAATTGTCGTTCTGCTCACCTCAAAGCCCCATCCTCCTGAAGGGTGGGGTGTTTCATCATGACCACTACCGCTGCCATCGTTGTCCCAGGCTCCTTCCTGACCTTGCACTACCGTCTGGCAGGGCCGGACGGGGGCGACATCGTCAACACCTTCAACGACAAGCCGGCCACGCTGTCGCTGGGCTCCGGTGAGCTGTCGCCCGCGCTGGAGGCTCGTTTGCTGGGGCTGGCCGAAGGCACGCGCACGGTCATGGATCTGGCGCCTGGCGAAGCCTTCGGGCCACGCAACCCGGAGATGGTGCAACGCGTGGCTCGCTCGCTGTTGCGCAAGATGGGCGACATGAACGAGACCTGGGAGGTGGGCGATGTGGTCCAGTTCCCCACGCCGGACGGCCAAGGGGCCTTTGCCGGCATGTTGCGCGAGTTGTCTCCGGAAGGTGAAGACTGGGCCTTGTTTGACTTCAACCACCCGCTCGCGGGTCAGCCTGTCACCTTTGAGGTGCAGCTGATTGGCGTGCTTTGACCTCACCATGAGCCAAGACACC
>JAZJZP010000132.1:0-1996 GCA_040389805.1 Pseudomonadota bacterium
GGGATGGTTCTTTTGGGTGACGTTGCCATTGGCATCGTACTTGTAGCCCCCGACGGTCAAGGCGCCTTGCGCCAAGGCATAGATCCGGCCATCAGGCCCCTTCAAGGGAGCCAACAGCAGATCACCCCCAACCAAACTGCGAGCATCACCCATGGAGGTCACCGTGACGTCCACAGAGTCACCGGGTTTGGAAAACGCCGGCAAGGAGGCTGACACCATCACTGCGGCAACATTTCGACTTGAAACCGCCTCCGGTGGAATGGTGAGGTTAAATTGTGCCAACGTATTGGCAATGGACTGTCGAGTTGCCCGGTTGCTGGGCGAATCGCCGGTCCCGGCAAGGCCAGTGACAATGCCGTAACCAACGATGGTGTGCTGACGCTGTCCTTGCACCCGAGCGATGTCTTTGATGCGTACGTCTGCGGCGGCCAATGCTGGAGCATTTGCTACAGCCCACAAGACAGAAGCCGCCAGGACGATTTTTAAGAGTAGCTTCATAGCCCAATCAGATTAAAGAAACGGGACAGCAGACTGGGCTTGCTCTTTTCAGCGATGTAGCCTTCTCCGGTGTATGTAATACGGGCATCAGCGATCCGACTTGACAACACAGAGTTGCTATCGGAGATGTCGCGCGGACGAACGCGCCCCGCGACCAAAATCACCTGAGCCTCACCATTGAGGTCGACAGTTTGCTGCCCATTGATCAACAGCTCACCGTTGTCATTGATGCCCTGAACCGTGGCGGTGATTTGGGCCGTGACACGGCCCGATCGCAAGGTTTGCCCACCACCATCGCCGCCAGAACCTACCGCGCCATTGATCCCGCGCTGGGGTTGACCAAGAATCTGCCCACGCACGCCAAGGTCCGTGTTGCGACTGGCTTTGGAATCCACCGATGACGAGGCATTGGACGACTCTTGGATGAGCACCGTCAATGCATCGCCCACCTTGAAGGCCTTTTGATCGGCAACCAAAGCTTGGTACGTTTTTTCGTTGAACATGGACTCACCCGCCCAAACCGACAAGGCCAAGACTCCGACGAGCCAAGCACACACAATTTTTTTGAACATCGTTAAAGTCCTTTGGTGACGATCACTTCGCCCGCCCCAAGCACCTTGGCTTTGAGTACGGTTGATTGACCCGCCAATCGAATAGGAATGACTTGGCCGACTTGGCCATCAGCCAGCACGGTTGCTTTTACGTCGATCCGCACCGCGCCCACTGCAATAGAGGCATTGGCCTCGGAGTTGGCCAACACCGCAGAAGGCGGCGCCAGATCAGCGGACAGCAAGACGCTGCCAGCATCTAGGGGGCGCTTGACATGCCAACCCTTGATCGCATCACAGGAACCGATCCACCTGTGAGGCACGCTCGACCGCACCACCTGCATGTCTTGGCGCAGCGCATCACAGCTCACCAAAGCACCGGCGCGCATAGGCGCCACCGCGACCCAAACTGGCGCCAGATCACGCAATACAAAACGCAAGGAACCCACGTGCTGTGCATCCTCTTGCTCTGATGACTGAACCAGCACCTCAACCTGGCGGGTATGCGCATCGACCAACCAGCCGCGCTGACTCACCCAGACCGGCCCATTCAAATCGGCTTGTAAACCCCAACTCCCTAAATCTTCCAGCTTGGCGGGACGCCCTGAGGTTTCAATGTCGCGTTGCAGCCATTCGCGAACCTGCAACTGAAGGTCTGCCGACGACATGACAACGATGGGCTGAGCATTCGATCCGCGAGACCACGCCACGCCATTAAGCGCAAGGGCCAGCGTCATCCATGTCAGCCACCGAGCTGATAGCCAACAATTAGCCACGGCGCAGGCTATTGGTCATGGCCATTAACTCGTCAGCAGCCTGAACCACCTTGGAGTTGAGCTCATAGACCCGTTGGGCGAGCATCAAGGACACCATTTCGTCAACCACCTTGACGTTGGACATTTCAAGCTTGCGCCCCGATATTTGACCCAACCCGTCTTCACCCGCATTAC
>JAZJZP010000132.1:2006-9520 GCA_040389805.1 Pseudomonadota bacterium
ACCGGCCACAAAAATGCCATTACCAAGGTAGCTCAGTTGATCAGCATTGGTGAACGAGGCCAACTGGAGTCGCCCTAGTTCGGTCGATTGAGCATCGCTGCCCAGTTTGGCCGTCACCACGCCATGGGTATCAATGTTGATGTCAGATGCGTTGGCAGGCACACGAATGTCTGCTTTCAATGCTTCGCCAGTAGCCACGGTCAGGTAGCCATCTGCATTGATGCGAAGCGAGCCACCGCGCACGTAGCCGATGCGGTCCTCGGTCAGTCTCACTTCAATCAGGCCTGACCCATTGACGGCCACATCCAGAGGTGCATCGGTTGCACGCAACTCACCTTGTGACAAGTCGCGACTCAGTGGTGAGCGCGTTGCTGTGGCCGCAGGATCTGTAGCATTGGCACCGACTTGCGCCTGCCGATCCAGCATCGCAGAAAAATCAACCCGCTCCCGCTTGTAGCCTGCTGTATTGGTGTTGGCCAGGTTATTGGAGACCACATCGAGCTGCGACTTTTGGACATGCATGCCCAACGCTGCGATATAAAGAGAGTTCAACATGATCGATCAGACCTCACCTAGTTTTTGAATGGCCTTGCCAAGGACTTCGTCGTAGCCCTGAACCAGCCGAATCAAGCTCTCGAAGTGGCGCGTGCTTTGCATCACGCCCAGCATTTCTTGCAGGGAATTGGTGTTGGATGCCTCCAGAAAGCCTGCATGCACCACACGGTGCTCGGGCTCTACGTCGGCGAACTGATCCCCCGCCACCGAGAACAAGATCCCGTCCAAACTGGTGATTTCGGCATTGCTCATCGGCTTGACCACGCGCAGCTGGCCCACCGGAAGATCGGCCACGGTGACCCGCCCTGCCGCATCGATGCTGATGCCTGCGGAGCCCCCTGGGCGAATATCGCCCTGCATACCCACCACACGCATGCCGTTGGCGCCAGTCAGCATCCCTTGCGCATTGACCTGCAACGCGCCCGCACGGGTCAGCCAAGTTTGATTACCATCGGTCACGGCCAAGAAGCCATCACCATCAACGGCGACATCCATGGATCGTCCGGTTTGGCTGAGCGCACCCGCAGTGAAATCAGTGGCTCGTTGCAGCACCGGAGTGCTGGGCAACGAGGCCAATGCCGCAGTCTGATTGGCCTGCTGCACGTCCATCACACCATTGAACGACACGGATGCCAAAACACCCCGACGGTAACCGGGCGTTGTTGCGTTGGCGGTATTGAGGCTGAGCTGCTCAAGCCTGGTTTGATCGGCACGAAGTGCCGAAACAGCCACCGACAAAATGTCAGTCATTGGTAACCTCCCTTACTGCTAATTACCTATCGTTCTTAGATTTATGACTGAAGGTTAACGGAAGAAAATGCCTTCAGCTCGAACTGTACAGGTACCTCTGCGACAGACAGCACCCTCAGATGGGGGATGGCACGCTCACACAAAGCCCGAATGTGACGCCTTAATTCAACCGGACACAGCAGAACTGGCGTCAAACTGTTCTTCATCATCCGCTCCGAGTGCTGAGCCAACTTCATCAGCAAGGTCTCCGACAACCGTGGGTCCACCATGGCCACTTTGTCAGCCTCACCAACCGTCACTGTGCGCAGCAGCTGCCCCTCAATTTCGGGGTGCAAGGTCATAACATGCAGCACCTTTTTGTCAGCACTCAAAGTGTTACAAATTGTTGTTGCAAGCCGTTGGCGCGCCATTTCGACCAAGAGCCCCGCATCTTTGGTGGCTTTGGCGCCATCGATCAGCGATTCAATGATGGCCTGCAGGTTGCGAATGGGTACCTTTTCGCGCATCAGGTTCTGAAGCACTTTTTGAACATCGCCCACGGACAATAGGGTGGGAACCAACTCTTCGACCAACCCAGGCTGTGCTACACGCAAACGTGCCAGCATTTTGTCGGTTTCAGTGCGTGTTAATAACGATGCGACTTGCTGACGCAAGGTTTCACTCAAATGGGTGACCAAGACGGTTGCGGGGTCTACTAGGGTGTATTTGGCCGCACGTGCGGCATCGCGCTGCTCGGGCTCAATCCAAAGGGCGGGCAGTCCATAGGAGGGATCGCGCGTCTCGATACCCTTGACCAAGGTCGTGTTGCCGGTTGGATGGATGGCCAAGATGTGACCAGGCATCACGGCGCCCATGGCGACGGTGTCACCAAAGACGGCGACCTCATACTGGTGCGGTTGCAAACCCACAGCATCCTTGAACTTGACTTTGGGCAAGACGAAGCCGATTTCGTGGGCAAATTGTTTACGAAACTCTGCCACACGCTCCAGCAGCACGGTCTTTTCAGTGCCGCCCAGCATTTGTGCCAGCCCTGTCCCCAACATCATCTCAACAGGATCAACCTGGGCCAGGTCGTAGGGATCATCAGAGGCGGCATCAGCATCAACAGGTTCATCAGCCGCACCGTTCTTACGGCTTGATGCCACGAAGTACATCATGATCAAGCCCGCCACCAAGATCAGCGGAGGGACCACCGGCATGCCCGGCAGACAGGCGAACCCAAGCAAGGCCAAGGCCACCATCACCAAGGTGCGTGGGTAGGCCGTGATTTGACGAAACACCTCCAGTCCCAGCATGGCGTCAGAGGCCGAGCGGGTAACTATCAAACCCGTGCCCACCGACACCACCAGGGCGGGCACCTGCGTCACGATGCCATCCCCGATGGTCAGCAAGGTGTAGTGGCGCAAGGCCTCACCCCAAGGCATGCCCATTTGCAGCACACCAATCACCAAGCCACCAATGATGTTGATCAGCATGATGACGATGCCCGCCACCGCATCGCCCTTGACAAATTTACTGGCCCCGTCCATGGCACCGTAAAACGCTGCCTCGCGCTCTAGCGTTTTGCGACGGCGTTTGGCTTCGTCCTGATCGATGAAGCCCATGTTCAGGTCAGCGTCAATGCTCATTTGCTGACCTGGCATGCTGTCCAGAGTGAACCGCGCAGCCACCTCCGACACCCGCTGAGCACCGCTGGTCACCACCACGTACTGCACTACCACCAAGATCAAAAACACGATCAAGCCGATGACATAGTTGCCCGCTACCACGTAAGAGCCCACTGCACCAATCACATGGCCCGCATCACCTTCACTCAAGATCAAGCGGGTGGCCGATACGTTCAAGGACAGGCGAAACAGAGTGGCCACCAGCAAAATGGCAGGAAAGGTTGAAAACTCGACCGGCCTGGGCGCATAAAAGGTGACCAGCAAGATCAGCAACGCAAACCCGACATTCATCAAAATCAGAAAGTCGAGCAAGCCGGAGGGGATGGGCGCAAACAGCACCAGCAAAATACCCATGACCAAGCCCACCAAGGCCAAATCGGCATTTTTGCCAAAGAAACCGCGAAGGGTTGCAATCATTGTTTTTTCATCTTTCGTGCAGCAAAGACCCACACCAGGATCTTGGCGACCTCGGCGTAATGCTGTTCAGGGAGGTAGTCATCGGGGCGCGCCAATCGAAATAAGGAGCGTGCCAACGGTGGGTTTTCAACAATCGTGACGCCATGCTTGGTGGCAAGCTGACGCATTTTCAGCGCCATGTCCCCCGAGCCTTTGGCCATGATTTTGGGCGCAGACATCGACTCACGTCGATAGGCAATGGCAACGGCGTAATGGGTCGGGTTGGTGACCAAGACATCGGACTCAGCTACGCGGCGCATGGTCATGCCCTTTTTCAACCACTCCATGCGCAGCTCACGAATGCGGGCCTTGATGCGCGGATCGCCCTCGCGTTGCTTGTGTTCGTCTTTGACCTCTCGCTTGGACATCCGCATTTGCTTGAGGAACTCCCAACGCGAATAGCCCAGATCGGCCAAGGCCAGCAAAGCGAATAAGGCCGTCAAGCCCGCCAGGATGACGCCAACCTTATGGATCATGTAGGCCAAAATCGCCTGGGTATCTCGGTAAGGAAGTACCACGACCTCCTGCAACACTGCGCGGCCGGCGATCAATACCAGCAGCACCACCGCCAGCAATTTGAAGGAGCTTCGCGCCAGTTCGTAGATGCTTCGCATCGAAAAAATGCGCTTCAAACCAGTAGCAGGATTGATACGGTTGAAGTCGGGCTTGAGCGGCTCAGTGCTGATGACAAAGCCCACTTGCAACACACTCACCAATATCACCAGCACCATCACCACCGCCAAGGGAGGGGCCAGTATGTACAAGGTTTCAACCGCGAGGGTGCCCAATACATGACTGGTCGTGGCCACATCCCAATTGGTGCGAGACATTTGAGCCAATGCCGAGCGCAGCAGACGCGTGAGGTCTCGGGTAACACCCTCGCCCATGCCGAACACACAACACGTCATGGCAAACAACAGCACCAAAAAAGTGAGGTCTTGACTCTTGGAGACGCTGCCCTTCTCACGGGCTTTTTGTAGTTTGTAGGCGGATGCGGGATCGCTTTTGTCTTGGTCGGTTTGACTCATTTCACTGAACCTTGTCGAGCAGCGCCAGCGGCACCATCAACACCTTTTGGGCAATGGGCCCCAGCAACCGAACCGATACCACCATGATGACCAAACCCAGCAGCACCTTGATGGGTATGCTCAAAAACATGACGTTCATTTGTGGCAGATTGCGTGACACCACGGCCACGACCACGTCGGTCAACAACAAGGCAACGACCACGGGCGATGCAACGGCAAAACCCAGGCTGAACATTACCCCCGCACCCTGTGCCACCGGCAACCAGCCCCCCACGCTCAGCGCCTGCCCAATTGGCAACAGCTCAAACGTTTTGAAAAATGCCGCCAAGATCAAATGGTGCGCTTCGCTAACGAAGAACAGCAGCACGGCCAACATATTCAGGCTGCTGGCCATAACGGCTGAATGGCCTTTGGAGACAGGGTCGAGCGCTGCCCCAAGGCTGAAGCCAATTTGGATGTCCATCAACCGCCCTGCTATAGCAAAGGCGGCAAAAGCAGTGTGAATGCCCACCGCCATCAACAGGCCAATGGAGGCCTCGCCAGCGACCGCGCGGGCAAGCGCGGCCATGTCCAGGGGCAAGCTTGCATTGTGCGCATCAACCGACATGCTGGCCGCAAAGCTGGCAAATGCCAACACCAATATGATCCGCGCCAAAGCTGGCACGCCAAAGGCACTGAATAGTGGAGTCATGACCAAGCCCAGCGTCAAACGAATCGACGCCATCAAGGTCAAATGCAACCAAACCAGCCAAGCATCCATGAGGTAGGGCGTACAGTAGCGCTAGTTCAGCGTGGCCGCTTGTGCCAAGGCCGCTTGTGCAAAGGCCATCAACTTGCGCAACATCCACGGAGACAACACCAAGGCACCCACCGTGAACACGATCATTTTTGGGATGAAGGCCAGCGTCGCATCTTGAATCTGGGTGACCACTTGCAAGATGCTGACAATCACGCCGGTCAGCAAGGTCAGACCCAACAATGGCGCGCACACGAGGATGCCGGTCTTGAGCATCTCCGCAAAGAGTTGCAGCGCCAGTTCAGGGGTCATGCCTGCCCCTGCGGTGTGTTTGGTAGTTTATTGTTCATGACGCGGAACCCTCCCAGGCTGTACAGCTGGCGCCGGATATTAACAGGGGACGCGCTGTGCAATGCCCCCCCTGAATGGGGTATTGGAGGGCGGGCGAGTGCTCCATAAAACTCACCTGGGGCGACCACTCTGTTACGAGCACCATTGATTTTAAAGGTGTTTGTGGGTAGCAATGCCCCCCACTGAAAACCTATTCAATGTTCTGAACCTGAACGTCGAGACCGACGCCAAGCTGTTGATTTTTATGGAATTTTGGTGTCATCAATTTCATTTACCCCACGATTTACCCCACAAAAAACCTGGGCTGTCCTGGGACGTCAAGCGACAAAAAGCAAGCGGTTTCGCCTGAGAGCGCACCCAATTGAGGGCTGGAGGGATTCGTTTTGCTAGTCGCCTTAGGCTTGGGCACAGGGGGACGTTTGCGAGGCCTATTTGCTCGACGACCCAATCGAAGTGTGGTTCCCAAACCTGCATTCGCGCCAGGCGTAGCGCATCGAGAACTGTTTTGGACAAACGCTCTTCCCCCAGCATCTGCACTACAGGCGCATACGCGAGGATGTCGACTGTCGTTGCAATCGTGAGAGAACCAAAACGCTCACCAGCCATTCGCCTGGCCTTTTTTTCGTCGATGGCCGCGACCAGTCCATTGCGGTTAGCGAAAGCCAGCGTGGCGGCCTCTCCGTCCCCAAGCGAGTCGGACGTTGAGCCAGAGACGATTGCGATGAAGCTTTCGAGCGCTTCCTCGTCCAACTCCACGACATTCAGTTTCCTGCGGTCGATAAGCTCAAGGAGCTTCGTCGACTCTCCATGACCATTCTCTGCGCCCCCTTTGATTTCCCTGACCACGGTCTCGGTGACACAGGTGAGGCCAGGAAGTTCCTGCAAAATCGCTTCTGCATGGCCGGTGGCCAGCAAGTTGATGATGATGCTGGAGTCGAGAACGAGAGTGGTCGATTGCTCAGTTAGGCAGCTTGAAAAGGTCATCTACCTCGTCCTCTTGAGCCTCATCGAGTAGTTCTCGCACCATCTCACGGCTGAGCTTGAGCAAATCCGACATCTGCCCCTCACTGAGCAGGTCCCTTTTCCAGGCCTCGATGGCCAAGAGGTACAGCCGCGACGATTGCTGTGATCGGACAGCTGGGGCCTCGTTGCCATCCTCCCCCAGCACCTGACGGACTTGCTCGTCGGTGATACCGCCGTTGTCCTTGAACCAATCCCACGTTCCCTTTTTCGTTAGTCCAAGTTCTTCCAGCCTCATGACCATAGCCTGGCGCGATACGCTGAAGAAATTGGCCAGCAAGATGATGTGTCGGCGCGTTAGGTGCGACGACCCAATCGTCAACTCTTTAAACTTCTCCATGACCGTTCGCGTTGGAGTCAGAAATGCCCGTGCAAACGCATTGGCATATCGCTCCTCTCGCGAATTGTCGTACATCTCGTCCTGATAAATCTCAGGCCTGCGACGAGTAGCAATAAAGTGCCCCAACTCATGGCTCCCCGTCTGGTTACGTCTATCCCGGCGGTGGGTCGAGTTGATAAGCATGCAAGCGCCCACAGCGTCGTCATAGGCGAACAATCCAGACACTTTGCCGTCAAGCTTGCGCGTGTACACCCGGATGCCCAATTGCAGTTCCAAGATGACGTAAAGGTCACGAATAGGCCCATCCCCCAACCCGAGCCAGTTCCGTAGGTTGAGATGCTCTTTTCGGCGGGATAGTTGTAGGTCTTTTGAACACCCAGAATGTTCTCAAGCTCGACCTCGGCCTTGACCAGGTCGTTGAGCATCTTCGCTGCCGAATCTATACATGGTTCGCCAGTTTCAGCGAGCGTACGAAACCGAGGTACGAGGTCCACATGAACAGACTCGCGACGCAGGATTGAATTGACGGACACGCTGTAGGACCTGCACAGGTCCTGCAACTCCATGAGCTTGGCAGCGCGCTGCCCCTTCTCGATGGCCACCAACGTGGT
>JAZJZP010000132.1:9530-12983 GCA_040389805.1 Pseudomonadota bacterium
CGCTACGTCTTGCGTCTGGTTAGCGGTCTCCCGCGCGCTTCTAAGTCGCTCGCCGAGCTCAAGTTGGCTCAGTTCATAGTTCTCTTTAGTCATGATGCACTACTACGTATCCATTGCCTCACGAAAGACCTCGATCCAAGGTCCTTCGTGAAGGCTGACCACTCCTTGGCGTGTTGCCGCAGCAGCCGGTCAAGCTTCTGCGACACGCTGACTGGACTCTCCCCGAGGGATTGAGCCAGTTCAAAATTACTTAGTCGGCTGGTCAGTTGGTAGTCAGACCTACCTTGAAGCCCTGCCAGGTGCTCGAAGTGGAGAACCCCAGCAACAGAGTACTGGTGCAAGGCGTTGGTAAAAAGGTCAAAGTCCTTGGCAGCCCCCGCTTCCCAAGTCTTGGTGCGCAAGGACTCCCAAACGTAGACATCCGTTGCCTCTTTCAGGCCCGCCGCGTGGACGCTCAGGCGCCGCAGTATGCATGCAGCGCAGATCCCGCACTGCCGCCTCGTTCCATTAAATCCAATTTGGCGCGAAGTCTGCCAACAAGAACGGGTCTTGTGCCACTTGGAGCCGCCTTCGCAGTTATCTACGAACTCTTTCAAGGTCTCGCCTTTGGTCATCCACAGACGCGGGAACTGGTACTTGAATCGATAGCCCAGCAAGGAATACACGAAGCGTTCCATCTGCGCAGTGAAGGCTGGATGATTTCGATAGTCTTCGTAGCCATGCCCCACAGGCAGCAAGACAGGGGCGAGAGCGCCTTGCCCGCTTTCAGGAACGATAGCCACAGGAACGTCAATCAGGTACCCTGCCATCGCAGAAATCAGGCTGAATTTGAAGCCTCTGCTGCGCGCGCTGCTTTCACCATCCTTTTTCGCGATTTTCACTTTGTAGGGAACTGCATGAAAGGGCATCTCTTTTCGTTCCTGCCTTGAGATGTCGCGCTCGCTGGTGCCGATGCGCACGCGCACTACCCGTCCGTTGAGCTTCTTGCCTTCGAGCGCCGCTACTGCCTGCGAATCCATGCCGTCGCTGTACGCCATGACTGCCTCCGCGTTCATCGGAAACTTCATCGTCTCTTGCGATGGAGGAGGCATGGGGACATTCCGAGCACGAAACACGATTTGCCAGTCGTCGCCAGTCAGTAGGTTCAATGCATCCGTCAGAGCCCCGTGAACTGCCCTGTCCATCCACCTGTAAACATTGTGCACAGGCACATGTAGAACGAACCTACGGCCCCAGTTCATAGAACTGCGGACCAGGGTGCGGTCGCAGAACTCCACGGCCGCAGCGACCAGAAAAGCGTCATAGATGACTGGGTCCCATCGATGGGTCGAGAAAGACTCTAGAGCCTCCGTTTCGAACCGGATGTTCCCACCAATCCGGCAAGGAACGGCACCCCTCTTGCAAGCTCCATCTTGTTCGATGACATCGACGGTCATCTCTTTAGGCTCATAGATGGTCACAGCCGCACTCCTTCGTCCAGGCCGGTGTTTCTGGTACTTGGCCGAATCCTGGCGGTACGTGCTTCGACAAGGATGCTACCCAGCGAACTATCCGGCAACGAATCGATAGCAACTTGAAAACGATGAACTACCTTGTTAGCCCGGAACTCGTTCGTCTTATCGAGGTAGTGCTCGTGAAAGGCCCTGACGTTGGCTTGACCGCGCATCTTCGCTGCGACACCAATAGCAATGATGAAGCTATCGGGTTCGAGCTTGCCCTCGCTGACCAGCATTTGGCCGCACTTCACCGCATGTTGCCCAAAGACCGACCCAGCGGCAAGAGAACGAGCGAGGTTCAACTGGTGCATCGCAATCTCTGGAGAGCCAAGAGAGTTGCCCTCGCACTCAAAGACACGCTTTATGGCCTTGAGCAAAGGAGCCGACACTTCGTTGAAGTCGCTTAAGAGCGCTGCCGTGGCGGCATGAGTGACCTCCGTCTGCGTATAGGCGGCGTTGTCGCAAAGCTTAGCCAACTGTCGCCATGGCCTCCTTAGGCCAAGGCTCCTGTGCGGTCCGTCACTCATTGGATTCCCTCCATTTGTCAAAGTCTATGCTTTTTTTATTGACTTTGTCAAATTAATCACTTGGCCAACCACATGCCCGGGTTGCCAGGGCAGACCCAAGGCGCACTACAGCATTCAATCCCAGAGTGATCTCCAAGAACATTGAACACAAATTCGGCGCGCCCTCGCGGCTCCTACCGGGGGCGCTGCGAGTCGGTTGCGGCTGAATGACGCACGACACCACTCGCATCGCCGCGTACCGACCGTCGAGATGGCTGCGCCCGTCCCGGCGGCAGGCACAACACGGCCCTTGGCAGCTCGACTCACTCACGCACAGTTACTGGCGCAGAAAGCACCAATAATTTAGCTATTTCCATTTGAAAACGATGGAATACTGTCTTTTCATGGCATGGGTCATGATTTCCAAGTGGAAATAATTCATCCATTGACAGCCAAAAAAGCTAAAATAATGGCGCCATGGCCAAAAAGATCGCCCCCTTGCTCCCGTCCACTGAAGAACTGCTGCGCCAGTTCGGTGATCGGCTGCGCCTCTCGCGGCAGCGACGGCGCCTGTCGGCCAAACAGGTGGCCGAACGTGCTGGCATGTCACCGATGACCCTGCGCAGCCTGGAGCGAGGCGGGTCAGGCGTGACGATGGGAGCCTACCTGTCCGTCATGCAAGTGCTTGGCATCGAGAACGACCTTGGCCAACTGGGCAAAGCAGACCCACAGGGACGCGAATTGCAAGATGCGCGGTTGCCTGCCGCCAGCAAGAGAACTGCAAAGCTTGCGCCAACCACACTTGCCAGCCCCTCATCGGCGAACCGCTCAAAGCCGATCGTTGATGCCGTGGATCAACTGCACCGACTGATAGAGAAATCGCCTCAGGACCAACTGCGCCAAATGTTGGCGTCGTTGCCAAGAGAGCAGTTACGCAAAGCGCTCGAAGCACTGCCCGAAATGCAAATGCGCAAGGCCATTGACTCTTTACCATCAGAGCAAGTCAAGGCGGCCATGCATCAACTGGAAGCACCAGGCACGGAAATCAAGAAGCTATTGAACGCCACAGAAAACGAGCAGAGCTGGCGGGAGCAGAGCGGCTTTTCTGATTCCGAAACGCTTGCTGGGTTGATTCGTCCCCTGGAACCCCTGTCAAGGAAACGGCGCTGACTCATGGCCATCATCGCCATCTATGCCGATTGGGACGGGCTGCCCGCGCCACTCCGTCTGGGCGTACTGCATGCCCAACGCGGCGCGGGCCGTGAACTCTTCGAGTTCGCATTCGACACGGCCGCACTAGCGCACCCAGACGTACTGGACTTGCAACTTGATCCCCGACTCGGCCTCTTTGAGGGCCGACAGCATCCTCCCCAAGGTCATGAAACCTTTGGCGTTTTCTCCGATGCCAGCCCCGATCGCGTTTGCGATGCCGCCTGGCGTGTACAGCGGCG
>JAZJZP010000133.1:0-9616 GCA_040389805.1 Pseudomonadota bacterium
CTGCCCGAAAGCCGCCCCTTTTCCTTAGAATATCCACAGCGCGGTATTGCCACTGCGCTTTTTCTTTTTTGCGAGAACCCCTGCCATGAATGCCCCAGTGTCGATGCCCCACGTGATGCCCACTTATGGTCGCCTGCCGATTGCGCTCTCGCACGGCAACGGCTGCCGCGTCTGGGACACTGAGGGCCGCGAATACCTCGACGGCCTGGCCGGCATTGCCGTCAACACCCTGGGTCACAACCACCCCAAGCTGGTGCCCGCCTTGCAGGATCAGGTGGCCAAGATGATCCACTGCTGCAACTACTACCAGGTGCCGCTGCAAGAAGAGCTGGCCCGCCTGCTGGTGGAGCGCTCTGGCCTGACCAATGTGTTCTTCTGCAATTCGGGCCTGGAGGCCAACGAGGCAGCCCTCAAGATTGCACGCAAATATGGTCATGACAAGGGCATCGACCGGGCTGAAATCGTGGTGTTTGAAAAGGCCTTCCATGGCCGCTCCATTGCCACGCTGTCGGCCACGGCCAACCCCAAGGTCCACGAAGGCTTTGGGCCCTTGCTGGAAGGCTTCGTGCGCGTGCCGTTCAATGACATTGGGGCACTGGCCGACGTGGCCGCCACCCACCCCAACATCACCGCCGTGTTCATGGAAGTGATACAAGGCGAAGGCGGCATCAACTCGGCACGCATTGACTACCTGCAAGCCGTGCGCAAGCTGTGCGACGCGCAAGGCTGGTTGCTGATGCTCGACGAAGTCCAGTGCGGCGTCGGTCGCACAGGCAAGTGGTTTGCCCACCAGTGGGCGGGCATCCAGCCCGATGTCATGCCTCTGGCCAAGGGCCTGGGTTCGGGTGTGCCCATTGGCGCCGTGGTCTGTGGCCCCAAAGCCGCCCATGTCCTCAAGCCCGGCAACCACGGCAGCACATTTGGCGGCAACCCCTTGGCCATGCGCGCCGGGGTCGAGACCTTGAAGATCATGGAAGAAGACAGCCTGCTGGCCAACGCCGACCGCGTGGGCAAGCACCTGCACAACGCCCTGCAACAAGCGCTGGGCCCGATCAAAGGGGTCACCGAAATCCGTGGTCAAGGTCTGATGATCGGCATCGAACTGGACCGCCCTTGCGGTGTCTTGCTGACACGCGCTCTGGAGGCGGGTCTGCTGCTGAGCGTCACGGCCGACACCGTGATCCGCTTGCTGCCACCGCTGATCATCACCACCGAAGAGGCCGATCAGATCGTGGCCCTTCTGACCCCGCTGGTGCGCCAGTTCCTGTCTGAAACCAACGCAGTCTGACCATGAAGCCCGGTAACAGTTTGATCAAGCATTACCTGCAGTTCAAGGACCTGCGCGAGCAGGAGTACGCCTACCTGTTCGAGCGTGCCGCCATCATCAAAAAGCGCTTCAAGAACTACGAGAAATACCAGCCGCTGGCCGACCGCACGCTGGCGATGATTTTTGAAAAGGCCAGCACCCGCACCCGCGTGAGCTTTGAGGCCGGCATGTACCAGATGGGCGGCTCGGTGGTGCACCTGACCACGGGCGACAGCCAGTTGGGCCGCAGCGAGCCCATTGAGGACAGCGCCAAGGTCATCTCACGCATGGTCGACATCGTGATGATCCGCACCTACGAGCAGTCCAAGCTGGTGAAGTTCGCGGCCAACTCGCGCGTGCCAGTCATCAACGGGCTGACCAATGAGTACCACCCCTGCCAGATCCTGGCGGACATCTTCACCTACATCGAACACCGAGGCTCTCTCAAAGGCAAGGTGGTCGCCTGGGTGGGTGATGGCAACAACATGGCCAACACCTGGCTGCAAGCGGCCGAGATTTTGGGCTTCACGGTGCATGTCAGCACCCCCAGTGGTTACGAGATTGACCCGCAAGTCGCCGGCATCAGCAATACCGATTGCTACAAGGTCTTCAAAGACCCGATGGATGCCTGCCGTGGCGCGGCACTGGTCACCACCGATGTGTGGACGAGCATGGGCTTTGAGGCCGAGAACGAAGAGCGCAAGAAGGCCTTTGCCGACTGGTGCGTGGACGAAGAAATGATGGGCGTGGCGCAAGCCGATGCCCTGTTCATGCACTGCCTGCCCGCACACCGGGGCGAAGAGGTCGCCGCCGAAGTGATCGACGGCAGTCAGTCCGTGGTGTGGGATGAGGCAGAGAACCGACTGCACGTACAAAAGGTACTCATGGAGTACCTTTTGTTGGGCCGGATCGGCTAGAACTTATAGGCCAAACGCACACCACCCCAGTGGCGCCCCTGCACCATGATGGGCGCGGAGGCCTCTTTGAGCATCACGAACTGGCCGCCGCCCATGTCACGCCGATAGGTTTGCAGCAAAAATGGGCGCTGATTGCGTGCCGAGGCCAAGCCTGTGCGGTCATTGAAAATGCGCCGAAAGCGTGAGTTGGCCGTGTTCCACACCACATCACCCGACCGCTGCGGTTGGCAATACTGGTGGTTGTGGGTCGAGATGTAGCCATTGCGGTCGGCCGCGATGCAAAACACCACGTCGCTCAAAGCGCCCAACGCCTCTTCTTGAATCGCAGGAAATAAGCTGTCCGTCATCTGGTTGAACCGGGTTTGGTGCTGCGCTGGCTGGCTGGCTAGAATCGGCTTGTACTGCTCATCAAACAAATCGGCCATGCTGATCTGTTTGCTAGAGACAGCCAGATCCAGTGCTTGAGCAAGTTGGCTCGCCACGTTCTGCGCCAAGTCAATGTAGGGAGAGTCGGCCGTTTCGACACCACACCCCGCGATCACTTCCATCAAGCGCTCTGACACACCCAGTACGGACTCGCTGCGCTTCATGGCCGCACCCAAGGCAGCATGGGTCCGTTTGATCTCGCCTTCCATCTGCGTGACCTGCACATTGATGCCATCCGACAGCCCTTGGCTGGTATCGGCGGCCTCGGTGATTCGATGCACCCCTGCCTCCACCTGCGTCAAAGCGTGGTGAAACGTGATGCGTCGACTCTTGCCATCAGAAGCGGCGATGGTCTCATCCGTGGACAAAATATCGCGTGACAAGGACTGGATGCGGTCATCCAACTGCGAGACGGTGCTCATGATCTGCTTGGAACTGTTTTCCACCTGGGTGGCCAGGGCCTTGACCGCATCAGCCACCACAGAAAAGCCTCGTCCTGCCTCGCCAGCCCGTTTGGCCTCCACCGAGGCATTGAAGGCCACCAGGCGTGTCTGCAAAGCCACCTGGGTGATTTCTTTGGCCGCCTCAGCGACCTTCTTGAGGGTTTCAACCACGCCTGACACCTCATGGCCCACGTGCTCAACGCTGCCACGGGCCTGCGCCACGGACAGCAAGCTTTGCTGCGTGACCACCTGAATTTGCTGCTGTGCCTGACCGATCGCTTGTAGCTGCTGGACCAGATGGCCAAACCTCTCGGCCTGGTGTGTTGCCACGGCAGAAGAGTCTTCCAGACTGCCTCGCAGTTGGGCAGCCTCCAGCCCAAGACCACTGGTGTCTTCCTGAAGCGTCTGCGCCAGATCATGCACGGCCGAGTCCCGAGGGACACCCACCATCGGCTCGCGAAGAATTTCCGCGGGCGGACGCTTTCGAAAAAAGCCAAACACCCTGATCACCACTCTCTGAGTTTGACGCGCAGTCTTGCAATCGATTGGCTGTGCAACTGGCAGACACGCGACTCGGTCACGCCCAGCACGGCAGCGATTTCCTTGAGGTTCATGTCCTGTTCGTAGTACATGCTCATCACGAATTGCTCACGCTCGGGCAAATGCTTGATGGCCTCGACCAGCGCAACACGCATGCGATGGTCCTGCAGTAATGCCAAAGGATCGTTGCCTTCGTCGGTGACGTGGCGGTCCAGGTAGTCGTTGTCGCCGTCTTCACCACTCATGTCCTCCAGGTGGATGAGCTGGGTGCCACGCACCTTGCCCAGCATTTCCTGGTAGTCCGTCAGGGTCATGCCCATCTCGGCGGCGATTTCGCTTTCCTGTGGCGCATGGCCTAGTCGCTGCTCCAGGCGGTGCACGGCACCCTCGATTTCGCGCTGCTGTTTGCGAGTGCCTCGGCTCATCCAGTCGGCGCCGCGCAGCTCATCGAGCATGGCGCCTCGGATTCGTTGCGTCGCAAAGGTCTCGAACTGCACGCCCTGCCCGGCATCAAAGCGGGTCAGCGCATCGCTCAAGCCAATCATGCCGACCTGGATCAGGTCGTCAATCTCAACGTTGGCGGGCAGCTTGGCGATCATCTGGTGGGCCAGACGTCGCACCAGCGAGCTGTATTGCTTGAGCTGGGCGTCCATATCAAGACGGCCTTTGGCGGTGTACATGTGCTGCTCCATGAACATCAATTGAAGACGGGGGCCATGCGCGAAGGCAAGGCTGACCCAGGCGACACGAAGTGGTCGAAGGCGGTATCACCCAAGGTCAGAGGCAAGGCGCACTGCAATAGCCCGGCCGCCACTTCCATGAACCGAGGGCCAGGTTCATGGCTGGAAGGTTCGTGAGGGTTGATGCGCAACCAGTCGCGCTGCACCGCCCCCAAAAATTGATCAGAGCAACGACCCAAGCGCTCGGCCACGGCATCGGCCAACTCCGATTGCGGCATGGCGCACACGAGCAGGTCATAGGCCAGCCAGTGGCCACGCTGGCTCATGAGCTTGACGCTCGCATAGGCCTCGGTCAGACCTTCAGGCTTGTCATTGGTGAAGACCAGGGGCCGCAGATTGGCATGCTGCGCATGCGGTCCAAACACCCGCACCAGCTCACTGGCCGAGGCATGGACCAACACCACATCGCATTGCGGCGCGGCATCGGCCAAGGCATGTAAAAAACTGGCACACGAGCCTCGCATGTCGGCATAGCGCAGCGGCAGTCCGCGTGCGGCCAGGTAGCTCACATCGTGCGACAAAGGCTCCATGCCTTCGCTGAGGTCGAACTCGGCCAACTCACTGGGGGCGCGTGCCTGCTCGCTGGCATCCACCACCAAGGTGTGCAGGCCAAAGCCGGCGTAGACCGCACAAAGGCGCTCCAACACCACGCCGCCACACAAGGCTCGGGGGTTCACCACCACCGGGATGAAACGCAAGACGCGCGCAGCAAACATCTGGCGCAGACCGTGGGCCTGATCCGTTGGTGGGCTGCCTGAGGGCCTGACTGTTCGAGGAGTACTGATCATGAGCGGGCTTCGATGGATGGATCAGAGCGAAGAAGGTGCGGCCATGGCATCAGGCTGTGCCAAGGTTGAAAACACCAGACTGACTTCATTGGGATCGAGCCGGTAAGCGGGGTTGAGACTGGCGCGCAACGCACGGTGCACCAAGGCCTGCGATGACAGTCTGTGCCAATCTTCTGGCACCCGCTGGCCGTTGGCAACGCCGACCACCTTGAGTTTGTGACGAATTAACGCATCCAGGGCCGGCCCCAACTTCACGGCCTCGTCCAGCTTGGACAAGATCACTCCAGCACAGGCAGGCGCCTGGTACGCGGCCATGACGTCCTCAATCGAATCGCCTTGCGAAGCGGCATTGACCACCAGTATTTTCCGGATGCTGGGATGGGCCAGCATCTCCAGCAGGTCTTTGGTGCGGCCATCGCGTTGCGCCATGCCGGCGGTGTCGATGAGCACCAATTTCTTGGCCGACAACAGCTCCAGCAGGTCTTCCAGAGCGGCGCGGTCATGGGCCATGTGCACGGGCACGCCCAGGATGCGGCCATAGGCCCGCAATTGATCGTGAGCGCCCACACGGTAGGCATCCAGCGTGATCAGACCCAGGTTAGCCGCACCATGCTTGGCAGCGAACATGGCCGCCAGCTTGGCGGTGGACGTGGTCTTGCCCACGCCCGTGGAGCCGATCAAGGCAAAGATGCCTCCTTGGTCTTCAATGGCGGGTTCTTGTTCAGCCGTGTTGAGATTGCGCTGCAACACCTGGGCCGCCCAGACCGATTCGTCATGGGCACCGCTGCTGACCTCGGCCGGCATGGCGTCGAGCATCTTGCGCACCAGCACAGGCGAGAAGCCGCCATCCAACAGCTTTTGCGCCAAGCCCGCTTGCGCAGGCGTGCGCCGCAGCTTTTCGATGAAGGCGATGGTTTCGAAACGCTCCTTCATCATGGCGCGCATGGCCCGCAGCTCATCAAGCATCGAGGCATTGGCTTCTTGCGAGGCCTTCAGTGCTGCCATGGTGGCCGCATCGGAGCGGCCGCTGTCGGCCCCTGCGGTGGTGCGTGCTGTCACGGCCTTGATCGTCAAGTCGGACTGGTCGCTCCAAGCACCGGACGGGCTGGCGGGCTTGTTTGATTTGGCAGGACGCGCTTGTGCAGCCTCGTCGCGACCCAAGGAGGCGTCGCCACGCAAGGGCAGCACCTGGGCACCACTGGTGGGCACTGCTCGCACCGCAGGCACTGGACGAGCCGCCTGAGGGGCAGGCTGCGGTGCAGACCAGTCGTCCGAACTCGGCAAGGCCCCAGACAAGTCCACGTTGGACAGCATGGCAGCGACCGGCGCCTTGACACTGCCCAGACGCTGCGACAGTTGATGTTCCGGCCATGGCCGGCTCGGTACGCGCGGCCTTGAGGGCCACCTGGCGGCGCTTGAGCATGCGCTCACGCACATAGTCCTGGAAGGACAGCGTGCTCATGGCCAGTTGCTTGACATCATCCTGCACCGTGCTGGCCAGGTTGGACATGGCCGAGCGGGCCTCAGGGGCCGCAGCCACCTTGCGATGTTTCGCCGCGTCCTCAGGAGCCGTTTGGGGCGGAATGGCCACCCGTTGTTGCGGCGCTTTTTCTTGGGGAGACGACTCCACGGAGGGCACACTGTCGCCGGCCATCGCCAGTATCTCAATGCCACCTTCGGCTGCGGGCTTGGTCGACAACACCACCGCGTCGTCACCAAAGGCCAGCTTGACCTTCTGCATGGCCTCGCGTGAGGTTCGTCCGATAAAGCGTTTGACGTTCATGCGTGGCCTCCAATCAGGGTACCGATGCGGATCGAATGGGTCTCAGGGATTTCGCTGTGACCCAGCACCTTCAAGCGCGGTGCAGCGCGTTTCAACAACCGGGCCACCATGGGCCGAATCGAATCAGGAACCAACAAACAGGCGGGATGGCCCAGGTTCTCCTGGCGCTGCGTTGCTTCAGCGGCCTGGCGTGTGAGGTGATCGGCCACGCCGGGGTCCAGCATCGGGCCGCTGGCCGAGGTCAAGGCCTGGGTCAGCAGACGCTCCAGATCAGGCTCGATGGCAATCACATCCAACTCTTTGACGGGACCATAAATTTGCTGGACGATGGCCGGGGCCAGGCCCACACGGATGCGTCGAGCCAGCTCGGCCGGGTCATTGATGATGTGCGCTGCCTGGGCCGTTTGCTCGGCCAGCGTCTCGATGATCGAGCGCATGTCACGGATGTGAACACCCTCTTCCAGCAAGAGCTGCAGGACTTTTTGCAAGGTAGCGATACCGACCATCTTGGGAACCACGTCTTCAATGAGTTTGGGGGCTAGCTTGGTCACATGTTCGACCAGTTGCTGGGTCTCGACCCGTCCCAACAACTTAGCGGCATGCAGTTGCATCAAGTGTGAAAGATGCGTGGCCACGACGGTCGAGGGATCAACGACCGTGTACCCCGCCATTTGCGCGGCTTCTCGCTGGCGTTCTTCCACCCACACGGCGGGCAGGCCAAACGCCGGGTCGGTGGCCGCGGTTCCCTTGAGGGGATTGGTCACATGGCCGGGGTTGATGGCCATCAACATGCCTGGGAACACCTCGCCCTCGCCCACAATCGCGCCACGCAGGGTGATGCGATAAAAGCTGGGACGCAGCTCCAGGTTGTCCTTGATGTGCACAGAAGGCGGCAAGAAGCCCACCTCTTGCGCAAACTTGCGGCGCACGCCCTTGATGCGGGTCAGCAAGTCACCGCCGCGGTCCTTGTCGACCAACTGGATCAGGCGGTAGCCCACTTCGAGGCCCAGGGTATCCACGGGCAACAGGTCTTCCCAGCTGGCTTCGCCGTTGTTGGACACCGCTTCTGCGGGCTTTTCGACGGGCTTGGGGGCCTTGCGTGCCAACTCCTGGCGCTCGTTCATCCGCCAGGCTGCATAGCCGAACCCACCCGCCATGGGCAGGAACACCAGCGAGGGCATCCCAGGAATCATGCCCAACAAGCCAATCACCCCCGCCGCCACGCCCATGACTTTGGGGTTCTGGAACATCTGGCTGACGATCTGCGAGCCAATGTCGGTTTCTTTGCCAACCCGCGACACCACCATGGCCGAAGCCACCGAGATCAGCAAGGCGGGAATCTGCGCCACCAGGGCATCACCCACGGCCAACAGCACATACGTGCTGGCAGCATCACCGGGCGACAAGTCGTGTTGCGCCACGCCGATCACAAAGCCGCCAATGATGTTGATGAACAAGATCAGGATGCCGGCGATCGCATCGCCGCGCACGAACTTGGACGCACCATCCATGGCGCCATGGAACTCGGCCTCTTCACCCACTTCCAGGCGACGGCGTTTGGCTTCTTTTTCGTCGATCAGGCCCGCGTTCAAATCCGCGTCGATCGCCATCTGTTTGCCAGGCATGGCATCCAGGGTGAAGCGTGCGCCGACTTCAGCGATCCGCTCGGAGCCCTTGGTGACCACCACAAAGTTGATCACCACCAGAATGGCGAACACGATGATACCGACCGCGAAGTTGCCGCCGATCAGGACGTGGCCAAACGATTCGATCACACGCCCTGCCGCACCGGGCCCGGTGTGACCTTCCAGCAGCACCACCCGCGTGGACGCCACATTGAGCGACAGGCGCAGCAAAGTGGTCAACAAGAGCACCGACGGGAAGGCGGCAAAGTCCAGGGGACGCACCATGGTCGCCGACACCATCATCACCATCACCGCCATGGCAATGTTGAAGGTAAAGAAGATGTCCAGAGCCAGGGGTGGCAGGGGCAGGATCATCATGACCAGCACCAGCATCACCGCAGCGGGAGCGCCCAGCACCTGAAGCCCCTTGGCGCGGCCACCCATCATGGTTTGAATTTGTTGCAACCAGGGGTTCATACAGCAGACCTTTCAGCGGTCAGAGGATCCAGCGCGGCGGGCACATCCAGATCAGGCAGGTTGCCCGGCAAAGGCCCCTTGCCGGCCAGGGCCGCCTTGAGTTGATACACATAAGCCAGCACCTGGGCCACCGCGCTGTACAGGGCCATGGGCACCTCGGCATCCACCTCGGTATTGGCATAAAGCGCACGTGCCAGCGGCGGGGCCTCCAGCACGGGGACGCGGTTTTCGGTGGCCAGATCGCGAATGCGCAAGGCCATCAGATCAAGCCCCTTGGCCACCACGCGTGGTGCGCCCATCGAGCCCTCGTCGTATTTCAAGGCCACGGCATAGTGAGTCGGGTTCATCACGATCAGATCAGCCATGGGCACCGCGGCCAGCATGCGCTTGCGCGACATCTCACGCATGCGCTGCTTGATGCGGTTCTTGGCCTCCAGGTTACCTTCCACCTGTTTGACTTCGTCCTTCTGGTCTTGATGGCTCATCTTCATGCGGCCCATGAACATGGAACGCTGCAAAGGCCAATCGATCAAGGCAAAACCGGAGCGCTGACCCGGCGTGCTTTTGGGAT
>JAZJZP010000133.1:9626-10493 GCA_040389805.1 Pseudomonadota bacterium
CGTCTCGGATTACCTGTTCTTCGTGGATACGGATATGACGTGGGATGCCGACGTCCCCGAGCGGCTGATCCAGTGCGACGTCCCCATCGTATCCGCGCTCTACCTCGGCCGCGAACACGATGGAACGACCTTCGTCGTGGGCAAGGGCTGGGCCAGCAAACCCACCAGCGTGGGCCACACCTTGATCAAAAAGAAGACCCCGGTCGCCCCCAGAATCAAACCAAGCGCACTGGCCTTGAGGGCATCGACAATCTGCTGTTTTGCAAACAATTTGCCAAAACCCGTGATCGGGTTGAGCTTGCCAAAGTCCGGAAAAACAACTTTGAAGGTCATCACCCAGCCACCGGCCACCACCGAAGCCAAGGCCAGCCCGGCGCCGAACGGGACCACCATCCACATGGCCTGATTGCTCCACTGCGCCAGTCGATCCAGCATCATGTCGGGGTTGGCCACGGTGCGGGCGTCAAACCGCATGCCGGCATTGAGTTGTTGCTGCAGATGGTCCATCCACACCGGGGTCATGGCCGTCAACACCCCCACCGCCGCCAAGATCACAAAGAAGTGCCCCAGATCCTTCGAGCGAACCACTTGCCCGTCTTCACGGGCTTTGCTCAGTTTCCGCTCTGAGGCGGCTAACTGTTTGTCCTGGGAGCTGTCGTCGGCCATGGTGTTAGAAGTACTGCGTTGTTGAACCCATTCTTGGCGACCGGGCCAAATTCTTTAGCGGGATAAGAAGCTACCTAGGTGGTCATTTCGTGCCCCATTTCAGTGACTGGAATGCAAGGAAGACCTCTGAATGTCCGATTTTCAGTTCATGCACGGCGTGCCATGTGACTTACGGCACACATGCGCGCAGCAAGTCAGCAC
>JAZJZP010000133.1:10503-31626 GCA_040389805.1 Pseudomonadota bacterium
AGTCAGCACCGCGCCTTCATCGCACCAAACCAGGGCCGATATAACAACTGTTACCGCCGTTTGGGTTGCCATGAAACTATTGCGCTTGTGCGCCGATCAAATCCAGTTAAACAAGCCGCTGCCATGGAATGTGCGCAACGAAGCGGCCGCCTTGTTGCTGGGCAAAGGCTTCTTGATCAAGGAGCAATATCAAATCGACACCCTGCTGGATCGGGGCATGTTCGTCGACCAGGACGAGTTTGAAGCCCATCAACGCAGCACACGGGCTGCCAAACAAAAAGTCGACCCCTTTGCGCTCTGGTCAGCCATCTTGAAAAAGGAGGGGGTCCTGCTGAGGACCCACCACGACAACCCACAATTCGCACAAGACATCGTTGGCATTTCGGGCCATATTCAAGGCGCCATCAAGCACGATGTCGAAGCGGGCACCTTCGAAATGATCTACTCGGACCACACCAGTTATGCCGTGGCCCACTCACTCCAAACCGCATTTGTCGCCAGCTTGGTGGCCGAGCGTTTCGGATGGTCAGACACCGACCGAGCCACCCTGATCAATGCGGCGTTGACCATGAACATCGGGATGCTGGAGCTGCAAAACCAGCTGGCCCAGCAGTCCTCCCCGCTGACAGCACAACAAAAGGCAGACATCGAAGCACACCCCAGACATGGTCGCGAAATCCTGGAAAAGGCCGGGGTCACGAATCAAGACTGGCTCAAGGCCGTGGAAGCCCACCATGTCACCCCTGACGGCAAAGGCTTCCCCGACGACGAGCGAAGCCAGAATCAAATGGCGTGCATGATCCATTACACAGACGTGTACTTGGCCAAGTTAAGTCCCCGCGCCTCCCGGCCGGCCCTGGCCTCGAACGCCGCAGCGCGTGAGTTGTATGTGAGCGGAGGGGGCGCCAACAACCCCTACATTGCCGCACTCATCAAAGAAATGGGCATTTTTCCGCCCGGCTCCTTTGTGAAGCTGGCCAATGGCGATACCGCCATCGTGCTGCGACGCGGCGAGTCGGCCAATGCCCCGGAAGTGCAGAGCCTGGTGTCCACCGATGGTTGGGTCTTCCCAGACCCCCTTCTGCGTGACACCGCCAAGCCAGAATTCAAGATCGTCTCGACTGTGCCTCGCAGCAACGTCTTGCTGAATCTGGACCGCAAACGCATGTTTGGCTACTCATCGCCCTGAACGCCAGGACCGGTCGAGTCAAGACTCACGCACAAAGCGTGAGCCTCTCACAACCATCAGTCCAGCGACATCACCACCTTGACGGTGCTGTCTACCGCTGACTTGTCAATATAGCCAATGGCCTTGGAATCGGAGACCACGGCCTTTTTTACCGCCGAGGCATCGTTCAGAACGATGGGTGACTGCCCCTTGCCCGTGAACACGATACGGGACCACACCGCCTTGATCTGGGATTGATCCCGATCCGTGGCCTTTTTGTAGAACTGTTCGCGCAACGCGGACCCTTCAGGCAAATCCACAGGCTTGAGCTCGAAACTGCGACCCAGGTAGATATTGGCCAATTGATCCTTGGTAATCGGGGCAGCATTCGGTCCCATGATCACGACCTGGGCTTGCGAAGCCAGCGCCGTTGTGTACAGAACAGCGGCGATCACGGCATGTTTAAAATGATGGTTCATGAGTGCCTCCCGGTTAGAACACAAAGTCGATGGAGACGCTGAGCACATTCAACTTCTTGTCGACCACAGCAGGCGTGACATTGTCGGTGACTGAATAAAAATCATTCGTGTCGTAGCGAGCATATTCAACCTTCAAGGCCACGTCCTTGGCAAAGTCATAACGCACACCCACGGCCGCACCTTTGGAATCCTTACCCTCTGAAGGCGTGTATTTGCTGATCAGCACATACGGCATCACCGGACCAAAGCGATACCCCCCCCCCACATACCAGGCCTTGCCGTCGATGGGCGAGGGAACGGTCTTGCGCGTAACGTATTCAGCCACCACCAATGCCTGACCGTTGTCGTATTGGAGGCCCGCACCGGTGAACGTGTCTGACAAGGCCAAGGAAGTGCCAGGCGTCATGCCGGAACCAGGTATGTCCACGGCAGTTTTGAAGTCGACATCGCTTTTGACTTGCCCGATTCTCGCGGTCCAGTCACCCCATTCAAGCAAGGCATTGACGCTGGTGACTTTGGAGTAGGTGCCGTCAAGGTAGGTCGGGAGCGTGAAGCCAACGTCCTGGACTGTACTCAGTTTGGCTTTGGTTCGGCCATGCGTCACCTGCAAGGAAGCCACTGCTGGACCAATGGTGTGACGATAACCGGCTTGATACCCGTCGACGGTAGAAATCGGCATCATGGAATAAACCAGCGTCGGCACACGCAACCAGGGCGAGGTGTAAGCCACAAACCTTGAATCCGACACCAAAAAAGCTGGCAAAGCGACTCGTCCCGCCTTCAAATCAAGCCCGGAAATACCGGTGTATTGGGCATACAGCCATTCAACGCCAAGGTCGAAATCCACGTCTTGGCGACGCGTTCCCAACAACTGGGCGGTTACCGAGAAATCCGATTTGTACATCACGGTGCCCTGCAAACCCAGGCGAGAGTCGACGCCCAGATCCACATGTTTGTCGGCGCCGGAATATTGATCCAGACCGGTGCGAAACTGCGTGCCATCAAGATCGGTGACTGCCGCACCCAAGGTTCCAAAACCACCGCCCTTGAATTTAAAATCGTCATTGGCATGCGCCACCTGACCGGACAGCAGCAGTACACCAGCCGAGCAAAGAGCAGAAGCCAGCGTGGTGCTACGTGGGATTTTCGTCATTGTGTTCTCCTGTGAGTAAATGGAGGTCTTGAAAGCGTCATCCGCGTGGTTGACTGAGCCTTAGGCGCATCGAACGTCCCCCAAGTTAACGGCGCCCCAAAACCATCAAACCCGGATAAACACCTAAACAGGGGGTTTACATCACAAAAGCAACACAACAACAAGCACCCGTTCACTCCATGGAGCTCGGCACCACGGTCCACTGCTGACGCGCCTCTCCATGACTGTCCACACTCTCCATGTGCACCGGAAAGCCCCACAAGCGCGCCACATGCTTGAGCACTTCACGGGTGCCTTCATTCAGTGGTCGGTCGTTGTGCTGGGTGTGACGCAAGGTCAAAGAGCGGTCACCACGCAGGTTAACGCTCCACACTTGGATGTTGGGTTCGCGTGATCCCAAGTCGTACTGACGCGACAGGCTTTCACGCAAGGCGCGGTACCCGCCCTCGTCGTGAATGGCGCTGACTTCGTATTCAGATTCGGCCTCGTCATCGCGAATGGCAAAGAGCCGGAAGTCACGCATCACCTTGGGTGAGAGGAACTGCCCGACAAAGCTCTCGTCCTTGAAGTTACGCATGGCGTAGTCCAGCGTTTTGAGCCATGCATGGGTGCCCGGGGCAGCGCCCACGGCCGAGCCCGCAAAGTCAGGGAACCACAGGCGGTCTTCCTCGGTGGGCTTTTCACAAATGCGCTTGAGGTCGGTGTACATCGCAAAGCCCAGCGCGTAGGGGTTGAGCCCACTGTAGGCCCGGCTCCCCACGGACGGCTGGTACACCACATTGGTGTGCGACTTGAGCCACTCCAGCATGATGCCGTCGGTCAGGTGTCCCTGGTCGTACATGGTGTTGAGCAAGGTGTAGTGCCAGAACGTGGCCCAACCTTCGTTCATCACCTGCGTTTGCCGCTGCGGATAAAAGTACTGCGCCACCTTGCGCACAATGCGCACCACCTCACGCTGCCAAGGGTCCAGCAAGGGGGCGTTCTTCTCGATGAAGTACAGCAGGTTCTCTTGGGGCTCCGCCGGAAAGCGCCGTGCAGATTCCTCACCCGCCCGATCCGCTTTGCGCGGCAGCGTGCGCCACAGGTCATTGACCTGTTGCTGCAAGTAGGCCTCTCGCTCTTCGCGGCGGGCCAACTCCTTGTCCAACGAGAGCTTGCTGGGGCGACGGTAGCGATCAACTCCGTAGTTCATCAGCGCATGGCAGGAGTCCAGCGTCTCTTCAACGGCGTCGACGCCATAGCGCTCTTCGCACTGAGCGACATAGTTCTTGGCATACACCAGGTAGTCGATGATGGACGAGGCGTCTGTCCACATGCGAAACAGGTAATTGCCTTTGAAAAAGCTGTTGTGGCCATAGGCCGCATGCGCGATCACCAGGGCCTGCATGGCCATGGTGTTTTCTTCCATCAGGTAGCTGATGCAGGGGTTGGAGTTGATGACAATCTCATAGGCCAGACCCATGTGGCCGCGCCGGTAGTTCTTTTCGGTCGAGATGAACTCTTTGCCGTAGGACCAGTGCCGGTAGTTCACCGGCATGCCCACGCTGGCGTAGGCATCCATCATCTGCTCGGCCGTGATGATTTCAAGCTGGTTGGGATAGGTGTCCAGCTGGAAGCCTTCGGCCGTGGCGCGAATGACGTCGTGGTACTGCTCGATCAGCTCGAAGGACCAGTCGGATGGTCCGGGTAAGGGCTTATTCATGCATCGACCCCTTCCTTCTTGAACAACTCACGGAACACGGGGTAGATTTGAGATGCGGTCAAGACCTTGCGCATCGCAAAGTGTTTGCACGACTCGCTCAGCGCCAGGTATTCATCCCAGAGGTTTTGCTCGGTCTGTGCCACTTGCACATACGCAAAATAGCGCACCATCGGCAAAATCTTGTCTTGCAGGATCTCGCGGCAACGCGCCGAGTCGTGGTGCCAGTTGTCACCGTCACTGGCCTGGGCCACGTACAGGTTCCACTCGTTGGTGGGGTAGCGTGCCGTGATGATTTCATCAAGCAAGACCAGGGCACTGGACACCACGGTGCCGCCGGTTTCAGTGGCATGGAAGAAGTCTTCTTCACTCACCTCCTGGGCCTGGGTATGGTGGCGAATGAACACCAACTCGATCTTGTCGTAATGGCGGGTCAGGAACAGGTACAGCAAGATGAAGAAGCGCTTGGACAGCTCCTTGCGCTGCTCGTCCATCGACCCAGACACGTCCATCACGCAGAACATCACGGCCTTGGTGGTGGGCACCGCCACCTTGACGCGACTGCGGTAGCGAAGGTCGATCGGGTCCAGGTACGGAATGCCACGCAGCCGAGCCTTGAGGTGCTCAACACGGGCTTCAATCTGTTCAATCTCATGGGCATGGTCTTGCACCAGTGCCGCATCGCCCGCTTCGTCTTCGCTGCGCAAAACGGCCAAGCGCTCTTCCAGCTCTTTCAACTCGCGGCGCAGACCCGCGCCCAAGGCGATGCGCCGCCCCAAGGCCCCCCGCATGGAGCGCACCACGTGCAGGTTGCTGGGGTTGCCATCGCTGGAATAACCGGCACGTTGGCTTTTCCATTCAGGCATCTCGGCCAAGGCCGTGCGCACCATGTTGGGCAAGGCCAGGTCTTCAAAAAAGACCTGCATGAACTCTTCTTTGGTGAGCGAGAACACGAAGTCGTCTTCGCCTTCGCCCGAATCGCTGGCTTCACCCGACCCGCTGCCTTGACCGCCACCACCGGGCGGACGCTCGATGCGATCGCCCGTCACGTACTCGCGGTTGCCGGGATGCACGACTTCACGCATGCCGCCATCGCCATGTCCAAAAACAGGCTCGGCCAAGTCCCGCTTGGGGATGGAGATGTCTTCGCCCTTTTCCAGGTCCTTGATGCTGCGGCCATTGATGGCCCGCTGGACGGCCTCACGCACCTTGTCGCGGTAGCGACGCAGAAAACGCTCTCGGTTGCCGATGGACTTGTTCTTGCCCGCCAGCCGCCGATCAATGATGTGTTGCCGCATCGGGACTCCGTTTCTGGACTGCTGATTGGGTGCGTCAGGTCACGATGACTTGCGCACTCGCAAATACCACTCGCACAGCAGCCGAACCTGTTTGGCCGTGTAGCCCTTCTCGACCATGCGATTGACAAAATCTTCGTGCTTCTTGACCTCGTCGGCACTGGCTTTGGCGTTGAAGCTGATGACGGGCAACAACTCTTCGGTGTTGCTGAACATCTTCTTCTCGATCACGGTGCGCAGCTTTTCATAGCTGGTCCACAACGGATTCTTGCCACCGTGGTTGGCCCGGGCACGCAGCACAAAGTTGACGATCTCGTTGCGGAAATCCTTGGGGTTGGAAATCCCCGCGGGCTTCTCGATCTTCTCCAACTCACTGTTCAGTGAACTGCGGTCAAAGCTCTCGCCGGTGTCGGTGTCGCGGTACTCCTGGTCTTGAATCCAGTAGTCGGCATAGGTCACGTAGCGGTCAAAGATGTTCTGGCCGTACTCCGAGTAGCTCTCCAGGTAGGCGGTCTGAATCTCTTTGCCGATGAACTCCGCGTAGCGCGGCGACAGCGACTCTTTGATGTAGGCGATGTACTTGGCTTCAAGCTCAGGCGAGAACTGTTCGCGCTCGATTTGTTGCTCCAGCACATACATCAAATGGACCGGATTGGCCGCCACTTCGGTGCTGTCAAAGTTGAACACTTTGGACAATATCTTGAACGCAAAACGGGTGGACACCCCACTCATGCCCTCGTCGACGCCCGCGTAGTCACGGTACTCCTGCAAGGACTTGGCTTTGGGGTCCGTGTCCTTGAGATTTTCGCCGTCATAGACTTGCATCTTGCTGAAGATGCTGGAGTTTTCAGGCTCCTTCAGGCGCGTCAGAATCGCGAACTGCGACATCATCTTCAAGGTGCCCGGGGCGCAAGGCGCCTTGGACAGCGACGAACCACGCACCAGCTTTTCGTAAATCTTGACCTCTTCAGACACGCGCAGGCAGTACGGCACCTTGACGATGTAAATCCGGTCCAGGAACGCTTCGTTGTTCTTGTTGTTGCGAAAGGTCTTCCATTCGCTCTCGTTGCTGTGGGCCAGCACGATGCCGTCAAAGGGAATGGCCCCGAACCCTTCGGTACCCTTGTAGTTGCCCTCTTGCGTCGCGGTCAGCAAGGGGTGCAGCACCTTGATGGGCGCCTTGAACATTTCAACGAACTCCAGCATGCCCTGGTTGGCCAGGCACAGACCACCCGAGTAGCTGTAGGCGTCCGGGTCATCCTGCGCATAGGTCTCCAGCTTGCGAATGTCGACCTTGCCCACCAGCGAGCTGATGTCCTGGTTGTTTTCGTCACCCGGCTCGGTCTTGGCGATGCCCACCTGCTTGAGCACGCTGGGATAGCGCTTGACGACGCGGAACTTGCGAATATCACCACCGTACTCCTCCAGCCGTTTGACGGCCCAGGGGCTCAGGATGCGGTTGAGGTAGCGCCGCGGGATGCCGTACTCGGCTTCCAGAATGGGGCCGTCTTCATTGGCCTCAAACAGGCCCAAGGGAGACTCATTGACGGGCGAGCCTTTGATGGCGTAGAAAGGCACCTTTTCGGCCAGCTGCTTGAGCCGCTCGGCAATCGACGACTTGCCGCCGCCCACCGGGCCCAGCAGGTACAGGATTTGTTTCTTTTCTTCCAGGCCTTGCGCGGCATGGCGGAAGTAGCTCACCACCTGCTCAATGGCGTCTTCCATGCCATAGAACTCTTCAAAGGCCGGATAGAGCTTGATGACCTTGTTTGCAAAGATCCGCGACAAGCGGGTGTCGTTGCGGGTGTCGACCGTTTGGGGCTCGCCAATGGCCTGGAGCATGCGCTCGGAGGCGGTGGCATACGCGATCTTGTCGCGCTTGCAAATGTCGAGGTACTCCTCCAGGGAGTACTCCTCTTCACGGGTGCGCTCGTAGCGAGCGGCGAAGTTGCTGATAACGTCCATGCAGACCTCCGAATCATCGACCCAAACCATCGATGCTTCGTGATCCGCCGCTCTGCTCATCAGGTGAGCCGGCGTGAACACTCAAGCATCGCCATAACACCGACCATCGCTGAAATCACCGCCGACTCAACCCCCGAAAAACCATGAGAAAACCCGGCTGATCGGTGACTTCATTGGTGCCTATATTGCACCTTTTTTGGACCAAACGTGCAGCGCGCGCACAACAAGCCTCGGTTTCGGGAATGTGTCCACCCCAGCGCCTCAGGTGTTGCTGGTGGCACGCACGTCTTCCATGCTCGTGACGCCCATCAAAACCTTCTCGATGCCATCCTGGCGAAGGGTGCGCATGCCTTCGCGCAGTGCTTGCTGCTGCAGCTGCTCGGCACGCGCGCCCGTCTGGATCATGTGGCGCAACTCGCGACTGACCGACATCAGCTCGTGCAACCCTGCGCGGCCTTTGTAGCCAGTCTGGCTGCACTTGGGGCACCCGACACTGTGGTATTTCATCAGTTTCCCGTCGCGCGCAAATCGCTCCGTCCAGTCGTCCACAATGACCTTCGGGTCAAACGCAGGATCGTCCTTGGGGGCCGCCTTCAGGTAGTCGTGCAGCATGACCTCGACGTCCTCACTTGAGGCGGGCTCCGCGACCCGGCACGGCACGCACAAGCGGCGCACCAGCCGCTGCGCCAGAATCACCAGCAGTGAGTCTGCAAAGTTGAAGGGGTCCAGCCCCATGTCCAGCAATCGGGTGACCGTCTCTGGGGCACTGTTGGTGTGCAGTGTCGACAAGACCAAGTGACCCGTCAGTGAGGCCTCGACCCCCATGTTGGCCGTTTCCTGGTCGCGCATTTCGCCGACCATGATGACGTCAGGATCGGCCCGCAGAAAGGCCCGCAAGGCCTTGGCAAAGGTCCAATCGATCTTGGGGTTGACCTGCACCTGTCGCAAGCCGGGCTGGGTGATTTCAACCGGGTCTTCCGCCGTCCATATTTTTCGCTCGGGCACGTTGATGAAGCTGAGTGCCGAGTGCAAGGTGGTGGTTTTGCCCGAGCCTGTCGGCCCCACGCACAGCACCAGGCCGTAAGGCCGCTCCATGGCTTCTTTCAGCCTGAACAAGTTGGTCGGACTGAGCCCGATCTTGTCCAGCGGCAGCGGCCTGGCAGAGGCCAGCAGCCGCATGACGATGTCTTCCATGCCGTTGTTGGTGGGGATGGCCGCCACCCGCAATTCAATCTTGTGCTGCGGCACGAACTTGGCGAAATTGATCTTGCCATCCTGGGGCTTGCGCCGCTCGGAGATGTCGAGATCGCACATGATCTTGATGCGCGCAATCATGGCGCTGCGGTAGTTGTGGGGCAGCTCCAGATAAGGGGTCAGCACACCATCCTTGCGAAAACGGACTTTGACTTTTTCCTTGCCGGGATAGCACTCCACGTGAATGTCGGAGACGCCTTGTGCATGCGCTTCGATGATCATCGTGTTGATCAAACGCACCAGCGAGTTGTCGCTTTGTTCAATGGGCTGCTCGTCTTCCCTGGAGTTGGACTCGTTGCCCTGCTTCTCCAAGTCCTCCATGAGTTGGTCTGAGCTTTGGGACTCCAGTTCAAACTCGCCCATCTGACCATGGCCATGTCCATGACCACGGCTGTAGGCATCGCCACTCACATCGGCGCCGATCTTGCTGTAGGCGTCTTTGATGGCCCATTCCAGCTGACTGTGCTGCCCCAGCACCGGCACGACCCGGCTCTGGGCCACGAACTCCAGCTCGGACAGCGTCAGGCGCTTGCTGGGGTCGCCGACCGCCACAATCAAGGCACCATCTCGGACCAGCAAGGGCACCACCATCAGGCGGTGGGCCATGGCAAACGGCACTTTGCGCAAGGCTTCGGCTTCGATCGGGAACTTTTCCAGATCAACCATCGGATAGCCCATCTTTCGGGCCAGCGCGGTTTGTAAATCCTGACGAGACACCATGCCTTGGTTGACCAGCAGTTCGCCCAAAGGCACGCTGCGGTCACGCTTTTGACGCTCCAGTGCTTCGTCCAGTTGCGACTGGTCGATCAAACCCAAGGCCATCAGCGCTTCGCCAATGCGCACCATGGGCATCTTGCTTTGCTGCTCAATGGCCGCCAGCAACTGATCTGGCGTGACCACCTTCTGAGTCAGCAAGATGTCACCCAGCTTCTGGTTGCGCATCTCCTGCTGCACATCCACGGCCTGCTGGACTTGCTCTTGCGTGACGACATTGCTGTCGACCAAGACCTCGCCGATCCGGGCGCCCACCTCAAACGAGGCGATCACTTCTCGGCCGACGAAGAGCCGCTGCACAGCGCCCTCCGCATCCACGGGGGGGTAAAGAAACACCCCGAACTCTGTTTCAGTGTGGCCAACGGTGCTGCCCTCCAGCAAGCCACCCGCTTTGAACTTGATTCGATAGCCGACGCTGGCACGGTGCCCCAACATCAGCGAATGGGGATCCTGGGCTTCCTGCGCTTTCTTGGGCCGCAAGGGCCGGGTCAGCAGCAATGATCGGAACTGCCCAAAGCGCAGCGCCATCGTCGTACGGGACGGTGGCACCTGGATGTGAGCCACTTCTTCGTCCGGTACGAAAAAACTCATCCGACCGGTCATGATGCGACCGTTGAGCCCCTCGATTTCACAGGGCTCATGCTCGGTTTGCTGCCTTGGGGCGGGGTACGTGGCAAACGGCGGTGTGGGCCAGCAAAAAACACCGCTGTCGGCTTCAGGGTTGGCCTGATCGTGACGCACGACTTCACCAGGCCCAGCCTCGGTCGATCCGGGCGTGGGCAAAGGCCCTTCCCAGCCCACTGGCGGTAATGGTGAATCGGACATGACACTCCTTACGTTCCACGACCTGTCAATGATCGCGAATGATTGCCATGTTATGAAATCGCCTAGGATGGCAATGCGCCCATATGCGGTGGTTTTTCACGGTAAATAAAATCACCGCCCTGCGACTCGCGCAGCGATGCGCTTTGGGTCTGTTCAATGTCAATTCCCCCACGCTTGGAGTCCGCCCCATGAATCAACGTCAATTACTGGCTTCGGCCCTGGCTTCGGCCATGGCACTGGGCCTGGTCCAGAGCGCCTGCGCGCACGCCGACAGCGCCAAAGGCAAAGACAAGTGCTTTGGCGTGGCGAAAGCCGGTGAAAACACCTGCGCCAACCTGTCGGGCAGCCATTCCTGCGCAGGCCAGGCCGCTACCGACAAATCTCCAGAGGAGTGGGCGCTGGTGGCCAAGGGCACTTGCGCCAAGCTGGGCGGCTTGAACACCGCCCAGGCCAAGGCGGCTTTGGCGGCAGCCTCCTCCGCCAAGGCCACCGACAAGAGATAAGCCCATGGCGGGAATCGGCCTGCGCCATGCGCATTACCAAGCCGTGATGGCGCAGTTGCCTGCGCTGGAGTTTCTGGAGGTCCATTCAGAGAACTACTTTGGCGAGGGAGGGGGTGCGCTGGCGGTGTTGCTGACCGCGCGCCAGCACTACCCCATCAGTTTGCATGGCGTGGGCTTGTCCTTGGGGTCGGCTGCGGGGCTGGACCTGCAGCACCTGGATCAGTTGGCCCGTTTGGTCGAGCGGGTCGAGCCGGTGCGGGTCTCCGACCACGCCAGTTTTGCACGCGCACCGGGCTGGCGCCCTGACCTCGCATCGGTGCATGCCAGTGACTTGCTGCCCGTGGCCTTCACCCAGGCGTCACTGGACATCATGGTGCGCAATGTCGAGGTGGTCCAATCGCGCTTGCGCCGCCCGATCCTGGTCGAAAACCTGTCGGCCTACCTAAGCTACGCCGACGATGTCATCCCGGAACCCGAATTTTTAAGCGCCCTGTGCCTGCGCAGCGGATGCCAGTTGCTGCTGGACATCAACAACCTGGTGGTGAACGGGTTGAACCAAATCCGCCAAAGCGATGGTCCTCTGGCAGAGGCCGATTTCAATGCACAGCTACAGGCCGCAGGCAGGGTTGCGCTGGAGTTCGTGCGGGCGCTCAAGCCCGGTCTGGTGGGCGAGGTCCATCTGGCCGGCTTCAATCCCCCTCAGCACGCCAGCCAGTTGATTGTGGACGACCACAGCCACACCGTGCAGCCCGTGGTGTGGCAGGTCTATGGTGAGGCAATGCGCCTGCTGGGAGCCTGCCCGACCTTGATTGAGTGGGACACCCAGCTGCCTGCGCTGGCGGTACTGCTGGACCAAGCCAGGCTGGCTGATGAGGCCGCGGCATGAGCACCGAAGCGCGGCGGCAGGCAGCCGTGTTGCGGGCCTTGTGGGACCAGCCTGCCGGGGCTGGCAAGGCTGGAGAGGCATGCCCAGGTTGGCGTGAAGAGGGGCCCGTGTTGCAGCGCGGCTTGAGCGCCTACCGGGGCAATGCCGCTGCCACGGCAGAACGCGCCTTGGCTGCCGCCTACTCCACCATCCGGGCCCTGCTGGGCGATGAAGCCATGGCGGTGCTGGGGTCGCAGTTGTGGCAAGCGCACCCACCAAGCCAAGGGGACCTGAGCAGATGGGGACAGCACCTGCCCGACTGTTTATCTCAGGTTGCGGTGTTAAAGGACTGGCCCTACCTGAGCGACTGCGCCCGCCTGGATTGGGCGCGGCACACGGCCGAACAAGCGCAAGACGCGGTCTTTGAACCGCAGTCCCTCCACTTGCTCGAACACGCTGATCCAAACGAGCTGGTGCTGCAACTGCGCCCCGGCACGCGCGTGATCCCCTCCTCCTGGCCGATTGTGACGATCTGGACGGCCCACCAGGCCGGTGGTGCGTCCGGGGCGGAGGTCGCAGAGCACGCCCTGGAATCCATGCGCCAAGCCCTGTCGGCGGGTCAAGCCGAGACGGCCGTCGTGTGGCGCACCCATTGGCGAGCGGAGGTCTACTCCCTGCCCCACGCCATGCTGACGTGGATGAACGCCCTGTCCACCCCCAATCCAGACCACCCCGCCAGCTTGGCCACCCTGCTGGAGGCCGCCCCAGTCGACTTCAATCTGACCGACTGGCTGACGCTGGCCTTGCGCCATGGCTGGCTGTGGCGGGCGCGGGTAGAGGGACAGGTCAGCGATCCTTCGGACTGATCCCGATTTGCAAGACAGTGTCCGGCAGGCGACCGTTGTCGTCCAGCGGAATGAATTCAGTCTTGTCGATGCCACGCAGCACCGCGTTGTCCCACTCCGGCGAGCCGCTGGAGTCGAGCAAGCGCCGCGACAAGATCCGCCCATCAGGAGCGCAGCGGATCTCGACAAAGGCCGTCGGATTGCCATTGAGCGTGCCGGTGAACACAATATTAGGGATGATGCGCGACCTCAGCTTGCCACCATAGTTGCCTGAGGGCCCGGCCGAGCGAGCCGAGCTGCCCAGCCCGCCCTGTCCACCCAGATCGTTCATCATGCGGTCCAGATTGGCACGGCGCTGGGCTTCGCGCTCAGCGCTGCTCACGGCCTTGGGCGGCGTCACGGGGGTGACGGGCGCTTGCACCTTTTTAGGTGTAGGCGGCTTGGGCTCGACCTTGACCACGGGCGGCACCGGTTTTTCCTTCAGCTTGGGCTTGGGTTTGCGCTTGGGCTCAGGCTGACGCGCCAGCTCGGCAATCGGTTCGGGCTCAGGCGCCACCTCGGGCGCAGGCGCAGCGGTTTCGATCGGCGGGGTTGGCGGCACCTCAATGGGCGGTGGAGGCGGAGCCTCGGGGGCGGCCGCATGCGGCACCTCGGACCAGACTTCAGCCTCCAGCACGGCCGGGCTGTGTGTCTTCCAGCTCACCCCAAACGCCAGCGCGGCCACCAAGAGCGCGTGGGCGAGCAGCGCCAGCACGGCGCCCAGGCCCAGGCCATCGCTGCCCTGCGGACGAAACGCGACGCCATGGGCCATCAAGCTCACCCCCCGGTGGTGTGCACGGTGAGCCCGACGCGGACCACCCCGGCACGCTGCAAGGTGTCCATGACGCGCACCACGGCGTCATAGCGCACATCTTTGCGGGCACTGATGATGACCGGCACGGCACTGGCCCCGCCTTGAGCGCTGTCCTGCTCGGCTTTGACCCGGACCGCCAGGGCCGCCAGCGCCATGGGCGCACCGCGCTGATGATCGATGCGCAGCGAGAGCTCTTCGCCCTCGCCCACCACCACCTCGATCACTTTTTCAGGCGCCTGGCGGGCTTTGCCCACGCTGGGCAAGTCCACCACGCCGGTCGGCATCAGGGGCGCACTCACCATGAAAATGATGAGCAGGACCAGCATGACGTCGATGAACGGCACCATGTTGATCTCGTTGTGGGTACGGCGGCGGCGTCCACCGCCTCGGGCATTGAGCTGGGCCATGGGGTCAGCGCACCGTCGAGGATGGGCGGGTCATGTCAGGCCCCGCAGGCGCGGCCCCAGGCTGGATGTTGCGCGCCAGAATGTTGGAGAACTCATCAATGAAGGACTCCATCTGTGTCGCCAGCCGGTCGATGTCGCGCGCAAAGCGGTTGTAGGCCAGCACCGCCGGGATGGCGGCAAACAGGCCAATGGCCGTGGCCACTAGCGCCTCGGCAATGCCTGGTGCCACCGTGGCCAGCGTCACTTGCTGCATGTTCGACAAACCCGTGAACGCATGCATGATGCCCCACACGGTGCCAAACAGCCCGATGTAAGGCGACACCGAGCCCACCGAGCCCAGAAAATCCAGCCGCGACTCGATGACGTCCATTTCACGCTGGTAGCTGGCCCGCATGGCCCGACGTGAGCCATCCAACAAACTGGCCACATCGGAGACACGGCGTTCACGCAGCTTCAAGAACTCGCGCATGCCGGCGGCAAAAATGCGCTCTTGTGGCGAGGGCGGGCCATCGCCTCGGCTGGCGTCCTGGTAGAGCTCCTGCAAGGTGCGCCCGGCCCAGAATTCACGGTCGAACTCGTCGTTGTCAGACCGCAGCCGCTTGAGCCCGAAGGACTTGCCAAAGATCACGCTCCAGCTGGCCAGCGACACCGCCATGAGCAACACCAGCACGATCTGCACGACCACGCTGGCGTGCTTGACCAGTTCAAAAATGGACAAGTCTTGATTCATGGATGGTCAACTTTCAATCACTTGACGAGGGGTGGGCAAGATGGCCAGGATCTTGGCAGGAATGCGCGCGGACTTGAAGTGGCCCTCAACAGGCTCGACCCAACCAATGCGCACGCGGCCTTGGGTCAGCAAAGTATCGCCCCGCCAGACCTCTTGTACAAAGGCCATCGAGGCGCGCCCCAATTCATGGAGCTCCACGGTGACGGTGAGGACATCGTCCAGCCGCGCCGGCTTGAGGTAACGCAACTGGGTATCGCCCACCACGAACATGCCTTCGCCCGCGACGCGCATGCGCTCTTGGGCAAACCCCAGGCGGCTGAGCCACTCGGTGCGGCAGCGCTCCATGAACTTGAGGTAGTTGCCATAAAAGACAATGCCTCCGGCATCGGTGTCTTCCCAGTAAATGCGCACGGGATGCTGAAAATGCCACGCCTCAGGCGCGGGCCTGCTGGGAGGGGGAGGAAGAGCGGTCAACAATTTCATGCACCCCAATTATCCGGGGAAATCCCGCCAATCCAACCACGCACCGTCAGGTCACAGAAAGTCGGGGGACTGCACCGCCTGCAGGGTGACCACAAGCGCGCCCTCCAGCTCGCGCCCCCGCAACCACCACACCGCCCCTTTGCGGATGGACCAGGGCAGGTCTTGGCCCGTCATCAAGCGGGCCGCCACCATCCCCAGCGTGGGCTGATGCCCGACCAAAAGCACGGTGTCTTTGGTGTCAGGCCAGCGGGCCGCCTGCAACACATCGTCCACCGACGCAACGGGGGCCAAAACCTCCACCGTCTTGAACGCGCGCGCCAAAGCCTGGGCCGTCTGCTGGGTGCGCTGCGCCGGGCTGACCAAAATGCGGGCGGTGTTGGGCAGGCGCTGGTTCAACCAGGCCGCCATGCGGTCCGCCTGGCGCTCGCCTTTGGTGGTCAGTCGCCGAGCCAGGTCATCGGCCACAGGCTCCACCTGAGCCTGGGCGTGCCGCCACAACACCAAGTCCATGGCAATGGCTCAGGGCACGGAGCGAAAGCGCGCCATCAAGGCACGCTGTGCACTCGGTCCATCCATGCCCACTCGCTCGTAGCGCCCATTGCTGAGTTGCTGCCAGGCGTCGCAGCGATCGTAGAGGTAGGGCACCAGGCACTCGTCGATCATGCGCTGACGCAGGACCGGATCACGCACCGGCCACGCCACCTCGATGCGCCGCGTCATGTTGCGGTTCATCCAATCGGCACTCGACAGGTAGAGCACCTCTTCGTGGTCGCTGTCGCCCCACCGGAAGTACAGGATGCGGGTGTGCTCCAGCATGCGGCCCACCACCGAGCGCACCCGGATGTTGTCGGTCAAACCCAGCACCCCGGGCGGCAAGACACAGGCGCCGCGCACGATCAGGTCAATGTTGGCCCCGCACTGGCCGGCTTCAATCAAGGCCAGGATCAAGGGCTCGTCGGTCAGCGAGTTGAGCTTGAGCACGATGCGGGCGGTCTGTCCGGCCCGCGCGGCCTCCCCCACCCGAGCGATGAGTTTGACCAACTGCTTTTGCATGGAAAAGGGCGCCAGCAGCAGTTGCTTGGGCGACTTCAGCTGCGTCAGGCTGGACAGCTGCTGAAAGACCATGTCCACATCGGCCGTGAGCTCGGGGTTTGTGGTCAGAAAGCCCACGTCGGTGTAGAGCCCCGCCGTGCGGGGGTTGTAGTTGCCGGTGGACAAATGCGCGTAGCGCCGCAAGCGTGTGCCTTCCCGACGCGTCACCAGCATCATCTTGGCGTGGGTCTTGAGGCCGACGATGCCATAGACCACCTGGGCGCCCAGGGCCTCCAGACGCTCGGCCCAGTTGATGTTGGCCTCTTCGTCGAAACGGGCCTTGAGCTCGACCACGGCCAGCACCTCTTTGCCGCGCCGCACCGCCTCCAGCAACAGCTCCATCAAGACCGACTCACTGCCGGTGCGGTAGATGGTTTGCTTGATGGCCAGCACATCGGGGTCCATCACGGCCTCGCGCAAAAACTGCACGACCGTGTCGAACGACTCAAAGGGGTGGTGCAGCATGACATCGCCCGCATGCAAATGCTCCAGCATGCCGCCATGGCGGGGCAAGCCCTCCGGCCACCCCGGCTGATAGGGTTCAAAGTGCAGAGAATCTGCCGGCACCTTGTCAATCAACTGGCTGAGCCGCACCAAGTTGACCGGACCATTGACCTTGTAGAGCGCCTGCTCCGTCAAACCAAACTGCTCCAGCAAGAAGTCAGAGAGCTCTTGCGGACAACTGCTGACCACTTCCATGCGAATGGCCTGCCCAAATTGCCGCGTGCTCATCTTGGTGCGCAGTGCCTCGCGCAGGTCGGTCACGTCGTCTTCGTCAACATCGATGTCGGAGTCGCGGGTAACCCGGAACTGCGAGAACGCCTGGATCTCACGCCCAGGGAAGAGCTCATGCAGGTGCGCCCGAATGACGCTGGAGAGCAAGATGAAGGACTGGCGACCGGGGCTGAGCTCTTCAGGCAGGCGGATGACCCGTGGCAACACGCGCGGAATGCGCACGATGGCAATCGAGTTGTCGCGCCCAAAGGCGTCACGGCCCCCGAGTTTGGCGATGAAGTTGAGCGTCTTGTTGGCCACCTGCGGAAAAGGGTGCGACGGGTCCAGCCCGATCGGCACCAGCAAAGGCCGCACCTGCTTGTGAAAGAACCCCGACACCCATTCGCGTTGCGCAGGTGTGCGGTCGGCGTGGTTGAGGATGTCGATGCCCTCTTGCTTGAGGGCCGGGCTGAGCACCTCGTTGAAAATCTGGTACTGCTCGTGCACCAGGCGATGCGCCTCTTCAGAGACATCGGCCAGGTACTTGGGGCCGATGCCCGAGCCCCGCACCCGCGAGGCCTCCAGCACGTCGGCATAGCGCACTTCAAAGAACTCGTCGAAGTTGGACGAGACGATGCAGATGTAGCGCAGGCGCTCCAGCAACGGGACATCCTGACGCTCGGCCTGGGCCAGCACGCGCCGGTTGAACTCCAGGATGGCTTGTTCACGACTGAGCAATTTCAAGCGTTTGGCTCCTGATGCCTGAGGCAAAGTGTCTGACGGAATCATGGTGAAAGCATGCAACAACGGATCGGCGCCGAACCCAAAAAACCGGCAAAAAACTCGGGCAATCGATTATGCGCACAAGCCTGTGTCAAGAGTTTGACACTTCCGTGAGATCAATGCGCAGCCTCCCAATTGGTGCCTACCCCCACCTCGGCCAGCAACGGTACGCGTAATGCCGCCACCGAGGCCATCTGGGCGGGCACTTCGGTGCGCACCCAATCGAGCTCAGCCTCGGGCACCTCCAGCACCAACTCATCGTGCACCTGCATGATGATTTTGCTGGCCTTGCCCTGCGCATCCAGAGCCGCTTGCACGGCCACCATGGCGAGCTTGATCAGGTCGGCCGCCGTGCCCTGCATGGGCGCATTGATCGCCGCCCGCTCCGCCCCCGCACGTCGCGGCCCGTTAGGGCTGTTGATCTCAGGCAACCACAGACGCCTGCCAAACACGGTTTCGACATAGCCCTGCGCCTTGGCCGCGGCGCGGGTCTCGTCCATGTAGCGCTTGACCCCGGGGTAGCGCTGAAAGTAGCGCTCGATGTAGGCCGCCGCTGCGGAGCGCTCAATGCCCAGGTTCGATGCCAGGCCAAAGGCACTCATGCCGTAGATCAGACCAAAGTTGATCACCTTGGCGTAACGGCGCTGCTCACTGCTGACTTCGGTTGCATCGACCCCAAAGATCTCGGCGGCGGTGGCCCGGTGCACATCCAGCCCCGCAGCAAACGCCTTGAGCAGACTCTCGTCTTGCGAGATGTGGGCCATGATGCGCAACTCGATCTGCGAGTAGTCGGCCGACACGATCACATGGCCCGGCGGCGCGATGAACGCTTCACGGATGCGACGCCCTTCCGCCGTGCGCACAGGGATGTTCTGCAAATTGGGCTCGTTGCTGGACAAGCGCCCCGTGACTGCCACCGCCTGCGAGTAGTTGGTGTGCACCCGCCCGGTCTCGGCGTTGACCATCAGGGGCAGCTTGTCCGTGTAGGTGGACTTGAGCTTGGACAGGCCGCGGTGCTCCAGGATGCGCGCGGGCAAAGGGTAGTCCTCGGCCAGTTTTTCGAGCACCTCTTCGCCCGTGGCGGGCGTGCCCGTCGGGGTTTTCTTGAGCACCGGCAGGCCTTGTTTGGTGAACAGGATGTCACCCACTTGCTTGGGCGAACTCAAGTTGAAGGGTTGCCCGGCCAACTCGTAAGCTTGCTGCTCCAACTCCATCAGGCGCTGTCCCAGCTCATGACTTTGTTGTTGCAACTTTTCGCGGTCGATCAGCACGCCATTGCGCTCGATGCGTTGCAGCAGGCGGGAGACGGGCATTTCCATGCGCTGATACACGTCCATCAAGGCCGCTTCGGCTTGCAGGCGTGGCCACAGGATCTGGTGCAGATGCAGGGTCAGGTCACTGTCTTCGCACGAATACTGCGTAGCGCGATCCACCGCCACTTGCGCAAAGGGGATCTGCTGGGCGCCCTTGCCCGCCACCTCTTCGTAGCTCAGGCCTTTGCGGTTCAGAAACCGCAAGGCCAGGCTCTCCAAATTGTGCGGCCGGTGCGCTTCAAGCACATAGCTTTGCAGCATGGTGTCGTGGGCATAGCCTTGCACCGCAATGCCATGGTTGGCCAGCACGTGGGTGTCGTACTTGATGTTTTGGCCCACCTTGTGCTGACTGGCGCTCGTCAACCAAGGCGTCAAACGGTCAAGCACAGCTTGCAGTGGCAACTGCTCGGGCGCATCCGGGCCTTGATGAGCCAAGGGAATGTAGGCCGCCTCGCCCACATTCACTGAGAACGACAGGCCCACGATGTGGGCCTTCATGGGCTCCAGCGAATCGGTCTCGGTGTCAAACGCCGTCAACTCGGCTGCTTCGATCTTGGCCAGCCAGCGGTCGAATGTTGTCCAATCGGTGATGCAGTCGTAGTGGATTTGCGCCTGCGCCTCAACTTGTGCCTCGTCGGCGGGAGCCTCGTCACCAAACAGATCACCAGTAGCACCGGTGTTGGACGTGGCTGCTTTGACAACGGGTTTAGCGGCGGAGGGAGCTCGACCCAAAGCCTGCTCCAACTCGCGCGTCCAGGTCTTGAAACCGTACTGGATGGAAAAGTCTCGCAAGGCGGGCAGATCCGGCTGGCGCAGGGCCAGCGCATCCAGCGACGGCCATTGGGGTACATGAGCCGTCAGGTCGCAATCGAGCTGCACCGTGACGAGGCGACGCGCTTGCGGCAGCCAGTCCAGGGCCTTGCGCAGGTTCTCGCCGACCACGCCTTTGATGGTGCTCGCCGCGGCGACCACACCGTCCAACGAGCCATGCTCTGCCAGCCACTTGACCGCTGTTTTGGGGCCCACCTTCTCGACCCCCGGCACGTTGTCCACGGTGTCCCCGACCAGGGTGAGGTAGTCAATGATTCGATTGGGTGGCACGCCAAACTTGGCCAGCACGCCGGCCTCGTCCAAGACCTCGTTGCTCATGGTGTTGACCAAGGTGACGCGATCATTGACCAGTTGCGCCAGGTCCTTGTCGCCGGTCGAGACCACCACGCGGTGCCCGCTGCGTGCGGCCACCTCGGCCAAGGTGCCAATGGCATCGTCGGCCTCAATTCCCGGCACTTCAAGGATGGGCCAGCCCAACAGTTTGACGACCTCATGAACGGGGCCGATTTGGGCGGCCAGGTCTGGCGGCATCGACGGCCGGTGGGCCTTGTACTGCGGGTACCAGTCGTCGCGGAAGGTGGGGCCTTTGGCGTCAAAGACGCACACCGCGTGTTCCGCAGGCACCTGCTCGCGCAGTCGGCGCAGCATGTTGACCATGCCGTGGACCGCGCCGGTGGGCTCACCCAGGGGCCCGCGCAGGTCGGGCATGGCGTGAAAAGCGCGGTACAGGTAGCTGGAGCCGTCCACCAGCAAGAGGGTGGGCAGGGAATCAGTAGAAGAGGCCAGATCGTTCATGGCCCGCATTGTGGGGCCTGCTTGCGCAGGCCCTCTACTCAATCAGAACTCGGCGGAGAACCCGGCAGAGAACAAGTGGTGACTGGCATCGCCATCAATGATGTAGTCGTAGCCAGATTGGAAACGCAAGGTGCTGTTGATTGGCAACGAGATGCCCAGACCCAGGTAGGGCACCATCGTGTAGGTGCGTTCATGTTGAACCGCACCGCTGGCCATGGTGGTGACCTTGTTCAATTGACTCTGTGCCGCGCCCAAACGGATGTGATTGGTAAACACTTGGAACAGCTCGATGCTCCA
>JAZJZP010000133.1:31636-32689 GCA_040389805.1 Pseudomonadota bacterium
ACCCACGGTCACCACGCGGGATGTTTCTTTGACGGAGGCGACACCGAGGGGCGCCGTTTGCGTGCCGTCATACGACTTGTCCAAAGCACCAAAGTAGAAGTAATTGATTTCAGCCGCCACATTGGGCGTCATGTTCCAACCACCGAACAACTTGCCAGCCGTCCCGACGCGGGTGCAAGTGGGGGCCTGGTCACACACCCGCTGGCTGGGGGCCACGCCAAAGGTGCCTCCAACGTAGCCACTGAGCAAAGTCTCAGCCTGAACCGACGGAGAAAGCACGCCGAACAAGGCCGCAGCGACCAAGGACAAACGCGTGAACGACGATGAATTTTTCAGTGCTTGAGTACTCATGATGACCAACCGGCTCCTCTTATCAGAATGTGCGGACCCCGCCGACCTGGGGGGCCTTATTTCAGAACTGTGAGGAGTCTGCCACATCGACTCCTACAATCACACCCTCAGCGCGCCTCATACGCTGAGGGTTTTCGCCTACGCTGTGCAAACTCTCAGCACCACTTGCCTTCGCTTTCAAACCCTGTCATGGCCGTTTTCACTGAAGTGTCCCCGCTTGAAGCCTCCGGCCTGATGTCAGTCCTGGGGCTTGGTTCCGTGCAGTCCCTGCAAGGCTGTGCCTCTGGCATTGAAAACACCAACTACTTTGTCAGCACCGACCAGGGCGACTATGTTCTGACGCTGTTCGAGCGCCTCAAATTTGAGCAACTGCCGTTTTATCTGGAGCTCATGCGCCACTTGGCGGAACGAGGCATTCCGGTGCCCGCGCCCCAGCCAGATGCCCAAGGTCGAATCCTGCACACGCTCAACGGCAAGCCCGCCGCCGTCGTCACCCGACTGAAGGGCCGCAATCAGCTGAACCCTCAAGCCACCGATTGCGCACAAGTCGGTGCCATGTTGGCGCGCATGCACCTGGCAGGGCTCGATTACCCCGCACAGCAGCCCAATTTACGCGGCCTGACCTGGTGGACGGAAACCATCCCGGTGGTTGCGCCCTATCTGAATGACGCGCAGCGCGACTTGATTCAATCCGAACTGACC
>JAZJZP010000133.1:32699-37360 GCA_040389805.1 Pseudomonadota bacterium
GCGATGCGCCGGCGCCGCTCGGTCGAAGCGCTGGCCAACACCACCGACTACCAAGGCTTGCCCCAGGGGCCGATCCATGCGGATCTGTTTCGTGACAATGTGATGTTCGATGGCCCCACGCTGTCGGGTTTCTTTGATTTTTACTTTGCGGGATGCGACACCTTTGGCTTTGACATCGCCGTGTGCCTCAACGACTGGTGCATCGATCTGAGCACCGGCACGCTGGATGAAACACGCGCCCAGGCCTTTGTGGCCGCCTACGACGAACAACGCCCCTTGAGCGATGCGGAACTGCGCCTGCTGCCGGCCCTGATGCGAGCAGCGGCCCTGCGTTTCTGGACCTCTCGCCTGTGGGACTTTTACTTGCCACGCGACGCCGCCATGCTGCAAGCCCACGACCCACAACATTTTGAGCGCGTCTTGACGCTAAGGCGCCAGGCGCCATGGCACTACCTGCGTAGCGCCAGCACAGGGACCCCTGCCGAATGAAGCTGCGCATCATGCCGCCCCGCATGGGGCTGACCTGGATTGGTCACGGTTTGCGCGCCTGCGTCCGCCAACCCTTGGGGTTTGTCGGCCTGCTGGGTTTGGTGGCCATGGCCGCCTTGCTGCTCATTGGCATCCCGGTGATCGGGCCCTTGGCCGTGGTGGCCTTGATGCCCATTGTGTGGATGGGCTTCATGCTGGCCAGTCGCAGGGTGTTGTCCGAACAACGTGTCACCCCCGGGGTGCTGCTGGAGCCCCTGAAAGACGGGCCGCCGATGCGCGCCACCTGGGCCAAGCTGGGAGGCGCCTATGTGTTGGGCACCCTGTTGGTGATGCAACTGGCCGATGCCTTTGGGCCGGGCTCTGAAGCACTCGCCACCGCATTGGAGTCGGCCAAGCAAGCCTCTGACGTCTTTGACAACCCCGAGGTACGCGCTGACCTTCTGTGGCGCATGGGCTTGACCTTGCCACTCTCGCTGGTGTTCTGGCACACGCCAGCGTTGGTGTATTGGGGCAAGCTGCCGGTGCTCAAAGCCTTGTTCTTCAGCACCGTGGCCTGTTGGCGCAACCTGGGCGCGTTCATCTTGTTCGGGCTGGGCTGGTTCGGGATCGCCTTGGCCGTGGCGGTGATCGATCGGGCACTGGTGGCCATCGTGCCCGAGCCCATGCTGGTCAAAGCCCTGATCACGATGCTGGCCATGTGGCTGGCAAGCGCGTTCTACGCCTCGCTGTACTTCACCGTGGTCGACTGTTTCGAACCCTACGACATCGACCCCACCAAGGTCAAGCCGGCAGCCGAATAACACCCTCCAGCGGGCAAGCCACCACGGCATTGCGCAATGCAGCAATGGCCTCATAGCGCGTGAAGCTGCGCCGCCACACCAGCACCACCCGGCGGGTCGGCACCGGATCGTCAAACGGGATGAAGGCCAGATTCGGATGCGGCTGCGCCGGCACCGACAAACGCGGCACCACCGTGACGCCCATGCCCGCCGCCACCATGTGTTTGATGGTCTCCAGGGAAGAGCCCTCGAAACTGCGGCGAATGCCCTCGGCATCGCTGGAGAAGCGGGCGAACTCTGGGCAAACATCCAGCACATGGTCACGGAAACAATGCCCCGTGCCCAGCAGCAGCATGGTCTCGTGCTTGAGCTCTTCAGCGTTGACCCGTTGGTGCGTTGCCAAGGGGTGGCCGCGGGGCACCGCAACCATGAAAGGCTCGTCGTACAAAGGGGCCACCGCCAGACCTGCGTCCGGAAAAGGCTCGGCCAGGATGGCGCAATCGAGCTCTCCCGCGCGCAGCATTTCCAGCAGTTTGACCGTGAAGTTCTCTTGCAGCATCAAGGGCATCTGCGGCAAGCGCGCGATCGTTTGACGCACCAGATCGGGCAGCAGATAGGGCCCGATGGTGTAGATCACCCCCAGGCGCAAGGGACCACCCAAGGGGTCTTTGCCGCGTTTGGCGGTTTCCTTGATGGCCTGGGCCTGCTCCAGCACGGCCTGGGCCTGTCGCACGATTTCTTCGCCCAAGGGGGTGACGCTGACCTCGGCACTGCCTCGCTCAAACAGCTTGACGTCCAACTCGTCTTCAAGCTTTTTAACGGCCACCGACAAGGTCGGTTGCGACACAAAGCAGGCCTCGGCGGCGCGGCCAAAGTGGCGCTCGCGGGCCACCGCAACGATGTAGCGAAGTTCAGTCAAGGTCATAAGGCAGAGAGTAGCAGGACCCGGCTCAGGCCTTGAGGTACTCGGATTTTTGTCCCAGCCAACGCTGCACCTGCAAAGCCGCGATGTGCGGGTGCTGGGCCAGCAGTTGTTCGGCCGCTTGGCGTGAGCGCCCCACCAAGGCCTGGTCCAGCAACAAGTCGGCAAACCGCAGCAAGGCCGCGCCAGACTGGCGCGCCCCCATGAACTCGCCCGGACCTCGAATCTCCAGATCCCGTCGGGCGATTTCAAAGCCATCGTTGGTCTCGGCCATGGCCTTCAGGCGCGACTTGCCCGAGTCCGATAACGGCGAGGAGTACAGCAGCACACACACACTGGCCACGGCGCCACGCCCGACCCGACCCCGCAACTGATGCAACTGGCTCAGGCCAAAACGTTCGGCATGTTCGATCACCATCAGGCTGGCATTGGGCACGTCCACCCCGACCTCGATCACCGTGGTGGCCACCAGCACCGACAGCTCGCCTCTTGAAAACCGTGCCATCACCTGCGCCTTCTCCGCAGACGGCAAGCGGCCGTGCAACAGTCCGACCGCATGGCCCTGCAGTGCGTCTGACAGCTCCTGGTGGGTCTGTGTCACATTGCTCAAATCGAGCGGCGCACGCCGATTGCTGACCCGGCCCGCCACCTCGTCAGCGGCCTGGTCGGCCTCTTCAGTTTCGTCAATCAAGGGGCACACCCAGTAGGCTTGCCGACCTTTGGCGGCCTCATCGCGGATGCGTTCGATGACCTCGTCCCGGCGTGAATCGGCAAACACCTTGGTGACGATGGGGGTGCGCCCTGGCGGCAACTCGTCGATGGTGCTCACCTCCAGGTCGGCCAGGTAGGTCATGGCCAGGGTGCGCGGGATGGGGGTGGCGCTCATCATCAGCAGGTGCGGCTCCAGCTCGGCGCTCTCCAGCTTACGGCGCAGCTGCAGGCGTTGGGCCACGCCAAAACGGTGCTGCTCGTCAATGATGGCCAAGCCCAACTTGGCAAACACCACCTGGTCCTGAATGACGGCGTGGGTACCCACCACCAACTGCGCCTCACCAGATGCCACGCTCGCCATCTGCTCACGCTTGGCCTTGGCTTTGAGACTGCCCGTGAGCCACGCCACCCGAATCCCCAAGGGTTCCAGCCAGCTGACCAGCTTGCGAAAATGCTGCTCGGCCAAAATCTCGGTGGGCGCCATCAAGGCGCACTGCCAGCCGGCATCCATGGCCACGGCGGCTGCCAGCGCGGCCACCACGGTTTTGCCCGAGCCCACATCGCCCTGCAGCAATCGGTGCATCGGCTGCGGGCGTTCCAGGTCGTCGGCGATTTCGTCGCTGACCCGCCGCTGCGCCGCGGTGAGTTGAAAGGGCAAGACCGCCAACAAGCGCTCATGCAGGCCGCCCGGCAAGGCGAGCAGCGCAGGTGCCTTCAAATGCGCGCGCTCCTGCCGCGCCTGCAACTGCGAAAGCTGCTGCGCCAACAGTTCTTCAAATTTCAGCCGCATCCAGGCCGGATGGCTGTGGTCCTCCAGCGTGGCCACCGACACCTCGGGACTGGGGTGGTGCAAGAACTGCAAGGCCTCTCGCAAGCTGGGCCATGCAGGCGGCATCAAACCGGCCGGCAGCACCTCGTCCAGCGGCGCTCGCCTCAAGCCCGACTCCACCGCCCTGCGCAGATAAGCCTGCGGCAGACCGGCACTGGCCGGGTAGACCGGGGTGAGCGAGGCAGCCAGGGGGGTGTCATCGCTCACCACCTTCACCGACGGGTGCATCATCTCGCGTCCGAAAAACCCGTGACGCAACTCGCCACGCACGCGCAGCCGCACCCCCGGCACCCAGGCCTTTTGCTGGGTGGCGTAAAAGTTCAAAAACCGCAGCAGCACCTCGCCACTGCCGTCGTCCAGTTTCACGACCAACTGCCGCCGGGTTCGGACTTCAAGGCGACTCTCGCGCACGACGCCCTCGATCTGCACGGTCTCGCCATCGCGGGCATCACGCAAGCGGGTGAGGCGGGTCTCATCTTCGTAGCGCAGCGGTAGATGCAAGGCCAGGTCGATGTCGCGCACCAAGCCCAGCTTCTCCAGGGCCTTGGCAGGCCCGGAGATGGCGGGTTTGACGGCAGACGCTTTGGCAGCAGACACGGTAGAGAGGGCAGCAAATGTGAATTGGCAATGATTGTGCAATGCAATAGGCCCACCGCCCCAAAGTGCGACCAAATCCTCACCCCCCGCCAATGGGTGGTGATCTTTACGCACCGAAGCCAAGGCGATCAACGACAATCAACGTTTCCTTGGCACGGGGCTCGTCAGCCCCTCAATGGCATGCCCGCAGTACCACGAACCTATACCCTTGGCGATTTCGACTTCGAACTCCCGCCCGCCCTCATTGCCCAACATCCCGCCTCCGAGCGCAGCGCGTCGCGCCTCCTGGATGGTCGATCCCCTGCGCTGGTTGATCGCGTCTTCAGAGACCTGC
>JAZJZP010000133.1:37370-40644 GCA_040389805.1 Pseudomonadota bacterium
CGTGTCATCAAGGCGCGCCTGTTTGGCCACAAAACCAGCGGTGGCTCGGTAGAAGCGCTGGTCGAGCGCATCCTGCCCAACCACGAAGTGCTCGCCCACATGCGCGCAAGCAAGTCACCCAAGGCAGGCAGCACGGTTCGTTTTGCCGACGCGTTTGAGGCCGAGGTGTTGGGCCGCGGCGGCCCTGACGACGGGCTCTTCCACCTGCGCTTTTCGGGCGACCCGCTGGTGCTGCTGGAGCAACACGGTCATGTACCGCTTCCGCCCTACATCACCCACACCGACTCGGCCGAAGACGCCAGTCGCTACCAGACGGTCTTTGCCGCACGTCCCGGCGCGGTGGCAGCCCCGACGGCGGCACTGCATTTTGACCATGCCTTGCTGGCGGCCTTGAAGCGGCGCAGCGTCGACACGGCCGAAATCACCCTGCATGTCGGCGCTGGCACGTTCCAGCCGGTTCGCACTGAAAATTTATCTGAACACAAAATGCACAGCGAGTGGTTTGAGGTCAGCCAAGCCACGGTCGATGCCATTGAACGCACCAAGTCCGAAGGCGGTCGCGTGGTGGCGGTGGGCACGACCACCTTGCGAGCCCTCGAATCTGCGGCCTTGTTCAGCACCTCGCCACAGATCCTCAAGGCAGGCAGCCGGGACACCACCATCTTCATCACCCCCGGATTTGAGTTCAAGGTGGTCGACCTGCTGGTCACCAACTTCCACTTGCCCAAGAGCACCTTGATGATGCTGGTCAGTGCCTTTGCCGGCTACGACCACATCCACGCCCTCTATCAGCACGCCATCGAGCACCAGTACCGCTTCTTCAGTTATGGCGATGCCATGCTACTTCAACGCTGATCATGGGATTGAACTGGCCTCATCGCTGGCGTCGGGTGCTCGCCTGCCTGGCTTTGCTGACCACCGCCAACACCTGGGCAGGCAATATTGCGCCCACCGTGGAGGTGAACGAAGCGACCCTGGCCATGGGCTCGTGCTCCGAGCACCAACCTGAAGTCCCGGTCAAGCTGCCGGACGACTGGACCCAACTCGGCATCAAAGCCCCAGCAGTGGCCTGCTACCGCGCCAAGATCGTCATGGAGCAGTCGCCCACGGTCCCCTACGCGCTGCGCATTGACCGGCTCCCCGGCAACCACCGCATCACCGTCAATGGTGTGCAACTGACCACCCGCCACTTGGAGGGCTCAAACATCACCAGCATGGCCACCTTGCCTTACCTGGTCGAACTGCCCGTCAACGTGCTGCTGGCGGGCTACAACGATGTCGACATCGATGTGCGCATGAACCCCTTCCGCAAGCCCGGCATCTCGCCCATGGTTGCGGGCCCTGTGGCCGACATGCGGGCCGACTTCGACCGCTGGTCCTCCCTCACCGTCGACCTGCCCAAAACCCTGAACCTGAGCGTGGCCGGCATGGCCTTGTTCCTGCTGCTGGCGTGGCGCGCACGGCCCTCTGACAAGGTTTTTGCCTACTTCGGTGGACTCATGGTGGTCATGTGTTCACGCAACGCGTTTTACTTCATAGAAACCATCAGTTGGTCGCCACCACTGGTGGACTGGCTGTTCTTTTCGTCGCACGCGCTGTCGACCTACTTCCTGCTGGGCTTTGGGCTGAGCTACGCCAATGTCAAGTTCGACCGCGTCATCTGGCCCATCCGCGCGATCACCCTCGGCATTCCATTGCTGGCGCTGGCAGCCATGGGCACGCCCTATCTGGACACGGTGCGGCTCATCACCTTCCCGTTGATGATGCTGACCAGCGTCGTGGTGCTCATCAAGGTCATTCAAACGGCTTGGCAGCGCCCCTTGCTGGAGGCCATTGCCATGACCGCCGGCCCCGCCGCAACCTTCATCAGCATTGGCCATGACTACTTGTTTTTGACCTCTTACATGGAGGTCACCGACCTGTACTGGACGCCCTACTGCACCCCCATTGTTTTTCTGGGCTACGCCCTGACCTTGATGAGCAAGTTCGTGGACACCATGAACCTGTCCGAGCGGCTGAACATCATTCTGGAAGAACGCGTGGCAGAGCGCACCCGCGCCCTGGAAGTGGCCAACCAGTCCAAAACCCGGTTCCTGGCGTCGGCCAGCCATGACCTGCGGCAACCGACCGCAGCCATTGGCCTGCTCGTCAGCCTCTTGCGCCAGCAAGAGGTCACACCCCAGGTCCAGGAACTCACCAACATGCTGGACGAAGCCGTGGTGTCGATGGAATCGCTGCTGGTCGGGCTGCTTGACATTTCAAGGCTGGATGCGGGCGCCGTGCAAGCGCAGTTCCAGCCCGTCTGCCTCAACGATGTGTTTCACGCATTGAGGGTGCATGAACAAAGCGCCGCCGACGCCAAGGGACTGCGCCTGCGTTTTCGTTTCCCAAAAAATGCCACCAGCAACCTCACCGTACTGACCGACCCGGTGCTGATCCACAGCGTGATCCGCAACCTGGTGGCCAATGCCATTCGCTACACGCAACAGGGCGGCGTGCTGGTAGCCGTGCGACGCCATGGCAAACACCGCGTCCGCATCGATATCTGGGATACAGGCATCGGCATTGCCCCCGACCAGCAAGAGCGCATCTTTGACGAGTTCTACCAAGTGAGCAATGCCGCCCGAGACCGCAGCCGCGGCATCGGCCTGGGTTTGGCCATCGTGCGACGCACCGCCTCGCTGCTGGGTGAGCAGGTCACGCTCAAATCACGCCTGGGCCGAGGCTCCTGCTTCTCCATCGAACTGCCGCTCAACCACGTCAACACCACCAAACCCGCGGCGCCCACCTCGCCACAACAACCACTGACCGGACGCAACGTCTGGGTTGTTGAAGACGACCTGCTGTTGCGCCGTGCCTTGGGCGAGATGCTGCAAAGCTGGGGCGCCAACACCCGCACCTGGCCCGACGGCGAGGCGCTGCTGGACGAGCTTCCGCAACTGCTGTCCAGCAGCGACCGCAACCAACGGCCCGACATCCTGATCACCGACTACCGACTGCCGGGCATCAACGGGCTGCAATTGAGCCAGACCATTCAAGCCTATTTGCGCGAATCGGGCGTCTCGCTCTACACCCTCATCATCTCGGGCGATACCGATCCGGCCGAAATTGCACGCCTGAGTGCGTCAGGGCAGCCGGTGATGGCCAAACCCTTTCGCAGTGAACGCCTGCTGGAACAACTGCTCGCTTTGCACCAAGCCAAAATCGCCTAAGGCTCCCTGAGCCGCTGCGCTGCACCGACAATACGCCCATGCTGACATTTGACCTGCTCAAG